>JAJFFU010000005.1 GCA_021776465.1 Parvularculaceae bacterium
TATTAGAAAATGGAAAAGCGAAGCAAAAAAAATGGTGGGAGATGTTGATGTAGTTGAAATTTATGGAACGCCAGAGAGGCGAAAAAAACTCTGGGAACAAAATCATGTTATTTATGTGACAACTCCGGATTCTTTTAAGAGAGATTTCGAGAAGTATATGAATAATAGTTACTTCAAAAATTTGTTTGCTAATTCTATTGGGTGTTATGACGAGGTGCACGGGTTGAAAGATCCCCTCTCTAAGAGATCCCAGGCTTTTACTAGGTGGGGCCCTATGCTCAAATATAGATGGGGGATGACGGCTACGCCTATCGATGGGAAATTGGAAACTCTCTATGCAATATTCAGGTTTGTTCATCCAGAACTATTTTGCCAACCAAAACGGTTCTATAAAAAGACGGGGTTTTTCAAGTATCATGTTAATCTTGATTTTTGGGGAAATCCGAAATCATACAATCACATTGAATTAGTGAGAGATAAGATCAAACCATTCATGATCAGACGCAAAAAGCGCGACGTTATTGATGGGTTACCAGATATAATTACAAAAGAATATTGTGTTCAACTCAGCACTAAAGAAAAGAAACTTTACAAAGAGCTTGAAAAAGTTGGAAAATTTGATGAAAAAAAGGGCACTAAGGGTAAATTAACAATTTTGTCCGATGCAGCGAATGCTAGATTCAACGATACAAATTTGGAGGTTGTGGCTAATGTAGCATATATGGCAATGATGTGCGATAGCCCTGGTCTTATTGACCCTGAGTGGCCTGAAGAGAGCAGTAAAATGATAGCTCTGACGGATATTCTTGAACAAATAGCTGAAGATAATAAGGTGGTGGTGTTCACCAAATATAAGATGATGGTGTACGTCCTTCAAAATTATCTCAAATGGGATAGCGAAATTCTTTGTGGGGACCTCACTATAGAACAAAGGGTGGCAGCCCAGGAGAGGTTTTTAACAGACCCAGAATGCAGGCTATTCATCATGAACACAGCCGGAAAGGAAAGTATCGATCTGCACGGGATAGAGAACGAAGATGGGGAGTGGCTTGACGGCGCATCCTACATGATAAAATTTGACATGATGTGGAATCCTGCGGTAAATGAACAAATTGATGGGAGAATTGATCGAGTAGGTCAGCGTAATAAAATGACAGTGATCAATATGTATTGCGAAGACACGCTTGAGGATGTTGGGGTTCGAGTAAAACTACTAGAAAGGATGGGAATCAACATTAAAGTTCTAGAAAAACAAGGATTATAACCCAAATGAAATCTCTAACGGCGTTACGCAGGCGTGGCTTGATAAGTGCAATTTTCCACTTTTTTTCCTTGACAAGAAGGCGTTTATACGTTAAACTTAGACAGGGTAGAATAAATAGAGATATGAATGTGCTGTGTACAGACGTGGCATACATGCACCAGGACGATGATAAAGAATTGCTCACTGCTCATATTAGGGCGCACAAGTTACTAAGAAGGTATAATGATATTTAAGGAAATTTTGAAGCTGGCATCTCTAGTCGGCGAGTCGCTAGACGCTTTAGTGGTGATGTTGACAAGAGAATTATATGATAAAAAAGAAATTGAGGATGTTGTTGGTGTTGTGAAATATAATCGTTCTGCTAAAAGAATGAGGGATTATGGAATTTTCAATGACAAGAATGAGCTAAACCACAAAGTTCTACCAAGACATATATTGAAGGGGCTGAGTAGGGAATACACTCCACATATAAAAGAGATTGTAGAAAAATATGTAGCTCCTCACATAGGGAAGTTCAAGTACAACACAAAAACTGTAGAAAAAATTGATATTTGTGTTGGGAAAATTCTTGACACTAGAATAATAATAATTAATGACAAGTGGTGGATAGATAAAGGAAATGGCAGACTTGTAGTAGTGAGTGATCCTCCGCCGATTGATTTTTCTGTTGGAACATCTCCTAAGATAAAGAAGGCAAAGAAAAAAGGTGTTGGTAATTTATATGGCCCAGTGAAGGAAGCCCGTGGATTAATGTATGATGAGACGCCGGTCAAAGATTGGAAGACAAAAGAATTTACTAGATACATTCTCGACAAGCTTTCAGGCGTAGATCATCTCATCGTACCTGTTGAGTTAAGGAAGATTGGTCCATTCATCAGAGAAGTAGGGAATGAGAAATATAAAATCTTTATCGATTGGCTAATGAATGATTCTGGATATACAAATTTAGGCATTCAGAATTTCAAGAGTAAAAAAGTATACGCGAAACACCTTACTTCCTTGACAAAGAAGAAAAGATATGGTACTATAGATATAGATAAGAGTGTGGATTACGAGAAGGAAACTACAGGGGAAGTGTTCTAATGGGTTTGAGTAGGAAGTTTTTAGAAGGGCGTGTGAATATTCCGAAGAAAGGTAAGCTGTGGAAGATGCTCGCATGGAAGGGGGCTCCTGGCGCTCCAACATTTCGTAGGATGACAATCGACAATGTGTTTCAAGGGGTTCCAGTAGGAGAGACGGTAGACGGCAAGTATTTTTTCCTCCCTCCGAAGATTGGCAGAAATGAAATTTGCCCGTGCGGAAAGACAGACAAGAAGTATAAACATTGCTGTAATAAACCGTTCAAGACTCCATATGAAATGGAGGCTAGCAGGGCGTGATAACAAAAGCCGAAGCTCTGAATAGAGTGAGAGATGCCAAGGCTAAGATGGTTGATGGTTGTGAGGAATGTGGCGGCGATTACGTTGAGCATGGTTGTGGCTGTATAGATCGGCATCGTAAAGAATCGCTTGCCATCCTGGCACGAATCCCAGATGAATATTTGGGATACTCTCTAGATTCATACCCGGGCTGCAATGGCTTGGGCGACGTCGATATTCAACGTACGGAGAGGGTAAAGAAATTTATCCAGGGATACGTTGACAAGATCAATGAGAATGTGGAGAAGAACATTGGTCTGGCCTTTATTGGCCCGTACGGCTCTGGCAAGACATTTCTGTCTACCTACTGTGCTAGGGAAGCAATGTACGCCGCCTTTCCTCGCATCATAAATAACTCCTATTGCACGATGAATGATATCCTGCTAGCTTATGGTGCAGGGGGAAATCTTGACACTAGAATTCCAAATCACGAACAAGAAGATTTTGAGAAGGGAATTCTTATCATCGATGACCTTGGGAAAGAATTTGTCTCAGGATGGAAAGGTGTTGATGTTGACGCTAAATCTTTCGGGCTTATTCTAGACAACATTCTCAGGCGAAGGCAGGAAGAAGGCCTTCTAACATTTATTTCTTCAAATCTAACCATGGGCCAAATAGGGGCTAGGTATGGAAAGTCCGTTGTTGAAGCGATGAAGATGCTTATGTACGAGCTAACGTTCAGTAACAACTTTCCAAACCTCAGAGATTTTTCAACAAATTCAGCAAAAAGTAAAATGAAGAAGGTGGAATTCTAATGGGTAATAGGAATATAGTAGAGAACTGCCTGGATATATGTGCCGAATATATTCGTGGGTTGCAAGAAGAAATAAAAGATCTAAGGAAAACACGAGATGTACTGGTAAGAAGGATTGAGAAACCGACCAATGTCAAGTATGAAAAATATGAGGAATTTAAGGTCGGTCTCGCTGATCTTCTTGACTGGCACGACAGCAGGCCATCTAGAAAAGCATATGATGGTTTCAGGGACAATGTTCAATTGTTGCTTGAAGAACCAAAAGAAGTTAGTAAACTGATACGAGAGATTGAGGCTAGAGAGATAAAGTCTGATGAGGAGTATTTTAGGGCTCAGAGGTGTAGATGAAACAAAAAATACTTGAGTTGATTGTGAAATGGGAAGAGGAATTAGAAATTAAGTTCCAAGAATTGACAGATGAGAATTATCATTCGGAAGCTTTTTTTATAAACAAAGTTGTGCAAAATCACATAGAAGAACTAAGGGAAGTGATAGGTGAAACAGAAGGACATTGAAGCGGAAGAAGAAGTACTAGCTCTAATGCTTAGGAAACATGCAAAACACGGGATAAAAACGCTCCTTCCTGACGATTTCAAAGCAGCAAGCTCTGAGATGAAACCTGCTGGATATACACAATTCATCTTCAAGAAGATCAGGGAAACATTCACGTCCATTGGTGACGGATATATCCACCCAAAAACTGTAGAGGCAGCTATTACATCGTCTCCAGAAGTGGGAGACCCTGACAGGTATAAGATACTAATCAACAGGCTCATGGCTATGAACATTGAGGCTGAACATGACCACGCGTATTTTCACCACAAATGCGAAGAATTAAAGCTCTACAGCAAGAATAGGTATCTTGTTGATTGTGCACAAAATTTAGGTAAGTACATTGCGTTAGGCGATACTCCATCTGCTGAAACAGAGATGAGGAAGTATTTGGAAAATATTGCTAGATTTGAGTACGGTAGTGAAGAGGCTACCATTATTGATTACAAACAACATTACCAAGAGCGATTAAGCAAGGTAATGGCAGGAGATAAACATGAAGACGTTATTCTTACTGGTTGCCCTCCCATTGATGACAATTCTGGCGGTATACGTCGCGGGGAACTTGTTGTTATACTCGCTCGTACTTCTGGTGGAAAGTCGGTCTGGAAGCAAGACTTGGCGGCAAACCTTGTCCAACTTGGATACAAGGTTGCGTATTTCTCTAAGGAAGATAGCGCAGAGGCGGTGTCCTTTCGTCTGGACTCAAGGTTTACGGAAATCGAGCACCTCAAGTTCAGAAGAAGCCTCCTAAACGACGCTGACCATGAACTCTGGCAGGAAACGATTGATTCTATGCCAGACAATAGACTAAAAATTATTTGTATGGGAAGAAAGTTTACGCCCACAGAAGTGCGTAAACTTTACATGCAATTATACAACACGGGTTTTGAGCCAGACGTTGTAATTTGTGACTACATTGGGATCATGTCACCGTCTCACAAAGCTGGGGGAGGCGCCAAGTGGGAGAAGATGGACAGCGTCGTACAAGAACTCAAAGAGATAGCTGTTGAGCTTGATGTTCCACTTATTACGTCTGCACAGATTGTCCCAGGGGCATACCAAGAAGATAAGATTGGGATTGAAGATATTGCGTATGGAAAGCTGGCTGTATCTGCGCACGCGGATCAGATTTTTGGATTCATCATGACGGATATAATGAAGTCTTTAGGTGTAGCAAAAATTCAAATGATCAAGGGGCGTTCGTCTGGAATTAACCAGGAGACATACGATGTCGAGCCTCAGATGAATGTATTGACAGTTAATAAATTTTGGAAACTCCCACAAGGAAAATTTGCATGATAGAGAGGGAATATGAATCAAACTCAGGCGAGAATAGCTCATCTTGATCTTGTCCCGCTAATTGAAAAATATGCCCCTGGTCTTTCAGGGGACGAAGAGACAATGCATGGATTGTGCCCGTTTCCTGGGCATAATGACAATAGTCCTTCTTTTGGGATTTATGTGGGGCAGGGGCCAGATAATGGATGTTGGGTGTGTTCGTGTGGGAGAGGTATGTTCCCGCAATTCATAATGAACATTCTTGACATTTCGTTTCCAAGGGCTATGGATGTAATTACAAAAGGTGAAGCTTCTCATACAGGGATAGCCAACTACCTAATGGCATTTGGGAGAGAAGATAACAAGAAACTTGAACATGAATACAAGAAGATTGCACTCAAAAATATTCCTGAAAAAGTAGTTGATTATCTCAACAGAATGAGGTATTATAAAGGTGAGGATGGGAATGACGTGTTCTACGAAAACCCATCGGTAATCCAAGAAGAATTCAAGATTACCATATCTGTGGACCCAATTTGCAATTCATGGATTATCATACCAATCTTCAGCGAAGATGGTACACAAGTGATTTCATGGATTGGCCAAGAGCCGAATGGTAGAGGTAAGTACCATGGCGGAAAGATGAGAGGGGCACTGTTCAATCTGAGCAGAATATCTTCTCGCGATTGGGTAATTGTTGTGGAGAGCGTTTGGTGCGCTATTAGATTGTGGAGTTATGGTTTCCCTGCGGTTTGCACGTTTGGTGCTAGACTGGATCAGTGGCAGGCCAAGCTATTGCAGAAATATTTCACGACAATATATCTGTGCTATGATGTTGGAGAAGCTGGGGAACGTGCTGCTAAGAAAGCCGCTTCACTACTATCCCCGCAGTGCAAGGTGTTCGACATGCGCGTAGGCAGGGATAGTAGGATGGACCCAGACAAATCTACATACGCAGAGATACAGAATGCCATAGACGGCGCAATAAGAATATGAATATAGAAGAAAGCTCTGACCCAGAAAATAATTATGTCTTAGTCATTGGAAACTTGACTGGAAAGACGAGTATGCTCTATTCGCAAAGGGCATATAAGACGTTAGATTGCTTCGCTAATATGTCAATATTCTTTAGCAAACTCTTAGAGAAAAGGAAAATAATCTCTGAAAATGCCATTAAAATTAATGGATTTGGTTTTCTGATCTCAAATGATGGGCGCTCATGGGCGTACCATGTGGATGAAGAGACGGGTGACGGATATTTCCTCATCAACTACCTGCTAATAAACAAAAGAAGGCGTCAGAGTTTTCGAGACGGGGCTTTGTTACATCGTTCAATGGTAAAAGGAAATCCGGACCAAAACATAATTTGGTCTAGGCAATTTTTTGGAGAGGTACAAAATTGTGTTATCGGGTGTTTTTCTGAATTCTTTTGCTCGTCTTATAATTTTGATCACTTCTTCATTTGGAAAAATAAACTAAGAGATGTAGCATCATTTTACGCATATGAGCTTGACTGTTTTGATAGGTTTTTTAGGGTGACGATTTCAGACCTCGACCTATATGTTTCAACAATACGCGACCAATGGGGCTTACCGTATGAATATATAGCTACTAGAAAGGAATATGAAAATGAAAGATAAAGCGATTCACCAGATACCACAAAGTGAAGTGGGGTGGCCATCTGAGTTTTGTTCGCAAGATAATGATGAAGGAAGGTATCCGTGTGACCTATACAGGTATTCGAGCGGAGATGCAGTGTGTCATCATTGTGGTGATAGATTTGGTGTGTCATTCGACGATGAAGACACAGCCGCAATGGATGAACAACTTCTGCAACAAGGAAGTGCTCTAAGTTTCTTTGAAGAAGAGGATAAATATGAAATGATCCTCAAGGGAATCAAGGACGTTAAAGATATGTTGAGCATTCCCGGTGCTAAGAAGAACAGTATAGGGATTGATGGACCTATCAACAATCCATTTATATTTGGCGGAAGGTTTCATGATATTGTTGAGATGTTGATCGATGGACCGAAAACAATAGAGGAAGTTCGTAGAGAACTACCGATGGTGAATGGTAGAAAGCCTTCGGCGAATACGGTGAAGAAATACTTAGAAAAAGACTTGAATCTCTATTCAGACTTCATAGTTGAACAAGTGTTTAGCGATAAGTATTCGATAAAGGCAAGAGTGTAATGGGTTCGGTATTCTTTGCAATATTTTGTTCCATATCTGTTCTTTTTATCATTTCGTGTGTTGTTGGGATAATGAAGTATGATAATGATGTAGGAGACGAGAATGATGTATATGTTCTATTATTGCTCCTATCTGGGGGTTTGTTGACGTTTTTTATGGGTTTTTCAATTATGTGTATGAATGTAATAAAATGAAAGGGGATGTAATATGGATCAAGCTGTTGTAATGGAGCAAGCAAGAGAAACGTGGGACCAAGTTGAGTACGCAGACAATATCAAATATATTATGACTGGTAGCGTACGCAAGGCTGCTGTACTTTTACTAGAAGCGAAGAAGAAGTTCTTCCTAGATAAGGATAAGCATTGGGCTAAGTTTGTCAAGGAAAATATTGGAATAAGCAGACAGACAGCATACGAGCTTGAAAGGATTGCTGTTAGACTTATTCCGGTAATGGATGAAGGATTGTTTGCGGATTATGGAAAGAGTAAGCTGTCAGAAATTTCTAAGGTGGAAGATAGAGACGATATCAACACGGCTCTGACAATTGTCAACCCGACAATGAAGCTTGTAGAAATCAAGGAAAAGCTCGCTCCATTTATTGTGAAGAAGCAGCCGCCAAAGAAGTTCAAGAGTGGCTCTAGCGTTGCAAAGCAGCTTTACAATTTAAATGATGTGATGACTGATTTTTTGCTTGAGAAGGATGATACGGATAAGGAATTGGAAAGGAAGCGTAAGAATATTGGAGAACTACGAGAGCAAGGTCACACCCATTGGGATAGTTTGAGAAATGTAATGGACTTTCTAATGGCAGATGATAAAGCTCTAGATATTAGTTGAGGAAATAAATATGAAAACAAAAGTACCACTAAAGGCGACTCATGGCAAGATTATTGTCCTAAATGAGGAGCGCGGCGAGAAGACATCTGTAGGCGGGATTGTTATGGTTGGGTCACAGATTAATGATACAATTGCTGTGGCTGTAGGGCCAGAGAATCCAGAAATTGGGCTGAGGACAATTGTGAAAGTTGGCGACCGTGTTCTTATCAATGAACCTTCGCTGAAGCATGCACAGGAATACAAGGGATATAAGATTTTTGACTTCAGAGATATTACTGCTGTAATTGATGAATAAGGAGTAGTATGGGAAATTTTGTCCACCTTCACGGACACTCAGAGCGTGGGTCATTGCTTGATGCTTGTGCTAAGGTCAAAGATATTGTGGCGGAAGCAAAAGCAAAGGGTCAGGATGCCATAGCGATTACAGAGCATGGAACAATGGCATCGTTCGTAGAGTTCTATAACGAATGTAAAAAACAAGACGTAAAGGCCATTATGGGCTCAGAGGTATACGTTGTTGATGATCAGAGTGCTATGTCCCTATCAGATGAAGATAAGCAGGGGCTCAGTAAAGATGAAATTAAAGAATTAACTCGAAAGAGGATGAGAAACAATCACGTCGGCCTCATAGCAATGAATAATACAGGCCTGCGTAATCTATTTAAAATCATCACAGACGCAAACATCAATGGCTTCTACCGCAAGCCAAGAACAGACTGGAACATCATTGAGAAGTATAATGAAGGACTAATCATTCTCACTGGGTGCATGAGTAGTAAATTTAACGATTTTATTTCGCGCTGGCCTAAAAAGGACGAGATAGACGAATCCGGCAAAGGTGAAGTAATTGTTATCGATGATTTGGACGGAGCAGAAAAGCACCTTTTAAATCTGAAGCGCATTTTTGGCGATAGAGTGTATGGAGAAGTTCAAACCAATGGCTCTGATGTCCAGAAGCACTTCAACAAGCGAGTGATTGAACTTTGCGATAAACACGATATTCCTATCGTTGTGACGAACGACTATCACTACGTCAAGGAAGAAGATAAAGAAATCCATCGTATGTGGAAATACATTGAGCGCATGCGATTCAAGAAGGGATCCCAGCTAATTCCATTTGATGAATTTCAAGGGTATAGCACGGAAGGCCACTACATTGCTTCACGAGAAGAGATGTGCGGGCAGTGGTTTGATCATCATCAAGAAGACTCGCATGAGATAACCATGGCAAATTTTGAAGAATTTGCCGACAATACAGTAAAGCTTGCTGCACGCTGTAATGTAACGCTTAATGACAAGCCTGTATTCCCAATATATCCTGTACCAGATGGTGAAACCCAGATTTCATATCTAAAGAAGCTGGTGAATGATGGGTGGAAGAGAAAAAAGCATAAGTTTGTAGAAGATGAGAAGGTGTACAAGGATAGGTTACACCGAGAGATTGAAGTTATTGAGTCTATGGGATATATCGGGTACTTTCTCGTAGTGTGGGATGCCCTGAAATATTGCAGAGATAACGGAATTGGAGTGTCTCTAGGTCGCGGAAGCGCGGGAGGATCTCTGATGTGCTATCTCCTAGACATCATCTATGTTGATCCTATCAAATACAAACTTCAGTTTGAGCGTTTTCTGAATAAAGAACGAAGTAAGTTACCAGATATTGATATGGATATCTGTTCTAATGGTAGAGATAGGCTTATTGACTACTTGAAAACTGTATATGGAAACGAGAACGTGTCAACAGTTATCACGTTTGGTGAACAGTCATATAATACGCTGATTCGTGACGTTTCTAAGGGGTTTGGTATCCCTTTTGCAGAGGTTAATGCTGCTGCTAAAACTATCGATTCTTTGAAGGATGCACAGCTTACTTGGGAACAACTCAAGCAGAAGCGTAAAGATGTGGGTGCATTCATTAAAAAATATCCTCATGTAGAGAAATATATCGTCGGGTTACACAAAAACACGAGGATGTACGGGACACACGCGGGCGCTGTGGTGATTGCAGATACAACTATCACAGATTACGCTCCTCTCATGAGAGTATCTAACCAAGCAGGAGACGTGTTCTACAACATTCAGGTCGATAAGGGTTTGCTTGAGACGATTGGTCTGATCAAATTTGATTTCCTTGGATTGTCAACGGTATCTGTTATTGATTCTACTGCTAAGATGATTGGCATGGAGAATGGAATTTACGATTTGTATGAGCTTGAGCCAGATGATTCGAAGGTGTACACAGATTTTTGTGCTGGTGATAACACTGGTGTGTTCCAATTTACTGGGGCAGGGATCTCTGGGATGACTAAAGCTGTACAACCTAAGGATATCTTTGACTTGTCGCACTGTAATGCGATGTATAGGCCAGCCGTTCTTAATGCCAATGTTCACAATCATTTTCTCGACAGAAGAAATGGTATTCAGGAAGAAGATTATATTCATCCGGAGTTCGAGGATATTCTAAAGAATACGCACGGATTAATCATTTACCAAGAACAAGTGATTGCTATCTTGAATAAGATGGGGCTTGACCTCGGCGAAGGTGACGTGATGAGAAGGAATATGGAGAAGGTGGCTGTCGGTAAGAAACCGAAGAAGGTTCTTGATGATGCTATCGCTCTGATGGAGAGTAGAGGGTTTGGGGTGATTGATCCCAATGATGCAAAAGTTGTAATAAAACAATTAATGTCGCAAATAGGCTACAATTTTAACAAATCGCACAGTTTGCAATATTCGTTGCTTGCATATTACTGCCAGTACTTGAAACACTATCATCCATACGAATTTATTGTGTGCAACATAAACCAAGCCAACTCCATAGAAAAGGCGAGAGAGTTTATTGAGTTTGGCAAGAACATGTACGTACTAAATGTTATTGTAGGAAATATCAACAGTATTTCAAATTCTTTTTACATCAAGGATGGGAAGATGTATTTCGGTTTGTCGTATGCTAAGAATCTATCGTCATCTGATATTGAGATGATTATTGAACATCGACCCTACATATCGTTTGAAGATTTTACAAGTAAGATGAATTTGGGTAAGTTCAACAGAAGGAAGATGGAGACGGCTATTGAACTTGGCTTCTTCAAAGATGTTCCTTTAGTGTCTGGAAAAACTTACGTTCCAAAGGATAAAGAATTATTTACGTTCCACAAATCCATGGTCGAGATTGACAAGAACATGGTGAATTTAACGCCTCTAGAAACTGATGAAAAATACGAGGCGAAGTTGGTGAAAATTATTGGCGAGAAATGTTTGACGTTGAAAGACATTCCAAAGCTTCACAGGAAGGTGTCGGTAGCAAAACTTCCTTCTAAAAGGAAAAAAGAGTTGTGGAGGGATATTTACCTCCGAGACAAGCTCGCAACTATTGGAGCATTTTCTTCAGAAGAAAAATCAAAAATCGAAAAAAAGTACTTTACTTTTAACGTAGAATATGATATCATGTCAGAATTACATCGGTGGGAAAAGACTGCTAACCACAAAGAGTTGGCCAAAAAATGCGGTCTTGATGAAACATTCCACTTCGCTGTTGTCGATAGAATAAAACTATGGACAGACAGTCGTAATAACGAGATGGCTTTTCTGTCCATCCGTACAACAGAGAACGTCGTTCATGACGTCACTGTTTTTGCCAGCCTATACAAAGTTTATGGTGATAATCTGGCTGAAGGCAACGCTGGAGTTTTCTTTCTTAGAGAAGGCGATAGAGGATTGCTATTGAGTAAATTTTTCAGAAGGGGATGGACCCACGGGTCCTAAAGGAAGAAATTGTGAATAAAGAAGAATTTGAATTCACTGTGAAAAGTGGTAAGTTACTTGAACACCCTGCAACAATTCGGTTTCGTGTAAACGGAGTAACGTTCGAAGGAAGGCAGGAGGTACTAAAAGAACTTGATGAATTTGTAAGTCAGCAGATTGGTGATGCAGAATTAATGCTGAAGGCTGACGAAGATAACGAGTATGATAAGAATGCAGTCGCAGTATATGTTAATCTTGGAAAATGGAAGCAAGCTGGCTTTGTTCCCAAGGATGGCGCAGAGGTGATAAAGAAACTCATAAAGCATGATGGTTATGATTCTTCTTTCAAACTTGACTGGGTGTCCAAGGGAAACAAGGGTAACTACGGTATGCAGATTGTTTCAGTTTTTACCCCCAAGGGTAATGTTGTAGAAAGCGTGGTGTATTAGGCCAAAAAAGGCCATTATTTGGAGGTTGTAAAATGTCGGAAATTGGTGATATTACTTATGGAAGGACTGGATCTGGTTTTGAGAAGAAGATCCTAGAAGAGGGTACTCCGTACCAGGCGAAGGTTGAGAAGATCGAGCCGAGAGAACGTAACAAGTTCGGAGAACCTGGTGTGAAGGAAGATGTTCTAATGGTCACCTTCGAAGTAACTCAAGAAGGCGAGTATAAGGGAGAGTGGGCAAGCGGTTTCGCAAAGAAGTCGATCCACCCAAAGAGTACGTTGATTAAGTGGCTCAAGCCATTTTACAAGAACCTGGATCCTGAAGAGGGATTCAAGGTGAAGGTTCATCCAGAGGATGTCATTGGCATGCCCTGCATGATCATCACAAAGCCGTCTAAGAACGGTAAGTACTCTAACATCGAGAGCGTGGTGCGTTCTCCAGAGGCTACGCTTCTAGAGGCGGAATTCATTGCTGTACCACAGGCAGAAACAGCGGTAGTCGCAGCCGATGTTGGCAGTGACGACGTTCCTTTCTAAAAGAGTAATATAAATATGTGGAGACGGAGGGAGGGTGTAAAGCCCTCCCTCCTGTCAGATACGGAGAATAAATGGAAATTGAATACGAGTTACAAACTGACGATAAGATTGAAAAATTAATTGTAGAAGCTTTTGAAAAGCTAAACGTAGATAAATTTGGAGTGACGGACGCATTTGATAGAGCAGTGTTTTTTCTTGCTGTGTGCGGTATATTGATCGAAAAACGATATGAGTATGCAAAAAAGGTTGCTATTGCTAAAGCTGATATGAAATCAGAATGGTCCAAAGCTGTCAAGAGGGTTGAAGAGAAGGCGATTAGTGCAAAAAAAGAATTGGCATTCATGGATGAAAGTTACGTGGATAAAGTTATCGCTTACGGAAACGTAGAATCTAGTTACAGAAGGCTTGACTCCTTGATTGACGTTTTCTCTGACGCACATATCACTTTTAGAAGTATCAGTAAGGAGCAGTAAATGTCATTTGATTATAGTGCCATTCTAGATAAAGTGAAAGAAAACCAGAGCAAGGCACAAGAGAAGAGAAGTGATATCAATGTTGGCGGCGGGCTGAATAAGTTAAGTCAAGACCCTAAAGACTATGTTATTATGCCTGAATGGTGGGAAGAGACGTATGGAATTATGGGGCTGCCATTCGGTAGCTTTGTCCAGATCTCTGGGTCTCCAGATAGCGGAAAAACGTCCCTTGCTATTACTGCGATGAAGGCAGCGCAAGATCAAGGAATCGGAATTATCTATGTAGAAACAGAACAGAAGACAACAGATGTTGATTTGTTAGCATGGGGAGTGGATCCAGATAAAATCATCGTCATCAAGCAGGTTATTTCTGAGCTTGCATGGGATGATACATTTCAGGCAATAGATTCATTTTTTGAAGCATACCCAGGCGAAAGATTGTTGTTTATATTTGACTCTTTTGGAAACACTGTATCAATGAGAGATAATGAAATTGATATTGTTAGAGAGTCGCAAAAGCCAGGTGGTCATGCTAAGATAAATAATTTAGGTGTTGGGAAAATTGTTACTAGGTCACTTAAACACAAGATTGCCCCATTGATTGTTAATAGATATTATGGAAATGTGGGAAATACTGGGACAACTAACGCTGGTGGGAGAGTCCTTGAATACATGAGTAAATTAATAATTCAATCTGGGAAGTTCAATAAGTCAACAGACACCGTTCAGAGAAAGGGTGTACAAGTAAAGAAAAGTTCTACTGTCAGATGGAAAACTACTAAGAATCATTTCGTCAAAGGCTTAAAAGATGAAAAAGACAAGGCTCTCTTGTTACCGAAAGAGATAGTGTTGAATATAGATTCTGAGGGAATTAAGGTGGTATAATGTTTGAATCTGGAATGGCAGAAGAAATTAGAAAACTAAAAAGAAAGGTAACAGACCTTGACAAACAGTTAAAACAGGTTATAATTGAGAGGAACAATTTGATCGGAGAGCTTGCAAAATATAAGAAATCCGCTTGCAAAGACGAAGAGTTTCATGATTAAATTCTGTCTAACTTCCGATTGGCATTTAGGCATTGCGAGACACAGTAGAAGTACGAGGACTGCATTTCCAACAAGGACGCAAGAAAGCATTCAGGGGATAGAATATATTTCCAAGAAAGCAAAAGAGCTTGGGTGTACACACACTATTATTGCGGGGGATTTGTTCCACACGAACAACCCCCGTGCTCATTTGGTTGAGAAGTGTTCTCAATTAATTGATTCCTTCCCTGGAGAGAAGTTTGTTATCTGCGGAAATCACGACCCTGCTCCGCAAATGAGAGGGGTGGCGACTCCTGTTATTGGCCCAGTTGGGTTAACATGCAAATTGTCGCGAGGAAACGAAAGGATTCATGGGGTTGAGATTGAGAATGCAGAAATACAAGTAGGTAATGTATGTTTAGCTTTTCGACCATATTTGAAGAAAATCGACCATTTAGAGCCTATTTCTAATGAATATGGATGTCCTCATAAAATACTGGTAGCGCACCACCATTTTACTGGTGCTGTGAACGGTTCTGAAGAAATAATGATAGCTGGAGGCATTGGTATTTCCGGCACAGAGGAATTGAATGCTGACTTAATATTATCTGGTCATATTCATAAACCACAGGAGGTGAAACATGTTGGCATGAGCAGCGTGTGTTTGTACCCAGGCAGTCCCGCACGTTTTGATTTTGGCGAGCGCGATAATAGCAATGGGTTCTGGGTTGTTACTGTGGATGAGGGAATCAGTTATGAGTTTCATACGATACCCGTTCGCAAGATGGTCCAAGTCGTCGTAGACGATGAATGGTTGGAACAAGAAGATGAAGTTTGTCTGAGAGAGCTAATAGAGATGGGTGTCGAAGACGCAGATGTAAAATCAATTATACAAACGAGAAGTAAGATTACGGCCAATGTTGCAAGACTATCTCTTCTTATAAATAGAGTTGGCCCATTCTATTGCACAAAGCCTAGGGTGAGAGAAGTGTTTAGAAAAAGGGAGAGTGCGAAAACTGAAGTACTGAGCAGGAAGCATGCTTATGCTGACCTCTATAGCGAGTGGTGTGAAAGAAATGTGGATGTGCATTTGAGAGAAGGGGTGCTGGAGAAAGGCAGAAATATTATTAGGGGAATGAAGTGAGTTTTACGCAGGAAGAGATTGATAGATTTATTGCTCACGCTAACGAACATAAACCTTGGAAAGAATACCCTGATATATGGAAGAGCGAGTCGGCTTATTGGACATGGATACGAGGACGCCTTCGTCAATTATGGACACGATGGATTCCTCGTAATAAATTGAAGATGGCTAGCAGGAAGAAGGTGAAAGTTCTTGATGGCAAAGGAAAGCCAATTCGTTATAAGACAGGCAAAAATAAGGGTAAGATTAAGACTAGGTATGAGATTAAATGCCAAGTGTGTAAGGGCATGTTCCCTCAGTCGCAAGTAGAAGCAGATCATATCGAACCAAGCGGGAAGTGTTCTAACGCAGTGGAGGCCTGTACGTTCTTGTACAGGCTTTTAGTATCATCAGATAAGCTACGTATGGTTTGTAAAACATGTCATAAGATCATTACTTACGCGGATAAGATGGGAATTACATTTGAAGAATCAAAGGCTAAGAAAGTGGTTATTGAATTGATGAAGAAAAGTGTGGCGAAGCAGAAGAGCGAATTGAGGAAGCATGGGTTCGCAGAAGGTGAAATAAAAAACAAGGCTGCAAGAGAAGCATGCTATGTAAAACTTGTCAAGAATGGGGAAATATGAAGATAAATTACTTAAAAGCGAGGAATTGTGGGGTATTTAAAGAACTTAATTTAGACCTTAATAATGTCTCTATGGCATCAATTATTGGCTCAATTGATGGGACAGACAGATCAAATACATCTGGAAAGAGTACGATCTTCAGAATAATTTACTACGCACTCACTGGGAAGGATTATTCTGGAGGCGTGGGTGGAGATTTAATCAGGGAAGAAACTAACGGCCTTAATGTTGATTTAGGTTTTGAGTTTAACGGAAACAATTATAAAATCTCTCGATATAGGAGAGCTTCCGGGGGTGCTGAAGCACAATTATACTGCGGTGGCGACCTGATGACAGAGGGTCATAACAATGTTGGTGAAGAGCTTGAAATTTTATTCAACATGAAACACTTCATCTTTGGCGCGACAGTGTTCTTTATTCAAGATGCGTTGGATTCATTTACAACACTAGATCCTAGCGAGAGAAAGAAATATCTAGCATCTATTCTAGGGTTGGATAATTGGGAGAAATATCTCAAGGTTGCGAAGAGAGAAGTTTTAGAATTCAGGAAAAAGCTTTGGAGATTAGATACTAACATAGAAAATGAGATGTCCACTCTTGGAGAATATTCCAACTTTGATTTCGATTCAGAAATTGCTTCAGAGGTTGAAAAGGTTGAAAAATACACTTCCAAGTTGAAAAGGATTGCAGAAAAATTAGAGAGTGCAGAACAAGATATCTCCGCTGTTAAAAAACAGAAGGCTGAGTTTGACGCGCTGAATGATAGTATGAATATCATGGAAGGTCATGACCCTCAGAGCTACCATCAGCTAAAAGATATAGCGGCAAAAAATGCCGGAAAGAGAAAAAAAGATCTTCTGGCTAGTAAACAATCATACAATCGAAGTTTAGAGCAACACAAGGCTGATAATTACAAAGGCATTGCCCTGGATAGAAGGGTGGTGAAGCTAAAAAGAGACCTGGATAGGTCAGATGGTGAGATAGCAAATAAGGAAAAAATTATTGGGGCTATTCAGGTTGCTGCTGATTCTGAAAAAACTATGCCTAAGTGCCCAATTTGTCTTTCAACGCTTATTGACGGGGAAAAACTACTAAGTAACAGAAAAATTGACCTATATTCTTCTATGGGTGAAAAGGAAGAAATAGCAGAAAATTACAAGAAAATGCTTGCAATTCAGCGAGAACGTGATAGACTTAATGGGATTATTGCGAAAATTGATAGCGACCTAACTATTGCTGAGTTCGAACACGCTAATGCTGTCAAAGAATTTCAATCCGCCTCTAAGATTTTGAAGGAGTACAGAGAGGGGAGAGAAGAAATTAAAAAGAAGATGGCGCAAATGTCTGTGAGTAAAGAATTGCTGTATGGGCTTGAACGTCATAGAGAATCTTTAAAAGAAAGAGATAAAGAAAACAGGCAGAAGTTATTTGACGCGCGCTTACGATACGAGAGGTTAATTTCCAAGCGAGATATAGTGGATGGCGTTAAATCAAGGATTAGTGTTTTCAAAGAAGAAAGAAGTGTTGTATCACATGATTTGGAAGAATGGAATAAAGTTGTGGCGGCTTGCTCAAGAAAGAGCGGGGTACCAGTTGACATTATTGAATCTGCAGTTAAACAGATAGAGGTTGATGCTAATTCATTCCTTGAGCAGTATGAGGCAGGTTTTTCTTTATCTCTTGACACGGTGAAATTAACAACAAAGGGTGAGCAAAGAGAAACCCTTGACATTAATATCCATACGACACATAATAATAATGTTCGGTCTTATTTTGTACTTTGTGGAGCAGAAAAAGCTCAGGTAAATATTGCGTTACGTGTAGCGCTTTCAATGTACCTAAGTCAGAGATATGATGTGAGTATAGAAGCATTGTTCATTGACGAGGCTATGGCTTCATTCGATGATTATAATAAAGAAATTTCTTTGAAGATATTTAACATTCTCTCAAAGAGGTTTAGGCAGATTTTTGTGATCAGCCATGATAGCGCTATTAGAGATGTATTGCCGCAAACAATCCTGGTGAATAAGTCAGGTAATTGCAGCACAGCAGAGGTGATTATATGAACAAAAGGGAAAGTAATAGGGAAAGGCACGCGAAGCAGATGGTAGATGAATTGAAGGGTGTGCCTCTAGGCGATCTCCTGAAAGAGCTTATCACTATCGGTGACGTGAATAACATTCATACGAAGAGGGATCTCAAGGCACAGATGAGGCATCCATTAATCGTATCTGAACTTAACAGAAGGTGGGAGATTGTAGAGGAAACCAACAACGGGTTGGTCGATCTCATCGAGACCCTAGAAGCTGAGCAAGAGGAACCAAAAAAGAAGAAAAAGAAAGCATCTAAGTAATGCCAGAAGGAAGAAAGAGGCTTCTTTGGGTAAGCGATTCTCCGCTGCATAAGCATGTGGGGCAGAGTCGAGTGGCCAGAGAAAGCGTTCAGAGATTAAAACAAACTTATGACGTAGCATATGCAGGATTCTTCAATACAGAAATGGTCGGATCCACATCGATATTTGATGATGTCCACGTGTTTAATATCGTCAGGAGTAACACATTATTAATCAAGGACGTGATAGAAAAATTTCGTCCCGATATAGTGGTGTTATCTCATGATTGTTTTGAGTTTCCTAAACTTCCAGAATTACGTCAACAATTTCCAAATGTGAAATTTGTAGGGTATTTTACAATAGATGGCGAGCCCATAGATTATAGATGGTTTCCAATATTACAGGCTTGCCATACAATCTGGTCTCCTACAGAATACGGGAAGCGGGTAATCCACGACAGCCAGTTCTGGCTTGATGTTGATGTGATTCCTTACGGGGTTGCTCATGACACTTTCCAGCCATTTTCAGACGTCGAGAAGAAGGCCCTAAGAGCCACTACCAAGGTTCCTCTGACAGATAATTTTGTTGGAGTTTTTGTTGGCCACAACCACGGAAGAAAGAATCTTGCTGCGGCTCTTGCTGGGTGGAAGAAATTCGCCGAAGATAAGTCTGACGTCACGATGGTGTGTATCACTCATAGTAGAAAAATTCCGTACCACGAATGGGGGGATATGCCGATGGATTATGACCTGAAATCATTCTGGTCACCCAGGTGTTTCATTGTTGACAGTATTGTTGATGAAGAGACAATGTCGTCATACCTCAAGATTTCCGATGTCCTAGTATTTCCTACGATTGGAGAGGGATTTGGTTTGCCAATTTTGGAGTCTATGGCATGTGGGTGTGTCCCGATTGTTACTAATTTCTCTGGGCATACGGACTTTTGCAAGGAAGATAATAGTTATTTGATGGATGGAATTGATTTATACTCCAATGTTTGGACTTGTATAAGAAAAATTGTATCTCCAGACGATGTTGCAGAAGCGCTAGAAAAGGCGTATTCAGACTGGAAAAACCACGAAAATCCGGCCCTTTATAACAAAAGGCAAAACGGAATAATGAAAGCCAAGAGTTACGACTGGGATAAGAGTGTGAAAATGATGGTAGATAGCATTGAAGCTCTCTACGATCCAAGTTTGAGAGATCAAGTAAACTCCGTTTATGAGGTGTAATATGAGTAAGGTTAAGAGAGTGGAAATGTTTGGGCCGTTTAGATATCCAACCGGTTATTCTCATGTAATTAGAAACTTCGCCAAAGGGTTTCATGATGATGGATACCTTGTTGGGTTGCATGATTTTCAAAAATGGGCAGCCGTAGAAAATAGAATTGCTGTTCCAGAATTATTTGATAATTTACAAAAGTCTGCTCCATACGTTGGGGCAGATGTTCTTTTATCATTCTGTCTTCCTGAACAGATTCATGACCAAGAATCACCTCATCAAAATAAAATCATTGTAAATTACACGATGTTTGAAGCGGATGGTATTTGTCGCCAGTGGGCTGATTTTGGATCGATGACAGATTACATTGTAGTTCCTACACAGTTTAATAAAAATGGCTGGGTGAGGAGCGGGGTAAATGAGAATAGAGTGTTTGTATCTCCACTTGGAATCAATACAACGCTTTACTCTCCTGATGCAGAGCCTATCTCGATTGGTGTTGACGAAGAGCTATCTGAAAAATATCAGTACAGGTTTATGAACATCCAAGAAATTAGTGATAGAAAAAATATTGATGGGCTCTTGCGTTGCTGGATAAGGGCGACAGAAGGGAACAAAGATAGCTGTTTAATTATCAAATTGTCGTCCTACTCAGAAAACAGGGCGGCCTTCTTTGGTAAGAGGGTGCAGGCTATTAGAGATGAGCTTGGAATACAGCAGGGACAGCATGCTCCTATTTTTGTATACCTCATGACGCTTCAAGATCATGAAATGCCGATGCTTCTACAGAATTGCACGCATTACATTTCAACGTCAAGAGGAGAAGGATGGGATCTAAACGCTGCAGCCGCTGCTTCAATGAACAAACAGCTTGTAGTTCCAAACCATTCGGCCTACCCAGAGTATCTCAGAGAGGGGCATGCGTTCCTTATTGATAGTGAAGCCAAGCCAGCCAACCAAGCAGGCGCATTATTCCGTCTTTATGAAGATTTAAACTGGTTTCACATTGATGAAGACTATATGGTGGATACAATTCAATTTTGCATAAATGGCGAAAAACACGCCGATAATCGCGATTATATGGTGGAAAATTACGACTGGAAAGTGGCGTCGAGAAAGCTGATGGATATTGTGGATATTGCTAACGGAGATGTAGAGATATCTCGTAAACAAATTAAGCCTAGTGTTGGAATTGTAAAGAAGCCAGTAATGATTGGCTGCACATCAGCAGTTGAAGGAAAACATTGCGGTATTGGAGAATACGCTAAATCGCTATCTGCGGCACTAGGTAGTGTTAGACCGGTAGGGTTGATGAACGGGACAGATAAGCAGTGGAGTGACCATCTAGATAACAACAAGGCAGAGATACTACATGTTCAGCATGAGTATCAGTTCCACAGTCCTGAGCGGATGAAGAATCTTTGTATTCAAGCTCACAGCAGGGGCATTCCTGTTGTTGTGACACAGCATACGTTGAACATCAATGCTCCGAAGCATAATGAAGTGATAAGAAAATATGTTGACTTAGTGTTGGTTCATAGTGAAACGTCAAAGAGATTTGCAATGGACAGGCTGGGATATAAGAATGTTGATGTTGTGCCGATGCCTTGTAAGAAATTTGGAACAGATTGCAAAATTCCAAAGGGGGCTAGTATAA
>JAJFFU010000041.1 GCA_021776465.1 Parvularculaceae bacterium
CGATATTTCGGCGAATCCGATGGGCGCGGCGGGCGTTCGCCGGTCAACGCCATGATTTCCGCAAGCTTGTTATGCGCCGCGCCCGCTTGTCCGGCGCCGATATAGGCATGCAATTCCACGAGCGAATCAGAAAGCGGATCATCGGCGCGAATGACGAAATAAGGCTCGTTGCCGGCGAGGTCGTCATAACAGTCAAACTGGGATGGATTTTCTTTTGAGCCGATACGCGCGCTGGTCATGGGGTACATTCCTTTTCTGCAGGCAGCCGCTTGGTATGGTGATTCTCTCCGGTGCTGCGACACCGCCTTGCCAGAACGCGATCATTGCGGCCTATTGGCGGCGCAACCGCGATAACTGGGGAAATTTTCAATGCGCTTTGCCGTCCTGCTCGCTTTGGCGTTCAGCCTCTCAGCCTGCGCCAAAGAGGCGCCCGCTGATCCTATCGCAGACGACGCAACCCGGCGCATTACAGCGCAAGGCGAAATCGTCGGATTTACAACAGCCGACGGCGCCCATAGCTGGCGCGCCGTTCCCTTCGCGGCGCCGCCCGCGGGAGATCTGCGATGGCGCGCGCCTCGACCGCCTGCGCCATGGGATGGCGTCCGCGACGCAACGCGGTATGCCGAACGGTGCATGCAGGTTTCAAACAGGTTGAACGCCGGCGAAGGGATCAAGCCGGGCAACATCCTCGGTTCGGAAGATTGTCTTTATCTCGATGTCTACGCACCGCCGGACGCGGAAGGTAGAGACCTGCCGGTGATGGTGTGGGTCCATGGCGGCGCCAATGTCTGGGGCCGCGCATCGAACTATGAAGGCTCACGGCTCGCGACCAACGAGGACGTCATCATCGTCGCAGTTCAGTATCGCGTCGGCCCGTTCGGGTTTTTCGCCCACGAATATCTGCGCGACGCGGCTGAAGCGCCGGAAGACGCTGCAGCAAACTTCGCGTTGCTTGATCTCATCGCATCGCTTGAATGGGTGCGCGACAACATTGCGGGTTTTGGCGGCGACCCGGACACCGTCACCATTTTCGGCGAAAGCGCCGGCGGCGCCAATGTGGCGGCGCTGATGGCGTCGCCACTCGCCGAGGGACTTTATCACCGCGCCATCATTCAATCTGGCAGCTTTGCCAGCGCGCCGCTGGAGACGGCGGAGCGCGACCACCGCAACGCCTCCAACAATATTGTAGAGCGCATTGGCGCTGCGAACGCAGGCGAATTACGCAGCGCGGACCCGAAGGATTTATTCGACGCCTATACGGACGGCGCGTTTTCCTTCCTCGACATGCCAACCATGATCGCAGACGGCGTAACCCTGCCGTCATATCCAATGCGTGACGCCTTTGCATCGGCGGACAGTTTCAACGCTGTGCCCGTCATTACCGGCACGAACCGCGACGAAATGAAGTTCTTCTTTTTCGCCGATCCGCGTTTTGTGAAACGCAAGTTCTTCTTGTTTCCTGTGCCGCGCGACGCCGTTTTCTGGGACCGGCTCAACCACTATATGGCGCGGGTCTGGCGCATCCTTTCCGTCGACCAACCCGCCACGGCTATGACCGCCGCCGGCCACGATCAGGTCTACGCCTATCGGTTCGACTGGGATAATAGCGGGAAATTATTTTTCTCGGATTTTGGTGAACTGGTCGGCGCAGGACATGCCGTTGAAATCCCTTTTGTCTTCAATCGCTTCAAGTTTTTCGGAGAGCGATACGACAAGGTTTTCTTTGAAGACAAAACACTGGACGCGCGCAACGCGCTCAGCCGCGACATGGGCGCATATTGGGCAGCCTTCGCGCGAAACGGCGCACCGGGGGCAGCCGGGGGCGTTGAATGGGCGCCGTGGCCGCAAAACGGCGCCACGCTGATGCGCTTTGACTCAACCGCCGATGGCGGCATTGAACTCATGGCCGAGATTGATACAGCTGAACAGCTGACGCGCGATATCCTTTCCGACGCGCAGCTCGATCAAGAGACTCGTTGCACCATCGTTGCGGAAATAGAAGTCTGGGACAGCGACTTTGCAAGGCCGCTTATCAACGCCGCCAACTGTCCGAAAACAAACTGAACCGGGAGATTTGAAACCATGAAAAAGAAATTTTTATCGGCAAGCACGGCCATCGCGCTGTCGGCGTCATTTATTTTTGCGCCGGCGATTGCGCAGGACGATTTAAAAGCTGCGATTGCGGCAGACTATGACGCCAATCTAGAGGCGCTGTTTATCCATTTTCATAAAAACCCCGAACTGTCGCATCGGGAATTCGAAACCTCAAAACGGCTCGCTGCAGAAATTCGCGGGCTGGGTTATGATGTCACCGAAGGTGTTGGCGGCACTGGCGTCGTCGCGGTGATGGAAAACGGCGATGGGCCGACCGTGATGATCCGCGCCGATATGGACGGCCTGCCGGTCAAGGAAGACAATTCGCTTTCCTACAAATCGACGGCGATGCAGGAAGACATCGACGGCATCGTCAAACCCGTCATGCATGCCTGCGGACATGATACGCACATCACCTCGCTGGTTGGCACAGCGCGCCAGATGGCGGCGCGCAAAGATAAATGGTCGGGCACGTTGGTGCTGATCGGTCAGCCTGCGGAGGAACGCATTTCCGGCGCCCGCAAGATGCTCGAAGATGGTCTTTACAAACGGTTCCCGAAACCGGATTACGCCCTCGCTTTTCACGTCTCGGCGGGCCAACCGACAGGCACAGTACAGGTCCCGCTTGGCATTCGCGCCTCCAGCTCCGACAGCGTTGATATCATCGTTCACGGCGTCGGCGCCCATGGGGCATCACCCCATAAAGGCGTCGATCCAGTGCTGGTCGCCTCGCAGATTGTCGTCTCGCTGCAGTCCGTTGTCTCGCGCACCATCGCGCCGCTCGATCCCGGCGTGATCACCGTCGGCGCCATCCGTGGCGGCACAAAACACAACATCATTGGCGACCGCGTAGAAATGCAGCTCACCGTCCGCTCGAATGACCCTGAGGTTCGCGCAACGCTCCTCGATTCGATCGACCGCGTCACCGAAGGCGTCGCCATCTCGCTGGGCGTGCCGAAAGACAAGATGCCGGAAGTCATTCGTTCGAAGACGGAAACAACGCCGCCGACCATCAATGACCGCGACACGGCCCTGCGCGTTCGCGCCGCGATATCAGCGGAAATGGGTGATGAGATTTTTTACGAAAAGCCGCGCGACGGCATGGGCGCAGAAGATTTCGCGTATTTCGTAACGCCCGAAACCGGCGTTAAAGGCGTCTATTTCAATATTGGCGGGACGCCCGCGAAAAACGTCGACGATGCATCGTCGCATCATTCGCCGTTCTTTATTATCCAACCGGAGCCGGCGATCACGCTGGCGACAGAAGCAATGGTGCTCGCGGCGACGGGACTTTTTTCCGAAAGCGAGTAACGCCAGTACGATTACGCACGGCGGCGCCAATTCAGTCGTCGTCGTCGTATTCAACGCCGCTGACGGTGACGTCACCACGGCCGCTGACGCGCACAGGGCCGTCATGCTCGGCGATAAAGGCTGAGCCGCTGCCATGCACGGCGATATCAGGATTGCTGGCGCTTCCGTCCAATTGAAAATCGCCGCTGCCATTGATGCGGACACGGAGGTCTTCGGCCCGGCCGCCGGCAATCTCAATGTCGCCGCTGCCATTGATGTCCACGTGCGTTTTGCCGCTGACGCTGGCGAGCAACAGATCGCCCGATCCCATGGTCGAAAGGTCAGCGCCGCCATCGACATGAGCCGTTTCAACATCACCGGAGCCGTGCACCGATATGGAGACGGCGCCGCGAATGTCGCCCGTTTTTATGTCGCCGGACCCATGAATGGATGCGGAAACGGCGCTGGCTATATTGCCGGTCTCAATATCGCCCGAGCCATGGATGGAAGCGCTTAACGCGCCGGCGTCGCCGGCCTTGAAGTCTCCCGATCCGTGAATTTTGATGGCGAGATCGCCGGCAACGTCGCCGACGATGAGATCGCCGGAACCATGAATCGCAATATCGCCTGCTGCGATATTGCCGATCGCGCCGTCAACGTAACCTTCGCGAACATTCAACGCGCCGTCGGTGTCGTCCGCGACAAGACGAATTACAGCGCTGTCGAATGCGAGCGCTGTGCCCCGCGGGATGGTGATCTCAAGCGACGGATAAGCCTCAAGAAACTTGTCGAACGCTTTCTCGTTATAGCGTCGCCAGTTCACTTCATCATGCCAGCGTGTGTCGTCCGGATCCTCGTCGCTGCGCAGGACCAGACCGCCGCGCTTTTCTTCCAGATAGAATGGGTAATCAGTGTCAGTTCCATCGGAACTGGTCACGGACACTTCGTCGCCGCCGGTCTTGATGGTCACCGCACCGATGAAATTCCTGATTTCAACGCGCTCAATATCGTCGAATGATTGTGTGTCTTGCGCCGATACAGCGCCCGCCAGCAGCGCCGTCGTTGCAACGCCAATAGATAGAATTGAGAGAATACGCATGATCCGCTCCCGTTTGCCCAAACTTGGCGACAGCGTACCGCCCCGGCCCGCCGGCATGCAAACCGGTTGACCGCGGGCGAGGACCGGTCGGGCGCGCCCGTGTGCGTTTAGCGCGCCTTAGCGGGCTCATATAATTTCTGCCCGGCGCGATGGCGATTCACGCTGGACGAATGCGCGCCGGTGATCCAAGACGGGCCCCACGAGATGACGCAACGCAGCATAGAACCGAAAAGGACCGCCGCAAATGGATAAGAGCTCCGTCAACAAGGTCGTCCTCGCCTATTCGGGCGGGCTCGATACATCGGTGATCCTGAAATGGCTGAAGGTCGAATATGACTGCGAGGTCGTCACCTTCACCGCCGATCTTGGCCAGGGCGAAGAACTGGAACCGGCGCGCCTGAACGCTGAGCGCGCCGGCATCACAGAAATCTATATCGAAGATCTCCGCGAGGAATTTGTCCGCGATTTCGTATTCCCGATGTTCCGCGCGAACGCTGTCTATGAAGGGCTCTATCTCCTCGGCACGTCGATCGCACGACCTTTAATCGCCAAGCGCCTGGTTGAAATCGCTGAAGCGACCGGCGCCGACGCCGTCGCCCATGGCGCAACCGGCAAGGGTAATGACCAGGTCCGTTTCGAACTTAACGCCTATGCGCTCAACCCTGACATCAAGGTCATCGCCCCGTGGCGCGAATGGGATTTAAACAGCCGCGAAAAACTGATCGCCTTCGCCGAGCAGCACCAGATCCAGATCCCGAAAGACAAACGCGGCGAGGCGCCCTTTTCCGTTGACGCCAATCTTCTGCACACATCGTCCGAGGGCAAAGTCCTCGAAGACCCCGGCAAGGTTGCACCCGACTATGTTTATCAGCGTACGGTCGACCCGAAAGATGCGCCGGACGAAGCAGAGACCATTTGCATCGGCTTTGAAAAAGGCGACGCCGTTTCCATCAACGGCAAGAAACTGTCGCCGGCCACACTCCTGACGAAACTCAACGACTATGGACGCAAGCACGGAATTGGCCGGCTCGACCTCGTTGAAAACCGATTTATCGGCATGAAGTCGCGCGGCGTTTATGAAACGCCCGGCGGCACGATTTTGCTCGCCGCCCATCGCGGCATTGAACAGATCACCCTCGAACGCGGCGCTGCGCATCTGAAAGATGAGCTGATGCCGAAATATGCGGAGCTCATTTATAACGGCTTCTGGTTCGCGCCGGAGCGCGAAATGCTGCAAGCGGCCATCGACAAGAGCCAGGAACATGTTGCGGGCGAGGTTGATATCGAGCTTTACAAAGGCTCGGCGAACATCGTCGCGCGCCGGTCCGATCAGACGCTTTACTCAGAAGCCCATGTCACCTTCGAGGAAGACGCCGTATACGACCAGAAAGACGCCGAAGGCTTTATCAAACTGAACGCCTTGCGGCTGAAATTACTGGCGCGGCGCGGTCAGGGCGGAAAGTAAGTCATGGACCTTTCGAAAATTCCCTCGGGCATTAATCCGCCCACTGACGTAAATGTGGTGATCGAAGTGCCGCTTGGCGGCGACGCCATTAAATATGAAATCGACAAGGCGTCTGGCGCCATGTTCGTCGATCGCTTCCTCTATACGGATATGCGTTATCCTTGTAATTACGGGTTTATCCCGGCGACGCTCGCTGACGATGGCGACCCGGTCGACGTTATGGTCGTCGGCAATCGTCCGCTCTTTCCCGGCGCAGTCGTCGCGGCGCGTCCGATCGGCGTACTCGTGATGGAAGACGAGGCCGGCATGGACGAAAAAATTCTCGCCGTCCCGTCAGACCGCCTGACGCGCTACTATAAGAACATTCACGAATATTCAGATCTGCCCGAAATCCTGATTGAGCGGATCAGCCATTTTTTTGACCATTACAAAGACCTTGAACCGGACAAATGGGTCAAGCTGGTCGGGTGGCGCGGCCGCAAAGACGCGGAAGACCTGATCAAAGCGGGCATCGACGCGGCCGCGAAATAAGCGGCCTATTCAATCAGCGATCAGCGGCCGATCGCTTCGGCGACCTGGCCAAGACGATCCTTTCCGAAAAACATATCGTCGCCGACATAGAACGCCGGCAGGCCGAAAATACCCCGCGCAACCGCAGCGCCCGTTTTTTCGGCAAGCGCTGACTTGACGGCGGGGTCTTGCGTTTTTTCAAGGAGCGCCGCGGCGTCGAACCCGCCAGCGGTCCAGACTTCGCTGACCAATACCGGGTCGTTGAGGTTTTTTTCATCTTCCCACATCGCGGCAAGCACTGTTTCGATATAATCCGTTTGCCGATCTTCTATAGCGACAAGCCCGCGCATCAATGTCAGCGTATTGATCGGAAAATTCGGGTTCATTTTAAACCGGTCAAGCTTGTGCCGGTCAATAAAGCGCTGCATTTCCAGCATTTCATAGACGAGCTTTCCCTGCACGCCGCTAAAGGCAACCATCGGGGCCTGATTGCCGGTCGCCTTGAAAACGCCGCCGAGAAGGCATGGTTTGATATCAACGACATCCCGGCTGAAAAAATCCGGCAGCGCTTTGTAGGCGAGATAACAATTGGGGCTTGCGAAATCGAAATAGTATTCCACGCGATTGGTCATCGTTTCACCACTTCTCTGTCCACGGACGGATATCCATCTCATGCGTCCATGCGCTTTTTGGTTGCTTCCACAACCAGACATAGTTGGCGGCGATCTCATCGGGCTGCAAAATTTCACTGCGCGCCAGCCGCGCCTCATAGTCGGGCATGTTCGCCTGCGTAAATTCGCCAGCGATGGCGCCGTCGATCACCACATGAGCCACATGAACGCCGCTCGGCCCCAACTCGCGCGCCATCGATTGCGCAAGCGCGCGCAGCCCGTGCTTGGCGCCGGCGAACGCAGAAAAGCCCGCCGACCCGCGCAAGGACGCTGTCGCACCGGTAAACAGAACTGTTCCCCGCCCGCGCGGCGTCATCACGCGCGCCGCCTCGCGTCCGCTTACGAACCCGGCGAGCGCCGCCATCTCCCAGACTTTTGAATAAACCCGCACCGTTGTTTCCGTGACCGGGAAAAAGACGTTCGCGCCAATGTTGAAGACAACGACCTCCAGCGGTCCGACTTCCGCCTCGATCTGATCGACGAGAGCGACCATGTCGTCTTCTACCCTTGCATCGACGCCGAAAGCCCGCGCGCTACCGCCCGCCGCCTCGATTTCGTCGACAAGCGCATCCAGCGCGGCGCGGTGACGGAGACGGCGCGTCAGGCAAACCACCAGCCCTTCACGGGCGAAAGCCCGCGCCAGGCTGGCCCCAAGACCGGCGCCGGCGCCGAGGATGAGGCATGCTTTTTTGGCTTTTTTCATGGGGAATGCGCTCTTTCCGCAACGATGTTGGGGCGTATGGCCCAGCAGTCAAGCGGGTTTGACAGGGGCCGCGATGGCGGATTAGCCCTTTTGCAAGGCCCCGCTTCGGGTTAGAGTTAACGACGTTTCGCCAATTGGCGAGCGTGCGGGATGGTTGCATCAGGGGAAAAGAACCATGCGGAATTTGCAGATCGAAGCGCTCTTTGGCGGCGTTCTGGCGCTGGTTGTTATTGCGGTCGCGGTCTATGCCGTCGCCAATACGAGCGTCACTGGCGCCGGGCGAACGAGCGAGGCGCCGATCGAAGCGGTGCCGATCAACACCCATGCGGATCTGCGACCGCTGACCCTGGCCTCAGTTGAGGATTCAGATCTCGTCTGCGAATGCTACGACAAAGCCTTCTCCCTCGCATCAGCAAGCTCGGTTCTCTCATCGGACTATCGCACCGGGTTTGAACAATGCCGCGCACGCGCCGGCGTCAATGGCGGTGATGCATGGACGGCTGGTTGGGAAGCCCGGCTTCATTCGCGCCCATACGAAGCAAGCTGCAAATCCTATAAGCGCAAGCGCTCTTAGTTTATGCTCGACGGCTAGAACGCTTTTAAATTTAGAACATTCTTTTTTCCGCCTATTCCCGTGTAGACGGGAATCCACTAGCGGCGTTTAAGTCGAGCTTTGCTCGTCAAATTGCATTCGCTGGATTCCCGCCTGCGCGGAAATAGGCGGGATAATTATTCAACCGCCGCAATGTCGCCGTCTAAACCGTTTCTGGTTTTAGCGGACGCGCAAGCAATTCTGAAATCAACGCATCCACCGATTTATCGCCTGCCAGTAACGCTGCGACCGCATTGATAATTGGCGCCTCAACGCCGGCTTTCGCGGCTAGCGCAACAATCGCCGGCGCAGTCGCGACACCTTCGGCGACGGTGTGGCGTTCTTTCATGACATCACTCAGCGACTGGCCGCGCCCAAGCGCAATGCCTAGCGACATGTTGCGCGATTTATCTGATGACGCTGTCAAAATGAGATCGCCGAGACCAGACAGGCCCGCCATCGTTTGCGCCTGCGCGCCCAGCGCAACGCCAAGGCGCTGAAACTCAGCAAACCCCCGCGCGATAACCGCCGCGCGCGCGCTTTCGCCAAGACCGCGACCCGCCGCGACGCCGGCCGCGATGGCTAAAACATTTTTCACGGCGCCGCCCAATTCAGCCCCGATCAGATCACGGGAAAGGTAAGGCCGAAAATGGGGGGCGCTGAGGCTCGCCATCCACTGCTCGCCGAGGCAAGCGTCGGCGCAGGCAAGCGTTACCGCCGTCGGCAGGCCTCGGGCGACGTCTATCGCGAAGCTCGGCCCTGACAACACGGCCGGCTGCGCTGTCGGCCAGGTTTCCGCGAGAACCTCGCTCATCAACAGGCCAGTGCCGGTCTCGATACCCTTTGCGCAAAGAGCGACAGGCGCCGTTTCTGTTGCAAAATGATGCAGTTCGTTGAGGATAGCGCGGTTATGCTGCGCAGGAACGACCAGCAAGATGGCCTCGGCATCCGCCGCTTCTGCAAGCTCAGTCGTCGCCTGCAATCGCGCATCGAGCGGCGCGCCGGGCAAGTAAAGCGCGTTTATGTGATCGCGCCGAATTGAATCGACGACTTCCGTTTCGCGCGCCCACAATGTCGTTTTAACGCCGTTGCTGACAATGAGATTGGCCAGCGCCGTTCCCCAGGCGCCAGCGCCAATGACCATGACCGAGTCGAAGGGAGAGGCTTCATCCATAGTGGGGTATTTCGCAGGCGCTTGCGTTTTGACGATTTAACGATCTATATATTATTCAGGCCATACCGTAGAAAACAAAACCTGGAGGCCCATGCCGCTCGAAAACCTTGACGATACTGCGATAACGATCCTGAACGCCGCCAGCCGTCGTTTTCTGCATTACGGTTTTAAGAAAACGACCATGTCGGAGATTGCCGATGACTGCAATATGTCGACGGGCAACTTGTATCGGTATTTTCCCTCCAAGCTGGATATCGCGGAGAGCTTTGTCCGTGTTCTGCGCGAGGAGACCATCGCGGCCCTGCGCGCCATTGTCAGCGATGGCGCGCTAACGCCGGCAGAGAAAATCCGCCGCTGTATCCGCCACAAGTTTCGGGTTGCGTATGACCGGTTTCATAACAACGCCAAAGCCTATGAATTATCGGGCGAACTCATCGTCGAGCGGCCGAAACTGGCCATTGAATGGGAAAGCGCCGAAGGCCTCATCATCGCTCAGATTTTGGCGGAAGGGGAAGAACGCGGCGATTTCTTCGTTGGCGACGCAACGAGGATGGCAAAGATCATCCAGGACACGGTTTTTCGCTTCACCGGGCCGACGGTAATCCACGAAGGAGAATATAATGATATCGAAGAAGAGCTCGATGCCGTTTTAGAGCTTGCGTTGGATGGATTGAAGTGCCGGGCGGCGCGAAATCGCTGATATTCGGTCAAATTTTTAGCCTGTTACGCCACAATTTTGGTAGATTACACTCATAATTTCTTTGCGTGGGCCCTCCGAGCACACTTATAGGCCGTTGTTTTTATTATAATTTAGCCTGACTGATAAGCGTGTCAGAATTTTTGCATAAAAAAATGAATATTAACGTTTTCATTCATTGACAACAGTTCAGTGTTTCCCTATCTACCGCTTTGCGCAGACGGGGGAACGACTCCGGCAGACGCCAAAAACAAAACAACCGAATATCAGAATGAGGACTACCGCTATGTTTTCGTCTTTCAAAGACACCGCCGTACAGCTTATCGCGACCCTGTCGCTGACCGCTATTTTGGGCGCCGCGCTTTACATCGCAGCCGATTTCGCCACCCGCGGCGTCATCGCCTAAGGCCCAGCCAAATACCCCGCCGTTGCGGCGATTGTCCCCGCCCCCTGCATGGACATGACCTCCCTAACGCTGCGACGGTTCTTAAAGCGCGGAAGCTTCACCCTGGCTTCCGCGCTTTTTTTATTTGATTGAGGCTGTTTAGGCCTTCGGCCCTTTGCGACCACCGCCCAGCGCCCGCCCTTCCGGCGGCGTCGCCAACGGCCAGCGAGCCCGCGGCGCAAAGGCCAGCGCCTCGTCGAAATCCGGGGCCATACCAGCGGCGAACCGCTCGGCCCCGGCCCAGGCGATCATGGCCGCATTATCGGTGCAATATTTCGCCGGCGGCGCGATCAGCCGCCAGTCTTTACGTTCACAAAGCGAACTCAACATCGCTTTGATGGTGCAGTTCGCGGCGACGCCGCCGGCCACAACGAACCGTCTCTCGCCCTCGTTTACACCCGCTGCGTTCATCGCATTTTCCGTTCGTTGGGCCAGGTGTCTCGCAGCGGCAAACTGAAAGGACGCGGCGAGATCTGCAATATCCTGCCCGGCCATACGCCCGTCCTCATCAGTCATACGCTCGGCGATTTCGCGCACGGCGGTTTTCAGGCCCGAAAAGGAAAAATCGCAACCATCCCTTCTTTTAAGCGGTTCCGGCAGGTCATACCGATCATGTCGACCGCCGACCGCTGCGGATTCGATGCGCGGCCCGCCCGGCTGTCCGAGACCCAAAAGTTTCGCTGTTTTATCGAAGGCCTCGCCAGCCGCGTCGTCGATTGTAGAGCCGAGGCGTCGGTAATCGCCAAGGCCGGAAACCTGAACAAGCTGGGTATGGCCCCCGGATATCAGCAACAATAGAAATGGGTAATCAGCTCGGTCCGTCATCCGAACTGTGATTGCGTGCCCCTCAAGATGATTGACCGGGATCAACGCCGCACCGGTGGCCATCGCAATCGCTTTACCGGCAGTCAGCCCGACCATGACGCCGCCGATCAAGCCGGGCCCGGCGGTCGCCGCAACTGCATCGATATCGCCGACGGCCATACCCGCTTCCGTGAACGCCCGCGCGATGACGATATCGAGCCTCTCAACATGACTGCGCGCGGCGATCTCCGGCACGACGCCGCCGAATGCGGCGTGATCTTCGTGATCTGTCCAGACAGCGTTCGACAGGATTTCGGCCGAGCCGTCAGGGCGTCGACGAACCAGCGCCGCCGCGGTATCGTCACAACTCGTCTCTATCCCTAAAACAACAGCGGCGGCCGGACCGCCAGTTGCTGATTGCTTATGTTTTTCCGCCATTTGGGGCTTTGACATCGAAAGACGTCACTATGGCAAGGCCAAAGTCATGCGAGCGGTGTCAATAAGGATTATTTCGATAGCGATACGGTTGAATTTTTATAAGCGTTTTGGGCACGCTCGGTTGGAGAATGCGCGGTGAAGGTTTTGATCACGCGTCCGCAGCCCGATGCGGAGATCTTTGCGCAGGATTGCCGCGACGCCGGCCTTGATCCTGTTGTCGCGCCCTTGATGAGCGTCACTCCCGGCGATGATTGGGAGGCGCCAGCCGACGCTGCGGCCCTTGCCTTTACATCCGCAAACGGCGTCCGGGTCTTTGCCTCAGCGAGCCGGGTCCGCAATCTCACCGCCTTCTGTGTCGGCGAGGCGACGGCTGATGCCGCCCGTGCCGCCGGTTTTTCGACCATTCACGCCGCAGACGGCGATGTCGTTTCGCTGGCCGATACGATTGCCCGCCATGGCGGCACAATATCAGGACAGATCGTCCATATTGCCGGCGCGCGCATCGCGGGCGATCTGCTCGCCCTGTTGACGCAACGCGGCCTCACCGCGCGCCGCATCGTCGCTTACGAAACACATGAAGCCGAAAATTTACCCGACGCAGCCGGATTGGCGATCGGGAGCGGGCGCGCCCTGGCCGTGACGTTATTTTCGCCGCGCACCGCAGATCTGTTTTTAAAGCTGGTCGAAGCGGCCAACCTGACCGAAGCATTGTCCCGCTGCCGCGCGGTCTGCCTTAGCCGCGCCGTTGCTCACGTCGCGGCCAACGCCGATTGGCGCGTCATTGACACGGCCAGCGACCGAAACGCTGCATCAATGATTGCATTAATGAAAGCGCGCGCTTGAGAGGCGGGCCGCGCGCGCTTAACTAGAGCGCGTAGGCGAGAAGAAAACCATGGCCGGCGACAACGATCAAAACGAAAAAGACAAAGAACACCCCGCGGACACCATTCCGGAGGTGGATGCGGAAATTGTCGTTGATGATGCGGCCGCGTCGCCGGAGCCTTTTGACGATATAAGCGACGATCCGGGCGATGGCCCAGACGATGGCCCAGACGATCAACCAGCGCCAACCGAAACCGTAACGCCGCCGAAGCGCTCGTTCATCGGCGCCGGCGTCCTGTTTTTTGCCGGCATGGTCGTAGTCGCAATCGCCGCCGGCGCGTTCTGGTATTTTACCACTAACACCGCAACCGAAGCGGTAATCGACAAAACGACGGCTTCAACGCCAGCGGCAATTTCTGACGCAGGAGCGCCCGA
>JAJFFU010000042.1 GCA_021776465.1 Parvularculaceae bacterium
TCGGCGAGATCGCCCGGCGCATTGAAATAGGCGAAGGCGCGCCCGCCATCAGCCTGATCGGCCGCGCCACCGGCGTCGATGATGGTTTCGCGCAAATCGATTGACGCCGCGGCGAGAATTTTTGTGACGTCATCGGGATGACCATCCAGCGTTTCCAGATCTTCGTCAGCGATCCGCAATTCGCAAGCGAGCACGGTAATCTCGCGCCGCATGCCGGAGAGAATGGCGCCGGTTTCGCCTTCACGCAGGCGTTTCATAACCGGCTCAGGCAGCGTATCGTGAAATGATCCGCGCACGGAATCGTCGCGCAACGCGCCGCCGATTGAACGGCCGCCGGCGACCGAAAGCGCGCCGACAAAGAGCGCCAGCGACGGCGCCAGCGGATCAAGAAGCAGTTTGGCGCCGGCGAAAATGAAGAAGGCGCCAATCGTCAGGACCGCGCTGACCGCGGCGGCGAAACCGACAGCCTGCCAGAATTGCAGTCGCTGCGCCGTCATAATCGCTGCGGCGCCGAGGATCATCACGGCGAGTGCTTCAATGTAACCGGCCCAGCCCGGCCGCGTCGCTGCGGCGCCGTCGGCGATCTGTGCTGCTGCGAGCGCATGCACCGTCGCCGGCGCCAGTCGGCCGCGTGACGTGGCGACAAGTTCGCCGATTTCACCGTCGCGCCCGATCAGGACGACCTTGCCGGCAAGCTGGCTATTTGAATTTCGACCAAGCAATTGCGCCGCCGACGTTGTCGGTGCGTTGATGCGCTTGGGCATATAAAGGCGCATGGCGGTATTGGCGCCAACCCGTAATTGGTTTTCGTTAATTGCGATGCGGCGTACGATGCGGCCCTGCGACTGGATTGCGGACGGGTCAACGGAAACCAAGATGTCGGCGTCACCGCTGCCCAACTGAGCAGCGCGTAACGCGATTGACGCCGCTGGCGCGCCTTCGAGCGCCCAAAGCAAAGGCAGTCGGCGAACGACGCCGTCTGAGTCCGGCGCAAGCGCGGCGATCGATGGCGGCGCTGCAGCGGCAAGCGTTGTATTGAAGCTATAAAGAAAACGGGCTGCCGGCAGCGCCAGGAAACTTGCGTCGCTTGAGCTCGTCGAGAGCCAAGAGGCGCGTTCAATTTCCGATCGTTGAAGGGCAATCTCCAATGCCGGGTTCTCCGGCGGGATCAGCGAAACGCCAACGCCGCCGGCGATGTCTTCAAAAGCGGCAGCCAGCGCCGCGTCCGTTGACGGCAGTCGCGCCAGCTCGCGCGCCAATGCATCATCGCTAGCGCCCTCAAGCCAAAATGCGCCGATCGTCTCCGGCGACAACGGGTCCGGCGCATCGGCCGGCTCGGTCAAAATAACGCCTTGCGCGCCGGCCTGGGCTGCCGCCTCCACAAGATCAGCGAGCACCGTGCGCGGCCACGGCCAGGGTCCGACGAGATTGACGCTTTCGCGATCAATGAGGACGACGTGGAAGCGCTCTCCGGCGTCATATCCGGCCGGCGCCAGGCGCTGAAAATAGTCAAAAAGCTGTTCGCGCAGTCGCCCGTCAGGTGATTGGGCGCTGGCGAGCGCCCAAATCGCGATTACGGCGAGCGCCCCTGTCACCGCCAGCAGCGGCAACGCTTTGAGCCAGGCGAAGCTGTCGCGAAACATTCTGTTATTCGACAATCCCGGCTCCCAAACGGTTAAAACGCCGAAGACTCACGCCCCTCAATGGTTCAAAATGGGTCTTGGCGATTAAATTTGAGGATGATTTTAACACCCTCGAAGGCATGATGACACTGCAAGTTCGGTTTATTGCAAGCTGAGGGCCGGGCCTGCGGACGATTAAGAAAGTATTACCTATGACGGATTCGGCGGCCCATTTCGATATCGATCTCGCGAGCGACGGCCTTTTACGTCTGAGGGCGTTTGGCGACTGGCGCGCGCGATATCTGAAGCCCATCGACGCGGCGCTACGCGATTTCGCCGATGACTCGGTTGGCCGGGACATTATTATCGATATGTCAGGCGTTGCGCGCCTCGACACCGCTGGCGCCATGGTCCTGCAGCGCACCTTCCAGGCCTGCCAAAGCCGTACCGAGAATTCGAAATTTGTCGGCGCCAACGACGCCCATGCCGAGTTGCTCGAACAGATCGAGGATCATCTGGCGCCCTGCCATGTGGAGCCATTTCACCGAAACGCTTTTGTGAAAATGACGGAGCGATTGGGTGAAGGCGTCGTCAATGCGACGCGCGCGATGCTCGAGCTCTGGGACTTTATCGGACACACACTCGTAAGCGGAGCAAAATTGATCATTCGCCCGGCTCGGATGCGCTGGCGCGCAACCGTGCACCATATGGAGGAAACCGGCCTTGATGCGATGCCCATCGTCGGTCTGATGTCGTTTCTCATTGGCGCGGTGATCGCGTTCATGGGCGCGAAGATTTTGCGCCTCTTTAATGCGGAGATCTTGACCGTGCAGCTGGTCGGGATCGCTGTGCTGCGCGAATTCGGCGTTTTGCTTGCAGCGATACTCGTTGCGGGGCGCTCGGGCAGCGCATTCACGGCGCAAATCGGTTCGATGAAATTGCGCGAAGAAATTGACGCCATGCGCGTGCTGGGTCTTGAGCCCATTGAGGTGCTCGTCCTGCCGCGCGTTGTTGCACTGATCATCATGTTGCCGGTGCTCGCCTTTTGCGCAGCGATGCTGGGCCTTGTGGGCGGTGGGCTGGTTTCGTGGTTGGTTATGGATATACCGCCGGCGTTGTTCATGGCGCAGTTCCAGGAATCAATCGGCATCAACAATTTCTACGTTGGCTTAATCAAGGCGCCGTTCTTTGCCTTTGCGATTGCCGTGATCGGCTGTTTCCAGGGTATGGAAGTCGAAGGCAGCGCTGAATCGCTCGGACAACGCACGACGCTTTCGGTGGTGCAGGCGCTATTCCTGGTGATCGTGATGGACGCGTTCTTTGCGATGTTCTTTCTGGAGATTGACTACTAGTGACCGAGGCATCGACAGAAAACGTTATTGAAGTCCGTGGATTGCGTTCGCAATTCGGCGATCATGTCGTGCACGACAATCTCGATCTCAGTGTCCGGCGCGGTGAAATCATCGGCGTCGTCGGCGGCTCCGGCACCGGCAAATCCGTCCTGATGCGGTCGATCATCGGCCTGAAGCATCCGGACGCCGGCACAGTATCGGTGTTCGGAGAAAATTTTTACAAAGCGAGCGGGCAGATCCGGCTTTCCATCGAACGACGATGGGGCGTCCTGTTTCAGGGCGGCGCCCTCTTTTCGTCGATGACCGTGGCGCAAAATATCATGGCGCCGATCCGCGAACATCTGGGGTTTGAAGGCGAGCTCGCCAAGGACATGGCGGCGCTGAAAATCTCGATGGTGGGCCTGCGCGCGGAAGCGGGCGCCAACTATCCTGCTGAGCTATCGGGCGGCATGAAAAAGCGCGCCGGGCTTGCCAGAGCGCTGGCGCTTGATCCGGAATTGGTCTTCCTGGACGAGCCAACGGCGGGGCTGGACCCCATTGGTGCAGCGAAATTTGACGATTTGATTGTCAATCTCAAGGAAACATTAGGGTTAACGGTGTTTATGGTGACCCATGATCTTGATACGCTCCACGCTGCATGCGACCGGGTCGCAGTCCTGGCCGAAAAACGCGTTATCGCCGTCGGGCCGCTCGATGACGTGCGCCAGACTGATCACCCGTGGATTCAGGAATATTTCGCCGGCCCGCGCGGCCGTGCGGCGCTTGCCGCCAAGGCAAGTTAGAGGGGGGTAGCGTTGCGTTATGGAAACCCGCGCAAATTACATTCTGATCGGATCCGTGGTCATGGGATTGATCGCGGCGGCATTTGTGTTCGTATTGCGCGTAACGTCGTCCCAGGGCGAATTTGACAGCTACGACGTTATTTTTGAAGAAAGCGTCACCGGTCTTTCCAACGGATCCATCGTCCGCTTTAACGGTATTCAGGTCGGCGAAGTGGAACGTCTCGAACTTGATCCTGAAGACCCGTCGCGCGTTATCGCGCGGGTTCGCGTCGCTACGACAACACCAGTCACCACAAAAACGACGGTCGAACTCGAACCGGTCGGCTTCACCGGCCTCGCGATCATTCAATTCGTCGGCAGCGAAGAAGAGGCGCCGTTCCTGAAAGACACCGTTGACGGTGTGCCGCAGATCACGGCGGACACGTCCGGCATTTCTCAGTTTCTAGCCGGCACCAGCGAGATTCTCGCGCGCGCCAGCCTGATATTGTCGGACAAGAATATCCAAAACATATCGAATACGCTGAACGACGTTCAGACGATTACTGGCGCCGTCGCGGAAAACCGCGATGAAATTTCCGAGCTGATCAAGAACGCCAATAAAGCTACTGCCGAACTTACCGTCGCGTTGGAAAATCTGCGCCGGGCTTCGGACGGTCTTGAAACATTGCTCGCCGAAGACGGACCGAAAGTTGTCAGGAACACCGACGAGTTGATTACAGACATCCGGACGCTGATCTCGGAAACTGAAAAGATGGTGACGGAGAACCGGGACTCGTTGCGGTATTTTACCGATCAGGGATTAGGACAAGTCGCGCCGGCGCTTGCCGAAGCGCGCCAGTTGATGCGCAGTCTTGATTATACATTGCGTGAAATTGAACGTGATCCAAAAGCGTATTTTCTGGGCGAAGCAACGCCTGAGTACAATGCGGAGGCAAATTAATGAAACAGGCATTCCGCATCATGATCATCGGCTTCGCGTTCGCGGCCTCCGGCTGCGTCTCGCAACTGCTTGAAACCGACCCACCAAAACCACGCTATTTGATTGGCTTTGTAGACGCCGCCGCCGTCGCCGGCGCCGACGTCGACTGGTCGCTGATCATAGAAAACCCTGGCGCATCGCGCGCCTATGACACGACCAAGATCGCCGTGTCGCGGACGGCTGGCCGCATTGAGTATTTCAGCGGCGGGGAATGGGCGAGCCGGGCGCCGGTCGTCGTGCAAATGGCAATGATCCAGGCGTTTGAAGATTCGGGCCGCATTCTGGCCGTCGGCAATCGCGCCGATATCGGGCTCAGTGATTTCGCGTTGCAGACAGATATTCGCCGGCTGGACCTCGATGTTGCTGGCGGCAATCGATCCGCGCGCATCGACATTTACGTACGGCTGACAAACGGGCGTTCGAAAGTGTTTGCTGCAAAATCGTTCAGCGCCACAGCGCCAGCCCGCAGCAACTCGGGCGACGACGTCGCCAGCGCCTTCGACACGGCGTTAAAATCGGTCGTCGCAGAGTTGGTCAACTGGACGTTTGAAAAAGGCGAAGGCGGCGGGTCTTCGTCTTGATACAGACGACCTAGGCGAAATACCCGACAGTGGCGCCAATCAGCAGGTAGACCCGGCCAAGAGGCGAGGAGAGATACTCCTCCAGCTCCTCATCCGCCGTTTCAGATGTTGTTGCGTCTTCCAGTAGTTTTTCAAAACCCTGCAGGAAATCCTGCACATTGCGTTCAAATTCGCGGTCGCGGGCTGACTCGGCGCGAATGCGGCGTTTGACGTCGGCCTCGTTGAGACGCAACAGCCGATTGGCGAACACGTTGCGGTCGCCGCGCTCATAGCGTTCTTGCAACGCCGGCGGCGGATCGCCGTAAAGGCGCGTTTCCAGATCATAGGTAAAGGCTTGCAGATTGGCGATGATGCGGATGGCGTCGTCAGCGGCGTCGCGCGCTTTCTTCGGTTTTTCCTTTACGGGCCGATTGAGTTCCAGCGGCTCGGCGTCGTCTGCGGCGTCGAGAATTTCCCGCCACGACACATCGCGGCGCGACTTCGCCTCGCCTTCGGTTTTGGCGTGCGCCGCGGCGCCGATCCGTTCCGGCGTTGACTGGCCGGCGGGTTTTCCCTTGCGCGGTCTGCGTTCGGCGATGTCTCTGGCTAACTCGTCGAGGCGCGCCGCGCCTGCACCGTTGGCCGGGCCGTCTGTGTTCGCCGGGCGCGTCGGTTTCGTGCGGCGATCGCGCGCTTGTTGCGCTTTTTGTTTTTCTTCCGCGGCTTTGCGGGCCTCATTGGCTTCCGCTGCGTTGCGCGCTGCGGCGTCCTTTTCCGCCTGTTCCTTGGCGGCGCGCGCCTGTGCGTCCCGTTGCGCTTCGGCGGCGCGCGTCGCCGCTTCCTGTTCTTGCAGTTGCGCTTCGGCGAGTTTGGTCAGGCGGTCGGTTTGCGAGGAGATAGCATCAGCAAGGCGGTCGGCGCGTTGTCGCTGTTCGTCGATCAGGTTTTCAAGACGCTGGTTTTCTTTTTCGAGAGCTGCGCGGGCGTCGGCCAGCGCTTTGTTGCGTTCGGAAATTTTGTCGGCGGCGCTTTGCGAATGGCTGAGTGCGTCTTCGGAATGGCGGCGCGCGGCTTCACTGGCGGCGGCGACATCTTGCGACGCTTTTTGCGCAACATTAGCGGCTTGTCGCGCGGCGTCGGAAACTTGCGCCGCCGCTTTGGTCGCCTTTTCTGCGTCAGCGCTCGCCGCTTTGACGGCCTCTCCGGTTTTTGCAGACATCTCGCTGACCGCGATCGTCGCCGCGTCTTTAACACGCGCGGTCTGCTCTGTGGCGGCGTTGATTGCGGAATCGGCAATGCGTTCGGCGTCTTTCATGGCCGCTTCGATCGCGGCGTCGGCGGCTTTGCGGCTGTTGTCGGCCGCGTGTTGGGCGGATGCTGCAACATTGGCGGCGTTGCGCGAGGCTGATTCCGCGGCGGCGTTCGCAGCGGCGTTGGCGCGCTTGGTTGCGGTTTCGGTCTGGCGCGCCGCTTCGTCGATCGTCGAGACGGATGTTGTGAAACTTGTCGAGGAATCCTGAAGCGCCGAGCGTAGCGATTCAAAGCTGGCGACAGCGCGCCCCGCCGCGGCCTCAAGATTGCCAAGGCGCGATTGAAAATCCTGTTCGGCGCGGCTGGAAATATTGTCCGCTGATTGCAGCGACTCGATTGACGCCTGCGCGCGTTCGGCAATCGCCACGGCAAAGGAATCGGCCTGGGTGTTGAGGCTCTCGGTCAGTTCCATCAGCCGGGTGCGTTCATCGGCGACGCGGGTCACCGCGCCGGTAGCTTTGTGCTCGATGGCCTCGCCGGCGATTTCGATCGCCTCCACATGCTGGCGGATCATCGCTTCGACGGAGGCAAGCCGCGTCAGGGCGCCATCGAGGCCTTCATTGAGCGCCACCATGTGACCGCGCACAACCTCGCCGACAGCATCGGCGTTGTGCGCGGCGGTGATGTCCGGCGTGACATATTGCTGGGCCGCGACGGCGATGGACTGGGCCGCGCCCATCATCGTCGCCATGCGTGAAACAGCATAGCCGACAACAAGCACAAGGACGGGCAAGACAAAGGCAAAGAGGATGGTTTCGGTGCCGTACGCACTAAGGGGGTTCCAGCCGTCGGCCGAGCCGTAAATTTGCTGGTGAGCCAGAAAGTTCCCCAATGGCGGGCCGACCATGAAGGAGAAAAAGACAAATAACGCGACCAGCCAGCTCATCTGGGAGGCTTGCCGGCTCATGGCGGACCAGCGGCGCGTATCGCGCTCGATCGTCAGGACGCCGTATTCGTCCTGCACCGGGTTCTGTTCAACAATACCCTTGAACCGGACGCGGCTCGGCGGATTGGCCTCGCCCGTAGCGTCTGCGTCATTATCCTTGGGCGTTTCAGTCAAAACCCGCTCCGGCCGCCAAAAAGACACTCGCATAGCGGATTTTCCATAGCCCGCCAATCGTCGGACCATGTCCGCCAAAAAGAATCTGCGTATTTCATGAAGTTAACCAACCCAAACGCCGGATCACCAGTTTATGAGCCCACTACAGCGCCAAACGCAAATGCTCGTCGAGCATACGGTTTTTCAAACCGCAATCCTCGCATTAATAATCGTAAACGCCGTCATCCTTGGCGCTGAGACGTTTCCGGGCGTGATTGCGGCGATCGGGCCGGCGCTGCGCCTTGCCGATCGCCTGATCCTGATCGTCTTTATCGTTGAAATCTGCCTTCGGGTGTTCGCCTGGCGCGGCGCCTATTTTCGACTGGGCTGGAATATTTTCGATCTGGTCATCGTCGCCATATCTGTGATCGCCGCGACAAGCGGCCTGGCGGCGCTTCGGGCTTTCCGTGTGCTGCGGGTGTTGCGGGTTATCACGATCATCCCAAAGATGCGGATTGTCGTCTCGGCGCTTCTGGATTCGTTACCCGGCATCGCGTCGGTGGGCGTCGTGCTGACGTTGATCATTTATGTTTTCGCCGTCATCGCCTCAAATCTCTATGGCGGCGATCATCCCGAATATTTTGGCGATTTGTTCACGTCGATGTACACGCTGTTTCAGATCATGACCCTGGAAGGCTGGCCTGACATCGCCGCAACGGTCGCCGAAACGCATTCGCGGTCCTGGATGTTTTTCCTGTCTTTCGTGCTGCTGGCGACGTTCACGATGCTCAACCTCTTTGTGGCCATTGTGGTGCGTGTCGTGGAAGAGGATTCCGAGCCCCTGATCGGCGACATCATCGACAGTCACAGAGCAATTGCCGAAGACATTGCCGCCATGCGCGCCGACATCGCCGCGCTGGCTCGAAAATCGGACGGATAGCGCGATAAAAAGAGTATTGATTGCACCGGGTGCGTCTGACAAAAAATGACCATGACAAAACGATCAGGGTTCGGCCTCGAGCAAGGCGATCGTTTGACCTGGCGCTACGAAGTCATCGAACGCCTCGGGGCCGGCACAGAAGGCGAAGTCTACAAGATCCGCGAGAAGGCGACAGGGCTTTTTCGTGCGGCCAAGCTTTACTTCATGCGGCGCCATGGCGGCCGGACCGCTGTTCGCTATGCGCGAAAACTCGACGCGTTGAAGGATTGCGATATTGTCGTAAAATATCTCCATACGGAAGAAGTCCGGATCGGCGATCATTTTATCGATTGCCTGATTTCGGAATATTTTGACGGCGGCAGTCTCGAAGATTTCCTCGCCAGCTATCGCGGCCGGCGCATGCCGGCGTTCGAAGCGTTGAACCTGATTTATGAATTGACCAAGGGCGTTGCGGAAATTCATGCGCGCAAGGAATTTCACGGCGATCTTCACGCCGGCAATATCTTCGTTGAACGCCGGGGCGTGGCCTTTCACTTGCGGACCATCGACTTTCACGAATGGGGCCGGTCGGCGGCGGAAGAGCGGCGCGCCGATATTCTGGCGATCGTCCGGCTTTTATATGATCTCACCGGCGGGCGCGCCCATTATCAAAAACAGATCGCGCCGGTGCGCGAAATTTGTTTGGGCCTTCGCTCGGATCTGATCTTGAAAAAATTCAGTTCGATCTATCATCTGCGCGCCCATCTGGAAACGTTCGAATGGGCGTGAGACGCTAACTGACGTAAAGCGCGCGTTTGCGGGCGACCGCGGTTTCTTTCAGCAAGACTTTAAGGAGTGGGCGCGAGGTGATGCGCGCCGCAACGATGCTCAACATGATCGTCAGGGCGCCCACGGTCAGCACCGCGTCCAGCGCGACGATGGACGGGGCGTCAAACAGCGAGATCAGGAACAACGCTGACGCAGCGCCGGGGGCGCCGCCAAACCAGGCGAGAAACAACTGGCTTTCCTTCGCCATGGATAATGATCCGAGGCTGGCAAGGCGCGGTCCGGCGCGCAAGACGGTGATCGCGGCGATCGCAAAGACCACCGTCAGCATATCGGCTTGCAAGACTTGCGGGCCTAACAGGGCGCCGAAAGCAAAAAACGCAGCCGGAAGCACCAGCTTGTCGATGTCACGGCGCAGGCGCACGCGGGTCGTTGCCGGCGCGGCTGTTTCTTCGCCCCATAAAAGTCCGGCCGCCGTTGCTGCGAAAACCGGATGGGCGCCAAAAGGCGCCGCCAACAGGGCGGCGATGACGCCAGCGGCAATCGCGTAAGTTGCGCGTTTGCGTTTGTTGTCGGCGAGATTGCCGGCGATGCCGGCGGTTAGGCCCGCTAATCCGCCAAGGGCAAAGGCGCCGAGCGCGGAGAAACTGGCTTCAAAAATCGGGGTCGCGGCGGGCAGGGTGTCCGGCGCCACGGTTGCTGCAGCTTCGAGGAAAATGGCGACGGGCAAGCCGAGCGCCAGGATCGCCGCACTCTCAAGGCGCACTGCCGCTTTGATGACCGCCGGGGCTGGCGCGTTGGCGACGGCGCGCCGATCAAAGGCTGCGCCATTCAGCGTCAATGCGCCTGCAAGAAGGAACGCCGATCCGAGCGTCAGGTTTGGCGCAAGGATAAATGCAGCAAGACCGCAAACGATAAGGAACAGGGGCGCGCCGCCAATGGTCAGGCGAAAGGACGCCGGGCAGATGGTCGCCAGCCGCGAAACGCGAAACTGTGCTGCAGCTGCGAAGCCGAGCGCGGCTAGCAATGCATCGGCGCCGGCGGCGACCCATTCGGCCGGCGCAGCGGGCCCGCCAGCGCCGCGATAAACCAACGCCACGCCCAACCCCGCGAACATCAGCAGCGCTGGCATGCGCGCTGCTTTTTCGAGGAGTTTCGCCTTGTCTAGACTCACGAGAATCGCGGCGAGGATTGCCGCGGACGCCGCAAAAATCATATGGTCAACCGCCCTTGCGATTCGGCCCTTGGCGAGGCTGGCGAATCAGTTGTGCAGACGGTGAATTGATCCGTATTCAAAATCAATTTTAAATTTCTAAAACCTGCGTAACGGTGGCGCCCGGTTTGCGTCGTTTATGCACACGCGCGCACTCAGAAGTTGGTGCGCGCAACGTTACAAAAACCGCCTCGCGGTTGTGTTGGGACGCCGGCCATGTGCCGCGCGGAGAGTCGCGAATTTTGTGACGACGTCAGGAAAAACAAACACTTCGTCCGTATTCGTCAGAATCTGCAAGAGGCGTGTTGAAAAATAAACGCGCCCGGCGCCATCGCCGGTCCGTTGCGGCGTTAAGATCGCCTCACAAAATTATTTACTGACACTACGGAGGTAACAAGCTTGGCCAACCCAAAACAGAAGTCGCGGGGAAAACTAAAACGGATCATCGCTGGCGCTGCGCCGCAACTTGCGCATGCGCTTGGCGGTCCGCTGGCCGGCGCCGCGGTGGCGCAAATTTCCCACGCGATATTCGGCGCGCCGGACGCTGATGAAGAGACTTTGGCGCAAACGCTTGCGGTCGCAAGTCCAGAGCACCTGATCGCCCTCAAAAAAGCCGAGCAGGCGTTTCAGATTGCCTTGCGCCAAACGCAGATCGAAGAAATGCGTATTGACGCTGGCGATCGCGACAGCGCGCGGGCCCGGCAGGTTGCGCTCAACGACTGGACGCCGTCGGCGATCGGCGCGGCGATCATTCTCGGGTTTTTTGTCGTCCTCGGCGCCATGGTTGCGCGGCAATTGCCGGCCGGCACCGAGACGGAGTTTTCGATCATGCTCGGTGCGCTGGCGACGATGACCGCGGCAGTGGTCAATTATTTTTTCGGCTCCTCGGCGGGGTCGAAAGAAAAAACACGAATGATGGCGTTCCGGCCAGAGGCGCCAACTGGCGCTGCGTCGGAAAAGCGCGGTTGAATTCTTCCGCGGCGCCGTCATGGTCAGGCGCTCTTTCATAACGGATCGGCGATGAAGACGCGCTACGACATTGCAATTATCGGCGGCGGCGTGATCGGCCTTGCGCTGGCGCGTGCGCTTTGCGCGCATTCGCTTTCACTGGCGATTGTCGATGCGTCCGCGCGCATTCCACCGGCGACGGCAGCGGCGGCCGGCATGCTTGCACCGTCTTTCGAAAAAGCGCTTGGCGGTGACGCGCTTTACGATCTGAGCGCGAAGAGCCTTGCAATGTGGCCGTCTTTCGCCGCCGCGCTTGAGCAGGAAACCGGCGTCGATATCGATTATCGCAGCGATGGCGTTTTGGGCGTGGCGCTAGACGCGGCGGGGGCGCGATCACTGGAGAGTGCAAGCGAGGCGATGGCGCAGCGGGGCGCTGCGGTCGCCATGTTGAGCGGCGAGGAAGCGCGGGCGCTGGAGCCGGCATTGTCCGGGGCCGTTACCGCAGCAATGCACGCGCCGCGCGATGCGCAGGTCGATCCGGTGAAACTGTTGGCGGCGCTGCGCCTGTCGCTTGGCAAACGCGGCGCGGCGCTGATTGACGATTATGTCGCCGCCGTGGAGGCCGGCCAGCAAGGATGGCGTCTGTCGCTTGCGGGCGGCGGAGACCTTGTCGCGGACCAGATTGTAATCGCGACCGGCGCCGCTACGGACCTGGTGATTGACGGGGCGCCCCGCCCACCGGTCTTCCCGGTCAAAGGCGAAGCGTTTTCCGTCGCTGCGCCGGCGGGCGCATCGTTAAGCCGCGTCATTCGAGGCCCGGGCGCCTATATCTGTCCGAAGGCTGGTGGGCGCATCGTGATCGGCGCGACGGAAGATCGCAAACGGGATGATCTCACCGTTTCTGCCGCGGCGATCGAAGCGCTTCGCAGCGGTGCGGGCGATATCGTTCCGGCGCTTAAGAGCGCCAAAGAGACCGCCCGATGGGCCGGCTTGCGGCCGGCGACGCCGGACGGCGCGCCCATCCTTGGGCCTGATCCGCGCGGTGGGGGTGCTTGGGCGGCGCTCGGCCATCACCGCAACGGCATTCTCCTTGCGCCGGCAAGCGCGGCGGCGCTGGCCGGCGAAATCCTTGGGATCGTGACAGATATTGACCTCTCGGCCTTCCGTCCGGGCCGGTTTGGTTAGCGATTTCTTGACGGCTTGGCGGCTATTTTTTGTTTATGTCTGGTGAAATTCAATCGGCGGCTTCGGCAAAACTTGCGGTATCGACCGCCATTCAGCGCGCCAGCGAGGCGACCGGCGCCGGCTTCGATTATCTGATGAAAACGGCGCTGCGCGAATCGAGCCTTGATGCCAACGCCAAGGCGGTAACGTCGAGTGCTGCTGGTCTCTTCCAGTTCATCGAGCAAACATGGCTCGGTGCGGTAAAAACTTATGGCGCCCGTCACGGCCTCGCGACGGCGGCCGCCGACATTACGCAAGACCCATCCGGCAAATTCCAGATTGCCGACCCGGCGCGGCGCGCGGAAGTGCTTGATCTTCGTTTCGACGCTAAAGCGGCATCGGCGCTCGCCGGCGAGCTGACGCAGAAAAACGCGCGCATCCTGGAGACGCGGCTTGGTCGCGCGGCGTCCGCCGCCGATCTCTATGCCGCGCATTTTCTGGGGCCGGCCGGCGCCGTTAAACTCTTAAACGCTGCGGCGACTGTTAAAGCCGCCGACATTCTTCCCGCTGCGGCGAAAGCAAATGCGCCGGTTTTTTATGATGGCGCGCGCGCGAAGACGGTTGGCGAAGTCATCGCATCATTTGCTGCATCGCTTGGTGAGAAACCTGCAGCGTCGAATGCTGGTGCAACTGCCGCCCTCGGCGCCGTCGCATCGGCGACGCCACAGCAAGATGCAGTGCGTGCGATGAACAGCGCGCCTTCCGCTCGACAATCAAGTGCACCAACGGCAATGCCGGGGCGACTGTCTTTACTGGCGATGAGTATATTGCAGGCGCTGGATCCAACGCGGCTTTCCGGAACGGAACGCGACAATCAACGCTAGCAGCGCGTCGATGCAAAGCCTTCAGGCAATCTCGTTTCCGAGTTTGCGCAAGCGGCGTTGACTTGATCCGGCGTCAAATTGATTGCGCCGGAGAAATCCGCGCCGTGAATGTTGGCGCCAGCGAGATCGACGAGGTTCATATCAGCAGCGTCAAACGTTGCGCCTTTGAGGTTCGCGCGCGACAAGCGCACACCGGTTAAATCGGCGCCCGTGAATTTCGCATCGGAAAGATCGGCGCCGATAAAGAAGGCGCCAGCGCCATAGGCGCCGCGAAAATCGCTGCCGACTAGATCAGCGCCGGAAAACGATGCGAAAGAGATATCGGCGTCCGTGAAAATTGTTCCGCGCAACCGCGCGCCGCGGGCCGTGGCTTCGCGCAACTCCGCGCTGGTGAAATTGGCATCGGACAGCGCCGTCGCCGACAAATTGGCTTTCGCTAACTGGGCGCCGATAAAATTGACGTCCTCGCCATTGGCGCCTTCAAGCACAGCGCCGTCGAGCAGTGCGCCATCGAACATGGCGTTCGAAAGCAGTGAGCCGGCGAAGTTCGATTTCGGCATATCCTTGTTTGAAAAGACGGCGCCTGAATGATCGGTGAGCGCGCGCAAATCGAGTTCAGGTTTTTTCGATTTATCGCGGCCCGGCAGTTTCACGTTATCCAGCGCATGGGAAAGATCCGGCGCGATATTGTCGACCTTTGCGAGCGGCTTGGCGATCTCCTTGCCGATATCGGCAACCGGATTGGATTGCGACTGTGAGCCGGGCAAAATTGCAGCGATGGTGGCGAATACCATCACCATGAACAAAATAATGAGCGCTATATATTTCAGCATGCAACCGGTTCCGCAGGGTAAAAATTCGCAGAAACCATCGCATGGCGCGCGTCAATTATTGATTAAGTCTGTTTGGAGAATTGTCGCCCGCCCGCTCAGGAATTTTGCGCTCAGGGCTTTATGAACAACCTGTTGAGGCGCCGCAGCTTTCGCATTTCAGGCAGGCGCCATTGCGTACCAGCGTGAACTGTCCACAATCGGGACAGGCATCGCCCTCATAGCCTTTGATGCGCGCTTCGTCGCGGTTTTGATTGCCGGCCCGCGCCGGCGTCGCGAGCACACCGCGCGGCGCCTTCTGGTTTACAGCTTCGGCGAGCTTGGCGACTTGCGCCTCGATTTCCGGCGGGCTTTCTGCTCGGGGCGTTACTTGTTCCTCGGCCTCTTGCTCTTCGTCGTCGATCGCTTCCGCGTCGGCTTCACCGGCATTTTTGCGCAATCGATCAAAGTCGCCGCCGCGTAAAATGACAAGATTGTCAGTGACAGTGGAGCGGCTGAACCCTTTGGAAATCAGTTTTGAGGCTTCCGCTTGTGTCTTCTCCTGGATGACCCCGCGCCCGATCGCGTCGACGTTCGACTCGTCCGGATTGACATGGGCGAGATCGCCGCGGCCGAGATAGGAAATCGCAAGTTCGCGGAAAATATAATCGAGGATCGATGTTGCGTGCTTGATCTGGTCGTTGCCTGTGACGGGACCGGAAGGATCGAACCGGGTGAACACATAAGCGTCAACAAATTCGTCGAGCGGCACGCCATATTGCAGGCCGAGCGAAACAGCGATGGCGAAATTATTCATCAGGGAGCGGAACGCTGCGCCCTCTTTATGCATGTCGATAAAGACTTCGCCGAGTTCGCCGTCGTCAAACTCGCCGGTGTGCAGGTAAACTTTATGGCCGCCGACAATGGCCTTTTGAATGTAGCCTTTGCGCCGGTCGGGCAGGCGGCGCCGGCCGGGCGTGCGCTCAATGATGCGCTCGACAATTCGCTCGGCGACGATTTTAGATTTTTCCGCCATGGGCGCGTCGGCAATCGTGTCGGCCAACGCTTCTTCGTCCTCATCGTCAGACGACGCCAGCAATGCGGCGGTCAAAGGCTGAGACAGTTTTGAGCCGTCGCGATAGACGGCGATGGATTTCAGACCCATGCGCCAGCCCAGCATATAGGCGCGCGCGCAATCGCCGACTGACGCCGTCGCCGGCAGGTTGATGGTCTTCGAAATGGCGCCGGAGATAAACGGCTGCGCCGCCGCCATCATGGAAAGATGCGCTTCCAATGAGAGATAGCGTTCGCCGATCCGGCCGCAGGGGTTTGCGCAATCGAAAACCGGATAGTGGGCCGGGTCTATATGCGGCGCGCCCTCGACAGTCATCGCGCCGCAACAGAAAAGGTTCGCTTCGTGGATCTCTTCGTCGGTGAAACCGATATCGCGCAGGATTTCGTAACCGGTCGCGTTCAACATCGTTTCCGGCAAGCCAAGAATGTTCGTGCAAAAGTCCTCGCCAAGCGCGTGCGGCGTGAAGGCGTAAGTCAGGTCGAACGCTGTCTTCAGCCGTTCGATCAACGCTTTTATGTGGCGATCTTCGAAGCCTTCATTGCGCAATTCTTCAAAGTTGATGCCGGGCGCGTCTTCGAGCGTGCCGCGGCCGAGCGCATAAGCCTCGATATCGGCGATCTGCGCTTTGTTGTATCCGAGCGCACGTAACGCGGCGGGTACGGCGCGATTGATGATCTTCAGATTACCGCCACCGGCCAGTTTTTTAAATTTTACAAGCGCAAAGTCCGGCTCGATGCCGGTCGTGTCACAATCCATGACAAGGCCAATGGTGCCGGTCGGCGCAACGACCGAAACCTGCGCATTGCGATATCCGTTGAGGGCGCCCAACTCGTACGCCTCGCTCCAGATCGTCTTTGCGCGCTCGGCGAGTTCCGGCCACGGGCAGGCGTCGTCATTGAGTTGCGATGGC
>JAJFFU010000043.1 GCA_021776465.1 Parvularculaceae bacterium
ATCCTGCTGGACGCCTATCTGACGCGGGACAAAAAACCGGCCGATTAAAGGTCTTTGCGCCCGCGGCGCTGCGGGGTTATAGAGACGGCCTTCCCTGGGCGGCGGGCGATGTGGAGTGAAACGATGATGAACGGTTCGAAATTCCTGACTTTGGCGCTGGTCGCTGGCGCGGCGCTTGCGGCCTCCGGCTGCGGCATCGGCAAGGCGCTGGGCGACAACAAGAACGCGCCGGATGAATTTGCGATCGCGACGAAAGCGCCGCTGGTTGTGCCGCCTGATTTTGCGCTGCTGCCGCCGAAGCCCGGCGAAGCGCGGCCGCAGGAATTATCCCCTTCTGAGCGTGCGCGCGAAGTCCTGTTGGGCGATCCGAACGCTGCCCCGCCGACCAATGGCGAGCAATATTTGTTGCGCAAGGCCGGCGCCCTCGGTGCGGATTCAAACATCCGCAATATTTTGAACGCCGAAGGCGGCGCCCGCGGCGAAAAAGATCGCTCCCTCGCCAATCAGTTGATGTTCTGGAATTTCGTTGGCGGTAATGTCGATGATTCCGCTGCACCCCTGCGTGTCGACAATCCGGAAGAGTGGATGGCCGAACGCGAAGCCCGCATCAAAGCGGTGATCGGCGAAGAGGGCGAAGTCGAAATCAAAAAATCCAAAGCGCTCAACTTGCCCGGCGTCTTTTAGTCTTGCGCCTTCGGCGCAGCGCTAGAGCCCGCCAGCAAACCGCCGTCGATCGTCAGTTCCGACCCGGTCATATAAGCGGCCTCATTGCCTGCAAGTAGTAGCGCAACGGCGGCGACTTCCTGCGCCGTTCCAAAACGTTGCATCGGCGTGTCAGCGACAATCGCTTTCATTGCGGCCTCGCGCGCCGCGCCCTCACCAAGCATCGGCTCCCACATGGGCGTCAAAATGGCGGCCGGGTGAATGGAATTACAGCGGATATTGAGACCTTGCTGGGCGCAATAAAGCGCAACGGATTTTGTATGGTTGCGAACGCCTGCCTTCGATGAAGCGTAGGCCGCGACGGCGGGAATGCCGACCAGGCCCGATCGCGATGATATGTTGATGATTGCGCCGTCGCCTTTTTTGCGCATGGCCTCGATAGCGTAGCGGCACCCGAGAAAGACACCGTCGAGATTGACCGCATGAACGCGCCGCCAGTCGGCAAGCGCTGCGTTTTCCGGATCCTGCGGCGCGGCGCTGGTCTCGAACCCGGTGATCCCTGCGTTGTTGACGACAATATCGATTTCCGGCGCGACTGCGGCGAAAGCCAGCCAGTCATCCTCGCTGGCGACGTCGAGATGATGAAAGGCGCCGCCAATGTCCCCTGCGACGAGCGCGCCAAGCTCGACGTTAATGTCAGTGACGTGAACGAATGCGCCTTCATCGGCAAAGGCCCGTGCGATGGCCTCGCCAATGCCGCGGGCCGCGCCAGTGATGAGGGCCGATTTATTTTCGAGCTTTTTCAATGAAACCGCCGCCTTTGCTTAGGGTTTTAAAGGGCGCCTGTGGAAAGTGCGATTTTGTAAGGGCGTGGCGCGCCGTCATAATGGGGCATGACGAATCAGGCTGCAATAAAATCAACCGCTGCACCGACGATCCGGCGCCTGCCGCCCGGCGCGGTAAACCGTATCGCTGCGGGCGAAGTGATTGAGCGTCCGGCCGCCGTCGTTAAAGAGCTGGTTGAAAACGCCCTAGACGCCGGGGCGCGACGGATCGACATCGAAGTTGAACGCGGCGGCAAGACGCGCATGGTCGTCACTGACGATGGGTGCGGCATGAGCGCCGATGATCTTGTCCTCGCTGTTGAACGTCACGCGACGTCAAAGCTGGGTCCCGGCGCTGACGGTGATTACGATCTGACGAACATTGCGACCATGGGTTTTCGCGGCGAGGCGCTGCCGTCCATTGGCGCCGTGGCGCGCCTTTCCATGATTTCGCGCGTCGCCGGCGCCGGGAGCGCCTGGCGGCTCGATGTTGAGGGCGGCGAGATGTCTGAGCCGGCGCCGGAAGGCTTCGGCGGAACGGGGACGCGCATCGAGGTTCGCGATCTTTTTTTCGCAACGCCGGCGCGGTTGAAATTTTTAAAATCCGATCAGGCGGAAACGGCGGCGGTGGGCGATGTTGTGCGCCGCCTCGCCATGTCGCGACCTGATGTTGCGATTTCGCTGACCTCGTCAGGGCGAAAGATGCTGAACCTTGCCGCCGAAGCGCCGGGAGAGGCGGGGCGGCTCGCCCGTCTTGCAGCGATCATGGGCCGCGACTTTGGCGACAACGCCATCGCCGTAGACGCAACACGCGACAGCGCGCGCGTTTCCGGCTTTGCCGGGCTGCCGACCTACAATCGAGGCTTGCCGGACAAGCAATATCTGTTCGTGAACGGACGGCCGGTGCGCGACAAGCTGATCGTCGGCGCCGTGCGCGGCGCCTATGCTGATTTTCTCAGCCGGGACAGGCACCCGGCCGTGGCGCTCTTTGTCGACCTGCCGCCGCCGGAAGTTGACGTCAATGTGCATCCGGCAAAAACGGAAGTGCGGTTCCGCGACGCGGGAACCATTCGCGGGCTCCTGGTCGGCGCCCTGCGTCATGCGCTCGCCGAGGCGGGCCACCGCGCCTCTACGACAACCAGCGCCTATGCGCTGGGCAAGATGGCGCCGCATAGCGGATCGGCGGCGCCTTATCAGGGCGCTGCCCGCGCCAACCCGTTTAGGCGTGATTTTCAAAATCCCGATCAGGGCCTCGCGGACCGCGCCGGTGATTTCGAAGGAACATCATCGCCAAATGCGCGCGAGGAAAGCGCGGCTGACAGCGACGATGATCAGCCAGCGGATCATCCGCTGGGCGCGGCCCGGGCGCAGCTCCATGAAACCTATATCGTCGCGCAAACGGCGGACGGCCTCATCATTGTCGACCAGCATGCGGCCCATGAGCGGCTTGTTTACGAACGAATGAAAGCGCGGCTCGTTGAGGGTCGTGTCGCCGGGCAAGGGTTGCTGATCCCTGAAATCGTTGAGATGTCAGCGGATGAAATTGCCCGTCTTGAGCCGCGCTTTAGTGAGTTCCAGGAGCTGGGGCTCGTCCTTGAGCGGTTTGGCGAGGATGCGGTCATGGTGCGCGAGACGCCGGCGCTTCTGGGCGAGGTCGATGTCAAAAAGCTTGTGCAATCCCTCGCTGACGACCTTGCGAGCATTGGCGATACGGTGTCGCTGAAAGAAAAGCTTGAGGAAGTGTGTTCGTCCATGGCGTGTCACGGCTCCGTGCGCGCCGGGCGGCGCCTTAATGGTGATGAGATGAACGCGCTCCTGCGCCAGATGGAAGCGACGCCCCATTCCGGCCAGTGCAACCACGGCCGACCAACCTATGTGGAATTGAAACTGGCTGACATTGAGCGGTTGTTCGGAAGGCGCTAAGGCGGCGGGCCACACGCTGCACAATATCGATATAGAAGACCCCGGTACAGTTCACGAAAGCGCATAATGATGAGCGAAGAAAAATTCACCCCGCTTGGCGATCTCGGCGATTTCATCGCCCGCACCGACGATGACATGGAGCGTCGCGCGGCTGCGTTTTTTGACGACATCAAGCGCCGGCATACGGTGCGTGAATTTACCGATGAGCCGGCGCCCCAGAGCGTGGTCGAGGCGTGCATCGCCGCGGCCGGCCGCGCGCCCTCCGGCGCCAATCACCAGCCATGGCATTTTTGCCTTGTCGGCGATGCGAAAACAAAAACAGAAATTCGCGCGGCGGCCGAAGCCGAAGAGAAAGCTTTTTATGAAGGCCGCGCAGGGGAAGAATGGCTGGACGCGCTCGATCCGCTGGGCACCGACGAGAACAAACCTTTTCTTGAAATCGCGCCATGGCTGATCGCCGTTTTTGCACAGCGGCGCGGCGGCGTTCGCGCCGGTGAAGACAAGAAGAATTACTACATCAATGAAAGTGTCGGCATCGCCTGCGGTTTTCTCATTGCGGCGCTCCATCATGCGGGCCTCGCAACGTTGACGCACACGCCAAAGCCGATGACCTTTCTGAATGAAAAGCTGGGGCGCCCGGCGACGGAAAAGCCGTTCCTGTTGATCGTTGTCGGCAAGCCGGCGTCAGATGCGATGATCCCTGATCATTCGCTGATCAAAAAGCCGCTTGAGGAAATCCTGACGGTTTTCTAAGCCGGGAAAAATCAGCCTTTGCCGGCGCTGCAAATCACTTTAGCGAAACCCCAAGGGGTCGTTTTACCGGCGTGGGTTATGCTAGCGCGCGCCGCGTAAGCCAAAAAAGAAGGGTGCGCAGCAATGGGTATTATTAACGAGTTCAAGGAATTCGCGATCAAGGGAAACATGGTCGACATGGCCGTCGGCATCATCATCGGCGGCGCATTCGGCACAATCGTCAAATCGCTGGTTGATGACATCATTATGCCGCCAATCGGGCTCGCGCTCGGCGGTATCGATTTTTCCGACATCGTCCTGACGCTGAAGGAAGCGACGGCGGACGCCGAGGCGGTGACCATGAATATTGGGTCTTTCTTCAACAACGTCATCTCATTCCTGATCGTCGCCTGGGCCGTCTTTATGTTGGTGAAGGGCATGAACAGCCTGAAGAAAAAAGCCGAAGAAGCGCCAGCCGAACCGGCGGCGCCGCCGAAATCAGAAGTCCTTCTCACAGAAATTCGCGACGCCCTCAAAGCGCGCTAAACCAGACTACCCAAGCCAGTGAGAAAAAAGTCCCGGCCTCTGTCGAGAGGCCGGGACTTTTTTTAAAGCGTCGCAAGGGCGGTTTAATTCCGCTAAAAATCTTGAGTTGGTGAAGCGAATAAATTAGCGTCGCGCTTTCTGGCGGGCGCAGGGGCATCATGGAATTCGGAAGTATCAGCGATATCGTGACGGCGGTCGCGACCGTTATCACGGCGCTTTCTATCGTAATTGCAGCGCAGCAAGTCAAACTCGGTAAAGAAAGTTCGATCAACGAAGCAAAGCGCCTGAAAAAACAGGCTGCGATCGATGCTGCAAAAATTTATATCGACAACAAACGTCCGGAGACGGATTTGATGCTGCAGTTTGTCAATAATGCCTGTCAGATCAACGGTCGTATTATTCGTGATATAGAAAAATTCTCGATACCCACTTTACCGGCCGAGCTGATCGAGGATTTCAGCGGTTGCATTGAATTCTACGACAAGGCCGAAGTTGGCAAACTGTCGATTAATGGAAATATTGTGGAGGGCGTGACAGCCAAACACGTTATTCAGCTGCGTTATTTGATGATCGACTATCTTAATACGCTCGAGGTCGTATTGACCTATTGGTGGCAGGACACGGCGAACCGCGAAGCCATGGAAAAAGAGTTTTCATTTCTGATGCACGATCAGGATACGGCGCGGCCGGTCAATATTCTGCTGGATGTTTTTGGGCGGCAATATTTCCCCGCAATATCGAGCTTCGTGAAACCGAAAACCGAAATGGCGCCCGAGCCGACGGTCCACGCCTGACAGGCGCGGTTTCAGCAGCGGCATTCTCGCTCACCACAATCGAAGTGCTTCTGAAAGAGTTTCGCGAAGTCCTTAAGGCGCGCCAAGCCAAGATAGCCAACGCTTTGATAAGATATCCCCGGCCTCTGATGAGAAGTCGGGGTTTTTTTGTTGCTTTTAGTCCGCTTTACTTGCGATAATTTATTCGTTGTGAGGTTTTGGGGTCTGGTTGGTGGTGCGAACGGCAAAACTATTGACGGCATTTGCAATATTCTTCGTGTGCGTGTCGTGCACGGAAGAGAACAGTGGTTTGCCGGAATTGGACGATCCGTTGACATGGGATGGCCCATTCTCTGCGTGGGATCGAAGCAATTGGGGGTAGGCAGATGCAGTTGAATTCATTTTTGACCGGCGGCGCGGTTGTCGCAGTTCTGGTGTCGGTCGTCATGGCCGAGCAGATTTCCGTTCCTAATCAGTTCACTGCGGGGTCGCCGGCCCGCGCGGCGGAGGTGAACGCCAATTTCGATGCGCTGGTGCTGGAGAGTAATGCGCAGGATACGCGGATTTCGGATATAGATCGCAAGGTTGGGGCTCTTGAAAATGTCGAGCAATTATTCTGCTATGAGGATCCGCGACTCCTTAACAAACCCAGCGGTGGTTCAACTCTTGTCGGGGCGTTTCCATTTCCAGAGATAATTTTTACGGTAGACGAAATGTCGGTGCTTGTCGTAAGTAAGAACAAGGCAATCTGTGTTGCGCCGGAAACGTCATCAACGGTAATTGAAAGAGATATCGAGGAGCTCGCGTCAGAGGGCTGGCGATTTGTAAGGGCTGAAATGACGCTCCGGCAGAATGTTGCCCGCTTGGGCGGCCCCCGCCTCGGCGACCGAGTTGTGTATATATTCGAACGCGCTGCCAATCCCACACCCTAGTTCCGGGCATGCGTGTCTGTGCGTTTGGTCGAAACCTCACGATGATTGATTACAGAGGTTTGGCCGAATCGAGGTGTCCTAACTGACCCAGTTGTCTGCGAAGAAGGGGCCGTCTATATGCGGGCGTTCAGTTGTAAAGCCGCCCCATGACCCCGCTCAAAAACATCCGAAATTTTTCGATCGTCGCCCATATCGACCATGGGAAGTCGACCCTTGCCGACCGGCTCATTCAGGAGACCGGCGGGCTCGCGAGCCGTGAAATGAAGGAACAAGTGCTCGACTCGATGGACATCGAGCGCGAGCGCGGGATCACCATCAAGGCGCAGACGGTGCGGCTCAACTACAAGGCCGTTGACGGCGAGGATTACGTCCTCAATTTGATCGACACGCCGGGTCATGTGGATTTCACCTATGAAGTCTCGCGCTCGCTTTCGGCCTGCGAGGGGGCGCTGCTTGTCGTCGATGCCAGCCAGGGCGTCGAGGCGCAGACGCTGGCCAATGTCTATCAGGCGATCGACCTCGATCTGGAAATCGTGCCGGTTCTCAACAAGATCGATTTGCCGGCGGCGGAGCCGGACCGCGTGAAGGCGCAGATCGAGGACGTCATCGGCCTCGACGCGACCGACGCCATCGAGATTTCGGCCAAAACCGGCGTCGGCATCGGCGATGTGCTCGAAGCGATCGTCACGAAGCTGCCGGCCCCGGCCGGCGATCCGGATGCGCCTTTAAAGGCGCTTCTCGTTGACAGCTGGTACGATCCCTATCTCGGCGTTGTTGTTCTCGTCCGCGTTCATGACGGCGTTCTCAAAAAAGGCATGCGCGTGCGCATGATGTCTTCGGGCTCGGTGCACAATATTGATCAGGTTGGTGTGTCGCTGCCGAAGAAAACGCCCGTCGGCGCGCTGGGGCCGGGGGAGATCGGGTATCTCACGGCCTCAATCAAGGAAGTCGCGGAAACCAATGTGGGCGACACCATCACCGATGACCGGCGCCCTTGCGAAACGGCGCTCGCCGGCTTCAAGCCCTCCGTACCCGTCGTTTTTTGCGGCATCTTCCCTGTCGATGCGGCGGACTTTGAAGATTTGCGCGAGGCGATGGGCAAGCTGCGCCTGAACGATGCGAGCTTTGAATTTGAGATGGAGACGTCGGCGGCCCTTGGCTTTGGTTTCCGCTGCGGTTTTCTGGGGCTCTTGCATCTTGAGATTATTCGCGAGCGCCTTGAGCGGGAATTCGATCTCGACCTCATCACCACGGCGCCCAGCGTTATCTATCACGTCCACATGACGGACGGATCGCAGGTTGAAATGCACAACCCGGCCGACATGCCGGATCCCGTGCGCATCGACCATATGGAAGAGCCGTGGATCAAGGCGACGATCATGACGCCGGATGAATATCTCGGCGGCATCTTGAAGCTCTGCGAGGAACGCCGCGGCATGCAGGTTGACCTGACCTATGCCGGCGCACGGGCCATGGTCGTTTATGAGTTGCCGCTCAATGAAGTCGTGTTTGATTTTTACGACCGGCTGAAGTCGGTATCGAAAGGCTATGCGTCTTTCGATTATCAGTTGCTCGATCATCGCGCTGGCACGCTTGTCAAAATGCAGATCCTTGTGAATGACGAACCGGTTGATGCGCTTTCCATCATCGTGCACCGCGACAAGGCGCAGTCCCGCGGGAGCGCCATGTGTGAAAAATTGAAAGACCTAATTCCGCGCCATATGTTCAAGATCCCCATTCAGGCGGCGATCGGCGGGCGAATTATTGCGCGCGAAACGATTGCAGCATTGCGTAAAGACGTCACCGCAAAATGTTATGGCGGCGATGCTTCGCGGAAGAGAAAACTCCTCGATAAACAAAAAGCGGGAAAGAAGAAGATGCGCCAGTTCGGTCGCGTCGAAATCCCGCAAGAAGCATTCATCAAGGCGCTGAAGATCGATAGTTAGGACGTATTAAGTCCGTTTTTGTCTTTCTCGCATTTGTGGGTTACGGTTCTCACAGCGAAAAGGACAGGCGTTATGGGCAAGCGGCTTTCTGTTATAGCAGCGTTTTTGATTATTCCGTTTCAATCGCTTCTCGCCGCTGATTCGTCGGCGACGCCGATCCGCAAGGACGCGCCGACCTATCCCGTTTCCTGTTATCCGGACAACGATGTTTCTCAAAAAGAAAATCGCGTAGACGTTGCATTCACCGTGGACAACGATGGACTCGTTAAAGACGTTCGCGTCATGCGTTCGACCGACCCTTGCTTCGAGGAAGCGGCCGTTTCCGCAGTGCGAAGCTGGGTCTATGAGCGCCGCCGCGGGAATAGCCGAAGACAGCCGCCGGAAGAAATGGAGGCGACATTCATTTTCGATTTTCGTGTCGCGCCGCCGCAAACAACGGCAGGCGAACTGGCGATCGAAACTGAAACGCGCGCGCTTGTTTTTGATGCGCGGCCGATTAAGCGCCTGCCGCCACGTTATCCCGATCGCTGTCAAGCGAAGGCATTCTACGAAGAGTTCGTCAATGTTCAGTTCGACGTGACAGTAGAAGGCAGAACGCAGAATATCGAGGTTATAGAATCAACGAACGATTGCTTTAGTTCAAGTGCTGCAAGGTCGGTTAGGAAATGGAAATATGAGCCGAAGACAATAGATGGCGTGCCGACGGATCGCGTGGGCGTCATTACAAAGATAGTATTTATTACAGTTGACAGACCGAGGCGCCCTGAGAATGTAATTCGCCCCGCTATCGTTAAAGAACTCAATCGCGTACTGGAATTAGTGACAAGCGGTGACGCAAATGATGCGTTAAGCGCCCTGGCGGAATTTGAACAAGAATACGGAGATAGCCTTTCTCCGGCTGAAGTCGCGGAGTTCCATAAAATGCGCGGATTGGCGCGCTACGCGTCGAAAGACTTTCAGGGTGCGTTGGATGATTTTCGGACCGCGCAACGCCTGAATGCTGCGGGCATGTCCGGGTTGGAGGATTTGGTTGCGCAACTTGAAGCCGCGCTTGTTGAGAACGCTGAAGATCGATAGCTAAGCGCGTTCGCAAAATATCGATCCGCTTGCGTCATCCCGGACGCAATGCGGCGCTGGGCGCCGCTTTGCAGATCCGGGATCGCTCTCATACGATCCCGTGTCTGCACCGCAGCGATAAATCGCTGCAGCGCGCACGGGATGACGGTGGACGTTTCTATATATCGTGAACTCAACTACCGGCAGATCGCGCGTCCGCCGGGGCAGGGGTCCGGATCGTAGTTCGTTGCTGCGGCTTCAAATTCCGACCAGGGAATAATCTTCGAACCATGGGCTGACAACACCGTGTCGACGTCAAGGTCGAGTGCGGCGATTGCTTTTTTCAGCGCGACCGTCCCGCTGCCGCCGGGAGACACCACGTCGCCTGCGTAGGTGCCATTATAATGGTCGGCCTGGAACACCGCTTTTATCGACGGGATATAAACGAGCGCCATGGACGCCATGTGATTGGTCGAAATGTCATAAATCTCGACCGGGCCAAGGGTCATTTTTTCGTCGAGCACCTGCAAGCGATCCTCGGGAATGTCTTCGCCCGCCGCCGTATTGAGATTACCGACCGCGTTGGCTGGCGTCACGAATGTGGCGCCCATCGCATTTGCGTCGGCCATGCCGCCCAGATGATCCGTATGGTGATGGGTGACAATTTGATAGCGCAACGGTTTGTCGTGGCCGGCCGCTTCCTTGTAGGCGTCGTAGCGCGCCTGCAGGCCGCCATAACCGCCAACCGCGATCACATGATCGCCCGCGTCAACGAAGACAGTGTAAGCGCCCGCGCCGCCGGCCGGGGTTTGCCCGGCGAAATGCACGCCGTCAGCGAGTTCATTGACCGACATTTCGGATCCGTCGATCCGTTCGGGCTCCGCCTCGATACCGCGGTCGATGCGAAACGCTGTGCTGCGCACGCTGTTTACCGAAGCCGTGCGGCTCATGGATATAATGTTGATGTCCGGGCCGACAAAAAATTCAAAGTCGGCCGCATAGCCAACGCCGTTCGCCGATGTGTGGTTGCCGAATTGATAGGTAAGGTCGCCGAACCCTGTCGCCCGCGCCATTTTGGAAATATATCCCGTTTCCGAATTTACATAGAGCGTCAGCGGCGGAGAATTTGGAATTTCAAAAGAAATCAACTCATGGGGCTGGCCGACATATGTTGTGGCGCCCTGATATTCGGCTGTCTCCGGACGTTTGGCAAGTTCATACGCCAGCAACGTATCGGAAACACGGATGACGGGGCCAAACGCCGTATAATAATCCGGCGCCGCGGCCGGTTGATATGTCCCCGCACTGTAGTTGATCGCGACAATATCGTCGTCGACGGAAACGGTTCTGGTGTTGAAATTAAAATTCCAGTTGGCGGACCAGCCTTCGACGCTGCCGCGTTCATTGGCGACGTCAATTTGCGCGTCCTGTATCAAAGGCGTGAATTCCACATAGCCCGGCGTATAACCCTGACCCGGAAACGAGTTTTTATAATTATTCTGAATCCTGATGGAGCGCATCTCAGTCAGGCTGTCGCCGCCATAGGCGTCAACAACTTTCGCAATCAACGCGTCCTCGGTTTCCCCCGCATACGCATTCACTGACATCATGACGCTCGCGGCCGACGCAAGCAGACCCGCTTTAATGAATTTTCGGTTGTCCATCGCAATTACCCTCTTATTGAAATTTTCGGAGACGTACCCAATAGCGTTCACCTACTCACAGGGCGAAAGCCGCAGCAATGGCGCATCGTTCGTTTCGCCGCGCATGCTAATCGTTTCGCCGCAAGGCTACATTTGTGGCAGATTGAGGTGAGACCAGAGGGCAAAACCCGGCGGCGAAAACGGGCTGGTTAGTCCGCGCGCTTTACATATTCGAGGGTTGTGGTGTTGACGATAATTTTTTCACCGGACGACATATAGGGCGGGATCATGATGCGAACGCCATTGTCTGCGATCGCCGGTTTGTAGGACGACGACGCTGTCTGGCCTTTGACTGTTGGTTCGGTTTCGACCACTTCCAGCGTCACTTGCTCGGGCATCTGCACGCCAATGGCGCGTCCTTCATGGCTGTCAACGACGACCGCCATGCCATCTTGAAGAAAGGCGATGCGTTCGCCGATCAGATCCTTCGGTATTGTGATCTGTTCGTAGGATTCAGTATCCATAAAGACGAGCAAATCGCCTTCCGCGTAAAGATAGGTGTGATCTTTCTGTTCGAGGCGCACGCGCTCGACTGTCTCTGACGCCCTGAAGCGTTCGTTCAGCTTGCTGCCGGTTTCGAGGTTTTTCAGTTCAACTTGCGCATAGGCCGGACCCTTGCCCGGCTTGACCGCATTGGTCTTGACCGCGACCCAGAGCCCGCCCTGGTGCTGGACGACGTTGCCCGGTCGAATTTCATTTCCGTTAATCTTCATGAACTGGTCCTCGCCGCGCCGATCGCGCGTCGCCGGCTCTAGCAAGGGGGCCGATTGGTGACAAGGCGCGATTCCCGAAAGGGTAACCGGTGGCGTCCGTTTTAGCCGGTTCAGACGTCCATTATCCGCGCCGTGAAAGGCTTCGCGTCAATATTGCCTTAATGCCAAGCCGTTAATGTGCGCCCGGTAAAGCGGCCTTTCAGGGAACTGGACATGAATGAACTATCGTCTCGGAAAGACGATAAGGTAGCGGACGCGAACGATGAAGATGCGGCGGCCGTTACCCTTCGCGTCATTCGATCGGCGCCGCTTGCCCGTTATGTCACGATAACGTCCTGGGCGTTACTGCTGGTCACGATCGTTCAACCGATGACGGCGCTCATCTGGTATGTCGCGACCATGCTCGCTGGCGTCGCGAGAACCTTTATCGAGGGCCGAATGGCGTCGGGCGCGTTGCGCTTTGACGACGGCGGAAAAAAGCGTCTCTACGCTACCGTCGCCATGGCGTCCTGCGCCTTCTGGGCGGCTGCGCCGTATCTGGCTTTTCGCTCAGGCCATGTGTTTGGCGAGGCCGCGGCGTTTTTCCTGATCGTTATCGGATACATGCTCGCCTTTTCACAATTTCGCGCCACGCCCGTTAATGCGCTGATCGCAACATCGCCTTATGTGATCGCGTTCCTCGCTTGTATCGCCTTGGCATGGGGCGGCGATCATTTCATTCCGATGCTTACGGCTGTGCCGATTTTGGCGACGACCGTCGGTTATGTCCTTTTATTCGGATATCGCACGCAGTCCGATCATGACGGGGCCGTCAACGAGCGTAAAAAACTGATCGCTGAACTCAGCGCCGCGCGGGTGGCGGCGGAGCGCGCCTCTGAGGCGAAATCCATGTTCCTCGCCAATATGAGCCATGAAATTCGCACGCCAATGAATGGCGTTTTAGGAATGGCGGAACTGCTCGCATCAACGCAACTCGACAGCCGCCAGCGGATATTCGCTGAGACGATCCACAAATCCGGCGGCGCGCTGCTGACGATTATCAACGACATTCTTGATTTTTCAAAAATCGAAGCTGGCAAGCTCGAATTGGAAACATCATCTTTTGATCTGCGCGCGTCTGTTGAGGACGTGGCCGCGCTGGTCGCCTCTCGCGCGCAGGAAAAACAAATTGAAATTTTCGTCCGTTTTCAACCGAAACTGCCGAACATGCTGATCGGTGATGGCGGTCGCATTCGTCAGGTCGTGACGAACCTTGTTGGCAACGCAATCAAGTTTACGGATAACGGTCATGTTCTGATCAACGTGTCGGGTGATGTAACCGACGAGGAAGCGGCGATCAGGGTCGAAGTCAGTGACACCGGCATCGGCATCCCCGATGAAAAGCTCCAGCATATTTTTGACGCGTTCCAGCAGGCCGACACAACGACAACGCGCAAATTCGGCGGCACAGGCCTCGGCCTGTCGATATCCAGCCGCCTGATCGACGCCATGGGCGGAGAGATCGGCGTTTCTTCCGACGCTGGAAGCGGTTCGACATTCTGGTTTGAAATTAAATTGCCGACCCACGCATGCGGCGACATTGTCTGGCAAGCGGCGTTCGAAGCAAATGGCCGCCGGGTGTTGATTGTTGACGATGTCGAGGTCAATCGCCGCATCCTGCACGAACAGCTGACGTCCTGGGGATTTAAAACTGAGCTGGCGGCGTCTGGCGCTGAGGCGTTGGAAGCCCTGGCCGCTGCGAGGGATTGCAATGAGCCTATCGACCTCGCCATTCTCGATTTTCACATGCCTGAGATGGACGGTGAGGAACTGGCCCGGCGGATCAAAGCGGTCGCTGACTTTGATGACGTGCATTTGATGGCGCTGACATCGGTCGACGCCGGCGGTGACTCGCGCAGATTTCGTGACCTGGGCGTTGCGGCCTACCTCGTTAAGCCGGTGCGCGGAAAAGTGTTGCTTGAGACGATCGCCGACGTATTGCGTGACGCGCCCGAAGGCGCGCTCGAACGTGATGAGATGCCGGTGGAAAATCATCCCGCGCTGGCGACGCCGCAAAACATTCACCGCCATTGCGTTCTTCTGGCCGAAGACAATGAGGTCAATCAGCTTGTTATCCGGCACATGCTGGACCCGAACGCCTATGAAATTATTGTGGCCTCTGATGGACGCGAAGCTTTGGAAACGTTCAAAGCGGCGCCGGGCAAATTTGACATCGTCTTGATGGACGTTTCAATGCCGGAACTGGACGGGTACGAAGCGACGCAAGCGATCCGGGCGCATGAAGAAGTAGAAGGCATAGAGCGCACGCCGATCGTCTGCCTTACGGCGCATGTCATGGCGAGCGATATTGAAGCGGCGCATGATGCGGGCATGGATGATTATCTCGCTAAACCGATAGGCAAAGACAAGCTCATCAAAACGATTTCACGCTGGTTTGATGAAAGCGCCGACGGTCAAGCTGAGGCGCGCGCGACCTAGCCGGCCAATCGTGATCTAGCCAGCCAGGCGCGCCATATCCTCGTCCGAGATCTCGAAATTCGAATAGACGTTTTGAACATCGTCGCAATCTTCAAGCGCGTCGATAAGTTTCATCACCGTTTCGGCTTTTTCCGATTCCACATCGATCGAGTTTTGCGGCTTCCAATAAGGTTTTGCCGTTTCGGCTTCGCCGACTGTTTTTTCAAGGGCGCCGGCGACTTCAGCCAACTGATCAAAGGCGCAATAAATTTCATGGGTTTCCGCCGACGATTGAACGTCATCGGCGCCGGCCTCGATCGCAGCTTCGAGCATGGCTTCCTCGCTCGCCTTGTCGCCCGGATATTCAATATACCCGACAAGATCGAACATGAAGGAAACGGAGCCGGTCTCGCCGAGATTGCCGCCGTTTTTGGAAAAGATTGAGCGGATTTCGCTGGCCGCGCGGTTGCGGTTGTCCGTCAACGCTTCGACGATGACGCCGATACCGGCGGGTCCGAAACCTTCATACCGGATTTCTTCAAAATTGGCTTCGTCCGCGTCCGTCGATTTCTTGATGGCGCGTTCGATATTGTCCTTCGGCACCGACTGGGCTTTCGCCGCAGCAATGGCCAGCCGCAGGCGCGGGTTAAATTCCGGATCAGGCGCGCCCATTTTTGCGGCGACGGTGATCTCCTTCGATAATTTCGAAAAGACCTTTGACCGCTTGGCGTCCTGGCGACCCTTGCGATGCTGGATATTGGCCCATTTACTGTGTCCGGCCATGGCGACCTCACTCGCGTCACTGCGCTGTTGGCGATAGGAAAGCGGGCGATGTACCCTGCGGGGCGGCGTCATTCAAGCCGTGGCGGGCGTACTGGTTGACGGAGCGTCGCGCGCCGGACGATATCCGACCCTGGTGAGACACAGATGGGGAGCGCTGAGAATATGGCCAAGCCTGTAAAGAACATCACGATCGTCGGCGGCGGGACGTCGGGATGGCTTGCTGCGGCCTTTCTCGCCGGGCTTTACCGCCAGCGGGTCCAACGGGGTGATCTGACGCTGACGGTGATCGAAAGCCCGGATGTGGGGATTATCGGCGTAGGCGAATCGACGGCGCGGCCGATGGCGGACATGCTGCGCATCCTGCAGATCCCGGAAGACGATTTTATCCGGCGCTGCAATGCGACGTTCAAACTATCGGGCTGGTTCGCAGACTGGGATGTCGACGAAAAGGGCGCGCCGGTTTCCTGGGTCAATCCGTTTTTCTCCCAGACGGATCTCCATGGCGTCAATCCGGCTTATCTATTTGCCGCTTTCGGCATGCATCCGGGCGGCGGGCCGCGCGAGGAGCAGTATACAGAAGCGATCTCGGTGTGCCCGGCGATCATTCGCGCCCATAAAGGGCCGCGGCGCATCGGCGCTGGCGACTACAAGTCAGACATTCCGTACTCCTACCATATGGATGCGGTGCAGCTCGCAAAGATGCTGCAGGAGCGCGGCAAGCAGCTTGGCGTCAAGCAGATCCTCGACCATGTGGAAGATGTTTCGCTCGACGAAAAAGGATTTGTCAGTGAGCTGACATTGCGTGAGCATGGCGCCTTTCCGATCGAATTTGTCATCGACGCAACGGGTTTTGCGAGCATCATTCTTAACAAGGCGCTTGGCGAACCATTTGAGCCCTACGATAATTATCTTCTCAATGATCGCGCTGTTGTCATGCAACTGCCGCACGAAGATCCGAAAAAAATCGAACCGACATCGCGGGCGACGGCTTTGAACGCCGGCTGGAGTTTCCGTGTGCCGCTCTATAATCGCGTTGGCTCCGGTTACATTTATTCCAGCAAATTCCTGTCGGATGAAGAGGCGATCGCTGAATTCAAACGCCATGCCGGCCCGGCTGCGAATGACGGCGAGCCGCGGATCATCCGGATGCGTATTGGCAAGGCGCGTCGGTCCTGGGTTAAAAATTGCCTGGCCCTTGGTCTGTCCAGCGGTTTCGTCGAACCGCTGGAGGCGACAGCGATTTATTCCGTTCAGGTGGCCTTGCAATGGTTTCACAATTATTTCCCGAACGATGATTTCGACCCGGCCGTTTCTGCGCGATACAACAAATTGATCGATGGCTTCTACGATGAAATCGTCGATTTTATTTGTCTTCTATTCTGTATTTCAAATCGCGAAGACACGCCCTACTGGAAGGCGGTGCGTCATGAAATGGAAATTCCGCCGCGCCTGAAAGAGAACCTTGATGTCTGGAAGCACACAATGCCGGACGCACTTGATCTGGGATCTTACACCTTCTTCTCGCCGACATCCTATCGCGCGGCGCTGTTTGGCAAGCAATTTTTCAAGGGCCGCCAATATGCGCAATGCGCGCCGCTTGGCAAAAATGAATGGAAGCAATATCTCAATATACGTCGTGACCGGACGAATGGCCTGCTGGCGGCGCTGCCCGATCACTACGAACTTCTAACATCCATTCGAAACAAGTCTGAACAGCCGTCATTTCAGATCGGCGGCAGTATATTATCGGGAGGCGGCCTGTGAGCGCGCTTGAAGGAAAAGTCATTCTCATCACCGGCGCATCCCGCGGCATTGGCGCCGCAGCGGCGCTCGCCTGCCGCGATGCAGGCGCGCAAGTGCTGGCGCATGCGTCACGGCCCAGTGAGGCGGCGGCGAAAACTGCTGCGGCGCTGGGGACGGCGCCCGATGACTTTCTGTTCGAAGACCTCAATGCGCCCCATGCCGGCTTTCGGCTGGTCGACGCGGCGCTCAAACGCGCCGGCCGTCTTGACGGCGTCGTCAACAACGCGGGGACCTATACGGCCGCGCCGCTGACCGGCGACTTAGCCGATTGGGATGCTGGCTGGGCGACGGCTCATGCGGTCAATGTGCAGGCGCCGGCCGATATTTGCCGCGCCGCCATCGCGCATTTTCGCGAACGCGGCGGCAGTGACAAAAGCGAAGCGGGGATCATCATCAATGTCGCCAGCCGCGCCGGTCATCGCGGTGATGGCGTTGAGCATGCATCTTATGCCGCATCAAAAGGCGCGGTGCTCGCCATGACAAAAACATGGGCGCGCGGCCTCGCGGCGGAAAACATCCTGCTCTATGCGATTGCGCCGGGCTGGGTCGAAACGCGCATGGCGCCGCAGGATATCGCCGCGCGCGCAGAAGCCGTCAAAGACATTCCCCTTGGCCGCGTCGCGCAGCCAGCCGAAGTCGCCGCGATGGTCACGTTCTTGTTGAGCGGCGCATCGCCGTCAGCGACGGGCGCTACCTTTGACATAAACGGGGCGAGTTATGTGCGGTGACCCGCCGCCTGTTTTGCATCAGCGCTGCGCCGAAAAGCGAGCTGTTAGCGAATGAAAGTAGACTACTGGGATCGCCTTGCGGCCGAGTTTTCAGAAAACGTTTTTGAAGTCACCGAGCGTGATGTTCACGGTGTTATTCGCAAAACCGCAAAGCGTCTCGGCAATAAGCGCCTGACCGCGATTGATTTTGGGTGCGGCGCCGGGGCGTCGACCCGCGCGATTGCGCCTTTTTTCAAACACGTTCTCGGGGTCGATTTTTCTGAAAAACTGCTCAGCGTTGCTCGCGAAAAAACGCACGCTGATAATATTGATTACCGCAAGGCCGACTTGACCAAAAAGAATCCGGGCTTTGCTCGCTGCGACGTCGCCTTTTGCTTCAATGTTCTTTTGTCGGCTGACAACCGTGTTCGCCATTTGATTGCCGCCAATGTCGTTCAGGCGGTGCGCAGCGGCGGCGCAGCTGTCTTCATTGTGCCGTCGATTGAATCAGAATTGCGGTCCTATCAGGTGGCGCTTGCATGTCAGACGAGAGACGGCTTCCGCCGTGACGCTGCGGCGAAAGAGACCGATGCAAGGGCCCGTCGCGACGTGATCTCACTGTCGCAAGGCGTAATCGATCTGGGCGGCGCCCCGACCAAGCATTTTTTTCAGGACGAAATCGCCGAACTGCTGACTGATTGCGGCTTAACCGACATTGTCGTGTCGCGCGTTCGCTATCCGTGGGACATTGTGCTCGACGATGCGCCCGATGCCATGCCGCATGACCAGCCCTGGGACTGGATCGCCGTCGGTAAGAAGGCTTGAGTTTTCAATACGCCTGCGTTAATCGAGACCCGTCTGAAGAGAGATTTATGTCAGAGATTGTGACCCGCTGAACCGATTGAGCAACGCCGCCTTCGCCTGAAGGCCGCGTCCGGTTTGGTATTTCTCTCAGGCAGATCAATGAACATTTCGAAGGCGGAGCAGAGAACGCTCCATGTACTCGCGCGCGGCGGGATTATTCTCGTTGAAAAAAATGACGCAGGAAAAATCGCGACCGTAAACTGCGTATCCCGTGAAGGGTGGACCCTTGCGGATTGCACGTTCAGCGTTTTTCAACGGCTTAGAAAACGCCGTCTCGTGGCGTCGTCAGGCGGCGGCCCCTATCGGGTCACCCAACTTGGCCGGCGTTCCGTGCGGTCACAGTTAGACAATCGTGCGTAAAGTTAAACCGGGGCGGGCGAGGGTCAGTCGCGGAACACAACTATTCATCCGCTCATCCCGGCGTAGGCC
>JAJFFU010000044.1 GCA_021776465.1 Parvularculaceae bacterium
CATCACAACGCTGATTTTCGGCGAGGTCATGACGGGGTTCTCCGTGAAGTCACGCTTGCGGGGGAACGCCCCGCATCGCCGTCTATAAGCGGCGGCTTTGGTAAAAAATGGATGAATTTACGGCGCGGGCGACAGCTGAAACCGCGGTAAAACCTCGCTTCTTGCACGGTGTTAACGGAGCCTTTGCCATATTGGCTGTTGATAGCGCCTGTTGCGCGCCGCTTGGGCGTCACTGGCGAGCTTTTATGACCACACTGATTGTTCAGATCCCGTGCTTTAACGAAGCGGAAACCATTTCGGCGACGATCGGCGATATTCCGCGTGATGTTCCGGGTGTCGACCGGGTTGAAATTCTGGTCATTGATGACGGATCGACAGACGAGACGATCGCTGCGGCGCGAGCGGCCGGCGCGGACCATATTCTCGCCAACGGCGCCAATAAGGGGCTCGCCAGCACTTTTCAACGCGGCCTCGACGAAGCGCTCCGGCTTGGCGCGGATGTCATCGTCAACACCGATGGCGACAACCAATATTGCGGGGCCGATATTGCCGCGCTTGTTGCGCCGGTCGTTGCCGGTGAGGCGGATATGACGATCGGCGATCGCCGAACCCAGGAAATCGCGCATTTCTCGCCCTTGAAGAAATTTTTGCAAAAGCACGGCAGCCGCCTCGTCAGCCGTCTTGCCGACACAGATGTTGTTGATGCGGTCAGCGGCTTTCGCGCTTTCTCGCGGGATGCGGCGATGGGCGTGACGGTGCGGTCGACGTTTTCCTATACGACGGAAACATTGATCCAGGCCGGGCGAAAACGCCTGACGATTTTATCCGTCCCTGTACGAACCAACCAGGTCGACCGACCCTCTCGGCTGTTTCGGTCGATCCCGCATTTTATCATGCGTACGGGGCGAACGATGGTGCGTTCTTATGCGATGTACGAGCCGCTGAAAATATTCATGGCGGCCGGCGTATTCTTGATGGCGCTTGGCGCCATACCAATTGTTCGGTTTCTGGTTTTTTATGCGCTTGGCGATGGCGACGGCAAAATACAATCGCTGTTGATCGGCGGCGTGTTGATCCTCATGGGCGGCATCTGCGCGATGTTCGCGTTGATCGCCGATTTGATCGCCTATAATCGCCAGCTCCTTGAGATCACGCTCGAAAAAGTGCGGCGTATGGACTATGCGCGCGGCGATGTTGAAAAGCCCGCCGACGGGCAAAAGCCTGAAGGCGCCGCGGCACTGCAGGCGCAATTGGAAAAACGGGTTTCAGCCGACGACTTCGGGCGTCAGCGGCAACGGGCCGGGGCGTCTCGATAAACATAAAGCGCAAGGCCCGGCGTCGGCGCCGAAGCCGGCATTGCCATCGCTTCGAATTTTTCAAGACCAAGCGTTTGCGCCGCCGGAAAAGTGTGTGCGTATATGCAGCGGCCGGCTTTTGTATAGGAGGAAATCACCTGCGCAATTTCGTCCATGCGCGTATCATCGACCCGGATAATCGCCGCGCCGTTTAGGGAGGCTTTGATCAATAATTCGTCGAATTGGGTGAAAATAACCGCATCGCCCGTGGTCATCGCCGCATAAGCGCGGTCATACGGGACATAACGCGCGCGGTCGGCGAAATATCCATTGACGTCAAACGTGGAGATCATTGCGCCATTGGCGAGCGCGACGCCGGACAATGCAGCGGCTATAGTCTTTGCACGTACGTTCTCATGCCGAAGTATTGAAACTGTGATAGCGACGGCGAGTGCGCTGGCCAGCAGAAGTTGCGGGTAGAGCCGCATCGGTATGGCGAACGCGCCATAGAGCGGCGACAGGGCGTAGGCGCCGATCGACAACGCGACGCCGGCGATGGCGCTGCGCAGGAGCAGGTTTTTGTGGCTTTCAAATGCCGGCCGTAACTCACTTAAACCCATGGCGGCGAGGATCGCGATAAAGGGCGCGGCGCCAAGGTAATAGCGCATATTATAGGCCATGCCCCCATGCCACCCGCGCATGGCGAAGAAGAGGATTATCGCGAGGGCAAACAATAAAAGAAACGCCGATTCGTTTGTCTTGCGCCCGCGGAACAACATCATGATTGGCGCGAGTGCGAGCGTGATCCATGGCATGGATTGCAGGAACGCCTTTTTTGGCACGCCCCAGAAATCCCAATATCCGTATGCGTCTTTTTCGAGGCCCGGTTGCGGCGCGCCGGCGTAGGACTGAATGTCGACAAGCATCAGCCAAGCGCCGCCGAACAGGCTTGGGAATATCATCCATGCGGCCGCAACAATAACGGTCGCGCCGCCAGCGAGAGCCAGTTTCGGCGCGCGCCGTATGGCGTCGATCATCGCGGTCGCGGGTTTTGATGAAACGTCAACGATCAATGCAAAGGCGCCCGCCGCCCCGACGGCGATGATGGTTTTTAAATGGTGGCCGATGGAAATTGAGCCGATGTCGGCGCCATAGGTGAACGGATTAAAGGCCCCGAACTTGATCTGGTTGATCGACGCAACGAGGAGCAGGCCCGGCGCGAGGCCGGCGACGTGGGCGAGTGTGACATGTCGGGCCGACGGCTTTGCAAAGAGGCGAAGCCAGAAAAAAGCGGCGACGGCGGCGAGGATCACGTCGACGCGAACGCCGACGCCGACGCCGAATATAAGCCCGGCGCCGAATGCCGATAGCAATGATGCGCGCCCGGAAAGCTTGCCCGCATGCAATGTCGCGTATGCGCCGGTAAGTACGAAGGCGAGGGCCAGCATATGCGGCCAGATCGCGAACACATATCCGGCGAAGATCGAAGCGGCGGCGAGCATGAGAACGCTTGCGCGGGCGATCCATGGGTTATTTGTCAGGGTACGGCTGATCCGATGCGTCAGCCAGAGGCAGAAGACGCCGCACAAGGCGTTCAGAAAGATGAGCCCCTTGACGCCGCCGATGAGAAAGAACGGCGCGGCGATGACGCCATAAAGGCCGGGATATTGCGGAACGGCTTTGTCGCCGATCACTTG
>JAJFFU010000045.1 GCA_021776465.1 Parvularculaceae bacterium
GGCGCCCTTTACCACGCCCCGCTCATTCCCGCGAAGGCGGGAATCCACGTGTCCAGCTCTTTCTGGATTCCCGCCTTCGCGGGAATGAGCGGATTGGACGATTCCCAACAAATATTTATCCGCTGCGTATCTGGCGCCGTCGTCGGCAATGATGTCATTGCCGATCACAAGATCGCCGGGCGTCAGCGCCGGATCAAGCCCGCCGGACACACCGATGCTGATCACCGCCGCCGCGCCATCCTGACACGCAACGCGCGCCAGTTCATATGCGCGCCCAGCGTCAGCGCCGGAGATCCCGATACGGACTTTCTCGCCGCCACCCGCTTGACGAACAACGGCGGCTTCCGACTTAAGGCCGCAGATGATGGCGATGAATGACTCAGCCATCCCCTAACCGCCTATGTCTCGCCCCGTTCTCCCCGGCGAAAGCCGGGGCCCAGAGATGGCTGGTTCTGGATCCCGGCTTTCGCCGGGAAAATCGGAGAGGAAAAGTCAGCATTATTTAGCCACCGGATAAATGACATGCTGCCAACATCGCCGCCCGATCCCCGGACCGGATCGACCCTTCAATCGTCGCGGGAACGCCGGTGTCCGTATGGTCTCCCGCGAGGAACAGGTTTCGATATTGCGTTTCCGCCTTCAGCCGTTTCCTGACGCCGGCTGGCGACTGGTCCGGCGTTGCGCGTTTTTCACGGATGACGCGCACGCGCTCGTAGGGTCCATCGGAAAGACCAAGTGCAATGCGCACTTCGTTCCATATCTGCGCCACAACTTTGTCGTTCGGAATATCATCGGCGCCCAGCGCATCCGCCGCCGACGTTGTCACGGAGACAACATCATCGCGAATAAAAACCCACTGGGCGAGGCTGCCGACGAGCGCTATGAAGGCGCTATCGGCGACGCGGCGATTTTTATGCGGCGCAGCGAGCCGAAAATGGACATTGAGGATCGACGCATCGTCCATTGGCGGATCAACCTCCGGCATAATTTGTTTCAGCCGCGTCGGCGGTATGGCGAAGATCACCTGATCGCCCTCCTCCAGGGTTACGCTCTCATCGGCGAAGTTCAGGCTTTGCACCGCTCCGCCCTCCATCCATGCCTGGCGAAGCCTTGTATTGAGGCGAAGAATACCGCCGTTATTTTCGATAAATTGTATTGCCGGATCGATGAACGCCGGACCCAGCCCCGCGCGCGCAACGAGCGGCGTCGACGCGGCGCCGCCCAGCAAAAACGTCTCGCGAATAACGCTCCAGAGTAGTTTCGCTGAGCCGCGCGCCGGCGTCGTGTTGAGCACTGCGAGTGTCAGCGGCTCCCAGAAGTTTTCATACAATGGCGATTTTTTATCGACCATATCAGCGACGGTTTTGTCCCTCCCGGCGACCGCAATTGCCGCAGCCTTCGCATAATCAAGTAGCGATGTATTCGGGACGCGCGTTTCCGCACTGAAAATCCACTTTGGAACAAGGCCGTCATTGATGTGGATCGTCCATCGCGCTTTCGTCCGTATATCAACGAATGGATAGATCGCGCCGTCAGGCCAGATCAGCGGATCTGGCGACCCGATGCGGTCAAGATAGGACAACGCCGATTTGTTGCCGGACATGATGAGGTGATTGCCATTGTCGATATCGCGCTCAAGGTGCTTGTCGTGGAATGACCGACAGCGCCCGCCGGCCTGTCCGGCGCTTTCATACACCGTGACCGGAACGCCCGCTTCCGTCAGGCGTACAGCCGCAGCAAGGCCCGACAATCCGGCGCCGATGATGTGAACCCGCGCCACGTTATTTGGTCAGAAGCTCGACGCCATCGGGTCGTTTTGCGACCCGTGCCGTGCCCAGGGCGGCAGCCCAGGAAACAAGCGCATAGCGCACACCCGATTGCACCGGTGTCGCCGCATGAAGATATCGCGCGTCCGACGGAAAGGCGATCAGCAATCCGCGCGCCGGTTGCAACTTCACGCCGAAATTCGGAAACGTGATTTCGCCGCCTGAGAACCCTTCATTGAGATAAAGGAGCATTGAAACGTCGCGATCGATGACGCGGTTCCAACGTTGCGTTTCGGCATTCCAGTTTTCTGCGTCGGCATGCGGCTTGTATTCACCGCCCTCTTTGTAACGCAGAATATCCGGTCTCTCGAACCATTCGAACTGAACACGAAAATGGCCTGCAATGGTTTGTGTATATATTTCCCGAATGAGCCCGTTGACGTTAAATTGCAGCCGGCTGATGTCGATGGATTCCGATGTGCGTAAATTTTGAATGCTAGCCGCTGCATGATCCGGCCCGTCAGCAACGCCGTGCCTCGCACCCGCGAGCGCCTCACATTCTGCGACCAGCGCATCGCATGTCTCGGCCGTCAGACAGTTTTGAACCACGAGAAACCCGGGCGGCAGGGATCGCGGTGAGACAACCAATCCCGGCGGTAAACCGGGCGCCACTGTCTGCCATTCATTCGGCTTGAAGGGCGCGTTCGCCGCGTACCCGGTTTTGTCAAAAGTTACCATTAAAGCGGCTCCTTCCCGCAAATTCTGTATTACGTGCGCGATAGCTGCGGTGCGAAAAACCAGCGCGCCGCGATCACCAGTTTTTCCGCCTTCGAGATCGTCACGCGAGATTGTCCGTTAGCCCATCCACGGGCCGTCATTTTGTCGAGATATCGCTCATAAACGCCCATCATCAACAAGGCCGGCCGCAAAACGCGCCAATCAAGATCACGAAGCGCCGCCCGCGTAGACGCAAACCTTTCGCGCGCGATCATCGCGATCTCCTCGCGCACTGCCGGCAGTCCCGACGCACGCTCGATATGATCGGGCGTTGTCGGGCAGCCATGTTTTTCCAAAAGCTCACGGGGTAAATAGAGCCGACCCTCGCCCGCATCCTGTTCAACATCGCGCAGGATATTCGTCAGCTGCAACGCATCCCCAAGCGACAAGGCAAACTCATCGGCAATCTTGTTTCGAGGCGCACCGAATACCGGCATCGATAACATGCCGACAGCGCCGGCCGCGCGGCGCGTATATGCAAGGAGCTGGTCCAAGGTTGGCGCCACAACGGGCCCGGCGGCGTCCATCTCCATGCCTTCAATGACGAGCACGAATTCTTCCTGCGCAAGGTTGAAGCGTCGAACCACATCTTTCAAAGCAAGCCCTGTCGGCGTTTGCGGCGCGCCCGCGTAAATGCGCTCAACCTCGCGCCGCCATTCTGCGAGGCCCGCCATTTTTTCGTCGCGAGCACCGCCTTCATCGGCGATATCGTCGACTTCGCGGCAGAAGGCGTAGATCGCATACATCGCGTCGCGACGTTCGCGCGACAAGATGCGCATGCCCGCGCCGAATGATGTTTTCGACCGCTTGACGGTTGCCGCCGCGTGCCGGCGCGCTTCGTCCGGTGTTAATTCCGCCGCGCTCATAGGGCGGACTTTGGATCTTTTCGCCCGGCCTGAAAATATCCGGCGACCGCGCCAGCGAGACCGGCAGAAGCAAAGTCGATCTTCGACAGCGCCACGCGTGTCGCCAACGGATCGCCTTTGCGCAGCCGTTCGATAAGCCGCGCCGCGAGCCGGACAATCACCGCGGATTCCATCGCAAGGCTTTTTGACGTCAGCACGGAAGGCAGTTGCCGCGCGTCCTTCATCAAGGCGTCACACCCGTCGAGCATACGATGTTTCACACGGGTCAGCGCCGGCGTGCACTCGTCGCAATCAATATCTTCAATCGCGCCGCCCTCTTCCCGAAGCCAACTTTCAATCACATAAACCCGATCCAGATCGCGCCGGTCATCGCCGCAATCTTGCAAATGATTGACGATCTGCAGCACCGTACAAAGCGCATCGGAAAACGGATAACCGGCCTTGTCCTCGCCATGGAGGTCGAGCAGATACCGGCCAACAGGATTGGCCGACAATTCACAATACCCCAGAAGCTCACCCCAATTGGCGTACCGCAATTTCTCCGCGTCAAGAATGAACGCAGCAATTAAGTCCGAACCGTGCTTCGTCGTGACACTGGTCTCGGCAAGTGAAGCACGCAACTCATGCGCCTTTTGAAATTCTGCGCCAAACCCCGGCGCGCCCTGCAACGCGGCGTCAAAGTCGCGGAGGCGGCGTATTTTCTCCGCCGGCGTTAATTCAGCGCTATCGGCGATATCGTCGATGGCGCGCGCGAAGGCGTAAAATTTCGCCACATGGGGGCGCAGCCGCTTTGGCAACAGGAACGATCCGACAGGAAAGTTCTCGTCATCCGCGCCCTTGCCGGACGGGGTCTCCGCGGCGCTCGCTGGCGCTGGCTTTTCTGTATCTGATACTGTGCTCATATCCCGGCGCACCATACTGGTTTCGCAGGCATTTCCAAGCACCAACCAAGGCCGTTTTCGCCCCAGGATCCACTGGATAGATGGTCAAATGACTGGAGGCTGCGCCCTTGCGCGCGCGGTCAAGGGATCTTCACCGGCGATGCGAATAAGGGTCGGCTCGCTGATGACGACGAAGCCTGCGCGCCAATCGTTAGCGGCGACGCTGTCAGTTGGCGCTGCGCTGAATTGCGCCATAGGAATGGCCGCGACAGTCAACGGAAGAGCCGGTATTATGATTTGATCAAGATTTCTTAGCAAAGTCTTGCCGGCTATTTTCTTCTCTACACAGATGAGTTGCAAGGATGCATTAACCATAATCGCGTTCACTCGCCTGCACCTTAATAGCGAGGCAAACGCCATGACTGATTTATACGAGCCATACGGTCCGTACTACCTGACCGTTTACTGCGAAAATGCGGACGCCGCAGAAATCGTCAGTGCAGTTTTCATTGACGGTCTTGAAAGTGAAGCAGACGCCTGGGCCGCCTGCAACGGGATCAACGACAGAACAATCGACGCCATTGATGAAACCGGCGAGGCTGTTTGCGTTGCTGGTGACTTAATTCTGCAAGTCACCATTACAAAAGCCGTTGGCGCCGGTTTTCCGCGCTCTTTCGCCGCCTAAACGCCAGCTAGATTGTATCTGCGCATCGGCGCGTCACAATGAAGACCGCGCACGGCGCATCGTGAACGACTTCCCGCGACGCACTGCCGTGAAGCAGCGATCCCCAGAAGCCGCGCTGGTGAGATCCGGTAACGATCAAATCTGCGCCGGTTTTTTCCGCATAGCTTGCCGTTTCGTCAGCGGCGTCACCATCAAGGATCACGGGTTCCGCGTCCGGCGCCGCCTTTGCAACAAACTCAGCCAACCGGTCGTGACAGCTCTGGCGGCCGACGCGGTGTTGCTCGATCGCCGCTTGCGAGGCGACGGCGGCGCTGGCGCCGGCATCACCGCCAAGCGGCGCCGTGCTGAGCGGCGGCCACACGGTAACCGCCGCAAGCGCCGCGCCATCGCGTGACGCAAGACTGTGCGCCGCCTTTAAAACCTTTTCGGCAAGTTCATCACTGACATCGACGGCCGCGATAATGCGTTTGAATTGCATGAACGGGTTCCTCCCTCGTTACTTATAACGTTGGTCTTATCGCGCGACTATTCAACCGATCGCTACGAAATGCCTCAGAGGTCGAGTTTGCGCGCCGGGTGGCGCCCGTCAACATAGCCCATAAAGGGTCCGTGGATCGAATAGCCGATCAATTCGCGCGCGCGCTTTGGCAGGCCCCGCGCGATTTCCGGCGGCACAGCAATTGCCATGTTTTCAAGCTGCCGCGTCCATCCGGGACAATATTGCGGCGTAATGATCAAGCGCGCCGCATCGGATTTATTTGCACCTCCACGATGCCAGAGCGTTCCTTTCGTTAGCATCAGGGAACCGGCCGGCATGATTATTTTTTTGATATCGGCCCGCGCGCCAGCGTCTGTTTCCCGCGCCTTACCGCGCATGAAATCGCCATGCCCGACAGAGCCGTCAATAACGTCGTCCGGCCACAAATGACTGCCGGGCAGTATTTCGGTTGCGCCATTTTCCGCCGTCGTATCGTCAATTGCCCAGAACGCACTGACGCCAAGCGACGGCCGCGGCCGCGGCCACAAATAATGGCTGTCGTCAAAATGCCAGGGCTGCGGCGTTTCACCGGGATGGAGATTAATGGCAAGACAGGCAGACAACAGGCAGTCCGTACCAAGATCAGCTTCTGCAAAAGCCAGCGCAAGCGGGTGCGCGGCAAGGTCTGCGAATACTTCGCCTTTCGCGAGCAAGGCATAGATGCGATTGGTCTCAAGGCCCTCAAATTCGTTGCGCCCGTGAATGTCAGCGTCAATATATGGTGCCAAGCCGGCGCGAATCTCCGCCAGAAATTGTTCTGACAAGACGCGTTCGAACTGGATGTACCCATCGCGATCAAACCGGGCGCGCCAATCGTCCAACGGCCGACCGTTCAGCCATTTTGAAATGTCGCGCTGTTCATCAATGTCAGACGCCGCCATCAGCGATTCCCGGATTGTCGACACCCCCATCATTGCGCAATGCGCGGGTTCAAGAAACCTTCTTGCGCAGCAATCCTTCAGCCTCGAACCACTTGATTGCTGCGCGCAGCGCCGGCCGCCAGCTTGCCGCTTTCCAGCCAAGACGCGTCGCCGCTTTGTCGCTGAAAAAACAGACCTGCCGGCCGGCAAGGCGCACACCCGTCAGCGGCGCTTTCGGCGGCTTGCCGGTAATCGCGGAGACGATTTTCGTATCGACCGCGCCGGCGGCAAGCGCCACCCAGTATGGCATTTTCGTCTTTGGCGCCGGCACGCCGGTGATTTTTTCGATCTCGGTCAGCAGCTCGACCATCGGGGTATTATCGCCGCCAAGGAGATATCGCTCGCCGCGGGCGCCGCGATCACGCGCCGCAATAAGTCCCTCCGCAAGGCTCGCCGCAGGAACGAAATTCAGGACGCAATCGATATAGGCCGGCGTCGCGCCATTCGCGAAATCAAGGATCATTTTTGTCGGCGGCGTCAGCGCCCTGTCGCCCGGCCCCAAAGGTTCGGTTGGCATGGCGATGACGGCGTTGAGCCCTTTTTCCGCCGCCGCTTCGACAATGCGTTCAGCCTCAAGCTTGGAACGCGGATAGGCGCCGAGCATGTCATCGGGCGACAGGCGAACGCTGCCATCCGCCGTTGACGATGCGATCGGCGTCTTCTTGCCAACGAGGGTCGTCAGGCTCGAACAATGAACAAACTTGCCCACACCGGACCGAACAGCCGCATCAACGACAATCTGCGTTCCCTGCCGATTTACGTCGTCGAAGACGCGCGTATATTTTGCCCAAAGCTGCGCGTTGCCGGCAAGATGGAAAACCGTTTCGACGCCTTTCATGGCGTCAGTTACGGCCTGATCGTCGGTGATCGACCCCTGAACATCGTCGTCTGTCGGCGCCGGCGCGAGGTCGAACGACCGCACCGTCTCGCCGCGTTTGCGCAGCAATCGTACGAGTTCTTTTCCGACAAATCCCGACCCGCCGGTGACCAGCGTGACGCCGCTCATTTGGTCTTCTCACAAACGAGCACGCCTGTATCGGTAACAGAACCAACGACAAGCCCCTTGTCGGTTTCTACGCCGACCGTCGCGGCGCTGAACAGCGCGGCCTTGGGGTCGTCAAACAACAGTTTTGCCTCGCCAGTCTCAACATCGATCCGCGCGATACGCGATCCCGCCTTGCCGATCCCGAAGGACCGATTGAGCCCCAGGCGAATTAGATTTGTGTGAAGCGCCGCGATAATGTCGCCGTTGAGGGAAACCGAAAGATTATCAGGGGCGCCGGGCGTATCTGCAACGAACTGCCGGCTGCCAGTCTCGGTGTTCGCGCGAAAAATATGAACAGCGTTCTCACGGGTCGCCGCAACAGCAAACCCGTCCGTCAACACCGTCACGCCATTGGCGAATGCAATTCCGTCAATAAGCGCCGCGCCATCATCAAAATAGGCGCCGCTTTTCTTTTGGCCCAGCGCATTTTCGAGCAATCGGGAAAGACCGCCGCAAGCTGCGTGATCTCGCGTTGCAAGAAAACTGTCGCCGACGACCGCGACGTCGTTCGCCGCGCAATGAGCGTGTTTCGATGCGATCGTTCCCGCGTCGCTGACACGCACTAGCGACGGCGCCATGCGCCAACGACCGTCTTTCCGGACATAACCGCGATTAATGAATGCAAGACGTCCTTCTGAAAAATCGAGCCCATGGGGCCGCAGACCATTTTTGAATTTGTCCGCTTCGATCAACGCCGTTACGGGCAAGGGCCCTTGCGTATCGAACAACGCGTCAACACCGACTGCGTAAACCCCGCCTTGAGGCGGCGACGCGCTGGCCTTCGTTGCTTTTTCGGTCGCGCGACGGTCATAAGCGGAAATGATCAGGCGCCCGCCGTTTGAATCGAACGCCATGTCCTCGGCGCCGACGATGCGCGCGCCGGTCTTTTCATCGGTGAGGTCAATCCGCCGGCAGTCTGCGTGAGCGTAATACGGTTCGGTCGCGCCACGTCCGCAAGCGGCGAGCGCAACGCACAAACTGGCGACGGCAAAACTACGCTGCACTGTCATGCATGTGTTCGCGATCAGCGCCCGGCCGCGCATATCCCCATTTGTCGATGAAATACTGCAATCGCCCTTCAACTTTTTTAGCCGCCGCGTCAGAATAAGAAAACTTGTTTTTCTTGAAAGTTTTGACAGAGGCGAGATAGGTTTCGAACGCACCGTGCGAAGCGTCGAAACCGGGCAACGCCAGCGCGCTGTATATTTTCTCCAGCGCCGCCATCGGCTGCTCGTCCAGTTCCTTGTAGCTCAGCTCGCATAATTGCTCCGCCGGCACGGATGCCGCATCGCGTTCATAGTCGCGCATCATCCGGTCATAAACGGACAGGATCGTTTCATCGATATCCACATGCTCATAGCTTTGCAGCGCAAATTCCTTGAGCAGTTTTTCATAAAAATTCCGCATGGACAGAAACACGTCATAGGGATTGCGATGGATGTGAATGAATTTCGCGCCCGGAAACATCTCGCGCAACATGGCGAGACGGCCCGTATAAACCGGGTTCTTGATGAGAAGCGGTTTCTTTCCCTGATGCAGATAGAGCTTGCGCAAAAAATATCTGAATTGCCTGCGCCACCCGCGGATGTCGGCGGCCGAACACCCATCAAAGAAAAGCCCGCGCTGAACATTCTCTGCAAAATTTCGCGGGAAATAGATGCCGTGATAAAACGACGCCTCCGACATATTGGCGATGGCGATTTCATCTTCCTGCGGGCTTTCCGGCGTCACCGGAATATTGTCGATAAACCGATGCGCCGGCAGTGCGCGTTCGAGCAACGGTTCGAACACTTTCGCCAGCCCGAACAGATCCCATGGCAGCCCCGTCGCAACCGGCGGCACATACCCCCACTGCCCGCCCTGGCACATAATGTTGTAAAGATGCGTCGTACCTGATCGCCAGTGCCCAAGGATGAACACCGGCGCCGGCATATCGTCGATCGCCGGCAAGCGTTGTTCCATCACCAGTTTCTCACCGACGGAAAACGGCCAGCGCCCGAGCGCGGCGAGCGCGACCCCTGCGCCGGCTATGGGTTTGGCCGGCAGGCCGGAACGACCCATAACAGTCGCCAGTGTTCCAATATTTGCGCCGCTCAAAGGATGGGCCATCTGCCGACCATTTCCTGTTTCGTTAACAAAAACCTAACGCCCGCTTAGCGCAGTCCGGAGCGCGAATCCAGATTGCGGATGTGAACAGGACGCGGCCCCCGGCGACACCGGAAGGAATCGGCGAATAACCCTGCTTCAGCCACAAAAACAGCCAATTTGAAGGCCATGGTTAACGAGTTTATGAAAAAGTGATCAAGAGCTTAACGAGCAAGGCCCGGGGCAATCTAAAACGCCCATGTTCGGTTGCAAAAATTCAGGTTGCGCGCCCGCAGTGAATTCTGTTTCGAGGATATGTTTTCGCCGGTTTTTGATTGGCGTAGGAAGTTCGCTGCTTGCGTTGTCGGCGACGGCGCTTGGCGCTGATTCCTATCGCGTGGATATCCGCGGCGCGGACGACGATTTGGCCGCAAAACTCGACATCATCTCCGATCTCAAGAGAGGCCTGCGCGACTATCCGACCGTTGCCGCCTTGCGCCGGGCCGCGCGCCGCGACGCCGATGCGTTCAACGAAGCCCTCACCGCCGCCGGCTATTATCTGGGCGAAGTCGATTTTACGGTCGAGCGGCCCGACAATGGCGACACACCGCTTGTCGTCTTCACCGTCGAACCCGGCCCGAGATTTCGCGTTACCGAATATGAGATCCTGTATCGCGATGAAGGCGACGACCGGCCGGGTTCTCTGGAAGAGGCAAAAATCAAAGGCGACGGGTCCGCCGCCGGCGCCGATCTTCGCAATGTGCAGGTGCAGTTTCTCAATCACCTTTGGGATACCGGATACCCCGCAGCGGAAATTGCCGGCCGTCGCGCCATAGCGCTCCCCGATAAGGCGGAGGCCTCGGCTGTCTTCGTTTTTGAAAGCGGTCCGAAAGCGCGCTTTGGCGAAATCACCATCGACGGTCTGAACAAAACCAACGAAGATTACATCGCGAAATTGAAAACATGGGAAACCGGCGCCGAGTATGAACGCGCGAAGATCGTAACCTTCCGGGACCGGCTCGGCGAGTCCGGCCTCTTCTCATCAATCAGCGTTGCGCCCGGCGCACCGGACGACAATGGCGACGCACCGATCATCGTCAACCTTGAGGAGCGCAAACGCCGCACCATCGGCGCGGGCGTTTCCTGGTCTACATCAGAAGGCCCTGGTGGGCGGCTGTTTTTTGAAAACCGCAACATGTTCGGGCGCGGAGAAAATTTGCGCATCGAACTGCGCGGATCCGAAATCGAACAGTCAATCGACTTCACGGCGCGAAAACCTTTCCCAACCCTGCCGGGATTTGCGTTCGCGAATTTCGGGTTTTCCAATGAAACAACCGATGCATTCGATGCGCGGTCCTTTCGGCTTTCGGGCGGCCTTGCAAAAAAATGGCTCGATGATCGGCTTGAAACCCGCGCCGGCTTGGCGCTGGAAACATCAAAAGTCGAAACCGACGCCACGCAAGAGCGAACCTATTTTGTCTCGGCGCCGCTCTCGGTGCTCTGGGATTCAGAAAACGATCTCTTGCAGCCGACGAAAGGTTTTCGCGCCTCGCTGACGGTAACGCCCTATACAGGGACGGAAACCTTTACGCAGTCTGAGCTTTCCGGGCGCTATCGCCTCTTCCTCGGGGCCAAAGACCAGTTCACCGTCGCAGCACGCGCCGGCTTCGGCGCAACATTCGGCAACGGCCTGCTCGATCTGCCGGTGAACAAACGCTTCTTCGTCGGTGGCGGCGGCACGGTCCGCGGCTATGGTTTCCAAGAAGCGGGCCCGCTTGATGGCGCCAACACGCCAATAGGCGGGCGGTCTTATGCGGTCGGCGGAACCGAGCTGCGCGGCATGGTGACCGACGAAATACAACTCGTCGGCTTCGTCGACGCCGGCACGGTGATGGCCTCACCCCTGCCCGATTTCAAGGAACGGTTTTTCGTCGGCTATGGCGGCGGCATTCGCTACTTCACACCGATTGGCCCGATACGAATTGATGCGGCATTTCCCTTGAACGGCCGCGAGAGTGACCGCGGCTTCCAGATTTACATCGCGTTGGGGCAACCATTCTAATGTCCCGCGCCCTTCGCATAATTGGATTTACGGCCGCCGGCATTGTTCTGTTGGGCGTCGTCGGCGTGCTCGCCATCCTCTATACGCCGCCTGGCCGCACAATTATTAAATCGATTGCTGAAACCGCAATCGAAAACAAACTGGGCGGCGAGGCGGAAATTACAGTGCTGCGCGGCGCCCTGCCCTACCACATTATCATTGAGAACCTCGTGCTGACCGACGCGGGCGAACCGTGGGCGCGGATCGATCAGGCAGAGCTGCGCTGGAGACCGCTGCGCTATCTCCGCGGCGACACCGATATCGTTTCGCTGATTGTTGATGGCGGCGCCATTTTGCGCGAGCCGCCGGAACAGCCGAACGAGAGCAACGAACCGTTTTCGATCAACCTGCCGGATGCGCTGCCGTCGCTGAGGATCCGCAATATTCAGATCAACAATTTTCAAAGCAGCCTCGGCGGCGTTTCAGCGCGCGTTGACGGAATCGGCGCCATTGATATGGGCGGCAGGCGCATCAATGCGCGCCTCAATCTCACGAGCGCAGAAGACGCCGATACGATCGACTTGACCGTCAATATCGCGCCGGATGCGGAACGGGTTTTCATCGACGCAACAATTGCGTCGCAAGAGAACGGCGTCGTCGCCGCCTTTGCCGATCTCGGCGGGCCGCTGTTTATTGAAATAGCCGCCGACAGTCTAACGGAACAAGCCTTGATCACCGTGAACGGGCTAATCGGCGCTTATGGCCGCGTGAACGCAGATTTAATTGCGAACCTGACGGACCTCGTTTCTGTTGACGCCGATGGCGAATTCACCGCCGGCGCGCGCCTTGCCGATATCGACGAACTCGCGGAACCGGTTCGCTTCAATTTTACGTTGCAGGACGAAGCGCGCGGCGGGCGCGTTACAATCAATCGCCTTTTATCGGCGGCAGGCGCCGTTGCGGGCGACATTGCCTGGGCGGGCTTGCGCGAAAACGACAACAGCCTCACCGCCGATATACGCGCCACACTCACAGAAGAATATCGGCCGGAAATTCAAGCCTATCTCGGCGGCGATCTAACACTCACCGCCGCGATGCAGCGTCGCCCGAATGATTATGCAATCGACTTGTTGCTGCGCGGTGACGGTGTGGAAGCGGCGATCAGCAACGCGGCAACGGATTTGCGAAAAAATATCAGCGGCGAACTCGCTGCATCGGTGTCTCCCCGCAAAGATTTGCTGAATGAACCGGCGCGAGTAACGACGCTGTTTACCGTTGATCTCGAAAACAGCATCGCCTTGCGGGCGATCGATCTCAACATCGGCGACGATTTCCGCGCCGAGGGCGACGCCGATTACCAAATTGGCGATGATACGCTGCGGTTTGACGGTGACGTCGATATTGCGCCGGAATTCGTGACAAAACTGACGCCATCGTTCGAACCGCAAGGACGCATTACCGCAAGCATTGATGCTACTGGCGCTGTTGATCTGTTCACCATTACATCGCGCGTCGAGACGCCTGACATTAAGATCGGCGACAACACCGCACCGGCGCTCGTCGCTGAAATCGCACTTTCAGGTTTACCCAAACTTCCCACCGGCGACATCAAGGCGTCGGCGAAAAACGGCGACGGCAACTTCGCGGCGACTTTACGGTCGTCGCAAACCGGACGCATCGCCGCCCCGTCGATCACCTATGCCGGCGCCGGTTTTAATCTGCGCGGCGCCGGCGCCTTTAATCCGGAAACCCAGAGCGGAGAAATTGACCTCACCTATGAGGGCGGCGAGAACGCAATGCCGTGGCCCGGGCTCAATGTCGCCGGCGCTTTTGCAACGAAAGGAAACTTTGCACGCGACGGCCGGCGCACGGATCTGTCAGTGACGTCGGAAATGCTGCGTGTAAATTCGACGCTAGTTGACGGGCTTACAATGCGCGCGGCCGGCCCGCCTGACGCCATTGCAACAACGCTGTCGGCGCGGCGCCTGATCATTGCCGGGGGCAATTCAGCGACGGATGTATCCCTCGCCGCAACGATCAACCCCAAAGACGATGTCCGCATCCGATTGACCGACCTCAATGCGACCTTCGCCGACAATGTCGCGCGCCTTTTGGAGCCGGGCCTTATCACCATCGCAGACGGCGTCGCCCTCGACAATCTCCGCCTTGGCTGGAGCCGGCGCGGACGGATCGCGATTGACGGTATGTTTTCCGAGACGCGCTGGCGGGGTGATTTCGATTTTACTGACGTCAACATTCCGCAAACGGATGGACGCGCGACGCTCAAATTCACACTCGATACGGACGCCGCCGAACCCGGCGCAGGCGATTTCGTAATGCAATCGCTTATCTCCGAAGAAAATGCGTCCCTCAGCGGGACGTTGAAATGGGACGGAGATCACATTGTCCTGTCGAGCCTGCCCGACAAAGACGCACTCGATATGCGCCTTTCGCTGCCGGTGAAGTTGTCGCGTGCGCCGGCGCTGGCCGTTTCAACGGACGGCGATATTGACGGGTATATACGCTATGACGGCGTTATCGAACCATTCGCCGCGTTCATGCCGCCGGAATTGCAAACGCTCGAAGGATTTCTCTCTGTCAATTTCGATGTCGGCGGAACCGCGGAAAACCCGTCGCTCGCCGGCGTCGCGGAGATCACCGAGGGCGCCTACACCGAGCTTCGTTCCGGGCTTTCCATCGCCGGATTGCACACGCGCGCCGACGCGAATGTTTCCGTCAACGGTAGTAATATCTCGTTCTCCGGCGGTGCGCGCGGCGGCGGGCAAACCGGCGAAGACACGATCACAATTGGCGGCAAGATGACCCTGGCTGATATTTCGAGCGTCGATCTCAATATCGATCTCAACAACGCCGTCCTTTCCGCCTACCCAGTGAACACGGTGCGCGCAGACGGCGCCTTAAAAATCGCCGGCGATCTCGAAAACATTGCCGCCACAGGCGAAATTTCCGTGCGTGAATTCGACGCCGAAATCATTACGCCCGAAACGACAGGGCTCGTGCAGATCGAGGTCGTCAATATCAATGAGTTCGAAAACGGCGCAGCGCTGGAACCGCCCGCGAAGGCGTCGACAATTCGCTACGACATTCAACTTTCGGCCGACGACCGGATTTTCATTCGCGGGCGCGGCGTCGACAGCGAGTGGTCGGCGAATATGCGCGCCGTTAGCATCAAGAACGAACCGGTTGTTCTCGGCGCCATGCGACTGCGCCGCGGCACGATCGACTTTTCAGGCCGTCGTTTCGATATCGGCAGAGGCACGATTACGTTTGACCGCCTGTCACCCAATAATCCGCTGCTCGACATCCGTGCGGAATTCGAGACCAGCGAAGGCGTGACGGCGACCATCGAAATTTCCGGCCGCGCCCAGGAACCAAGCATTGAATTGAACTCAACGCCAAACCTGCCCGACGAGGACATCATGGCGCTCGTCCTGTTCGGCAAGCCCGCTGACGAACTCACCGCATTTGAATCGCTGCAAACAGCGCAAGCGCTCGCGTCGCTCGGCGGCATCGGGCCCTTCGGCGGAACCGGCGTCACCGGATCCATCCGGCGGGCAACCGGGCTCGACATGCTGAACTTCGACATTGATCCGGAAAACGGCGGCGGCTCGCTCACGGTCGGGAAATATGTCGCTGACGGGCTTTTCGTGTCCGCGACACAGGACGCGCAAGGCAAAGGCGGCGCGGTCATTGTCGAATATGAAATTACGGACAACATTTCCGTTGAAACGGAAGTGCGCCAGGACGGCGACCAGACGGTCTCTGCCAACTGGAAAAAGGATTTCTAGGCAATACCTTGCGCGTCGCCGCCCATCCCGGCGATAAGCCCCGCAATGGAAACCATCGACGTATCAGATCCCGATCTCTGGGCCCGGCGCGAAACGGCGCCGTTGCTCGCGCGCCTGCGCGCCGAAGACCCGGTTCACTACTGCGCTGATAGCGCGTACGGGCCCTATTGGTCGGTGACGCGCTATGAAGACATCCTCGATGTTGAAACCCGTCACGAAGAATTTTCTTCCGCATCAGAGCATGGCGGCGTCGTCATTCATGATGCGCTGACGCAAAAATGGTCCGGCCATACGCTTGAAGGCTTCATTTCCATGGACCCGCCGCGCCACAGCGATCAGCGCAGCGCTGCATCCGATATCGTCTCACGCCCAAACCTGACGCATTTCGATCAGGTGATCCGCAAGCGCACGGGCGATCTGCTCGATACGCTGCCAATTGGCGAACCCTTCGACTGGGTCGGCAAGGTCGCGATTGAACTGACAACGCAAATGCTCGCCTCGCTGTTCGATTTTCCCTTCGAAGACCGCGCCAAGCTGACGCGGTGGTCGAACGTCGCCACCTCCGAGCCAGGCCTCGGTGTTGTCGCCACGGAAGAAGAACGCATCCACGAGATGAAACAATGCATGTTCGCCTTCGCGCGGCTGCGCCGGGAACGGGCGACACGGAAAGTCGCGCACGACCTCGTCACGATGCTCGCAACCCATGACGCCACGGCATCGCTCAACCCGATGAATTTTCTCGGCAATATCCTTGTCTTGATTGTCGGCGGCAATGATACGACGCGGAACTCAATGTCCGGCGCGGTTGTCGCCTTTGACCGATTTCCCGACCAGCTTGAACGCCTCAAGGCGGAACCGGCGCTCATCGAAAACGCTGTCTCGGAAATCATCCGCTGGCAGACGCCGATCGCGCATATGCGTCGCACCGCCCTCGCCGACTCAGAACTCGCTGGCAAGCACATCAAAAAGGGCGACAAGGTCGTGATGTGGTATGCATCGGGGAATCGCGATGAAGATGTGTTTGACGACGCAGACGCCTTCGATGTCGCGCGCGATAACGCCCGCCGGCATGTTTCATTCGGCTTCGGCATCCACCGCTGCATGGGCAAGCGGTTGGCTGAGTTGCAATTGCGAATTTTGCTGGAAGAAATGATCGCGCGTCGCTGGCGCATTGAAGTTGTTGGTGAAGCTATAACTGTGCGTTCAAACTTTGTGCATGGATTTGATGAATTGCCGGTGCGGATTGTCGCGTAATTTTTGCCGCCTCAAATCGTATTTCCGCCCCGACGTTGCCGGACCCCGAATTAGAGAATCGTCCAAGACTAAAGAAAATCAATGAACTCTCACCCCGATTTTCCCGACGCAAGTCGGGATCCAGAAATGTATGCGCCTTTGAAACTGTGAGATTGAATAAATAGTATCTACGTCTCTGGACCCCGGCTTTCGCCGGGGAGAACGGGAGGTTCGGTGTCGATGCCTATCGTCGATCCACCGAAAAACAGTCGACCCGCACCGGATTGCCCACAACTTGTTGCGACATCCATGATTCACCCGCCGCTTCGCATTCCGATTGCGACGGAAAATTGCCGATGAATTCCCCATCGGCTGACGGACTGGGTGACAAATATCCGTAAGCATCAAAGCCGGCCGGATCAGGAACCGTCGAGCATGCCGCTGCGGCGCCGAAAGCGACGGCGACCATTACGCGCGGCAATACTAAATTCACAGTGTTCGACATTACGCAGCCTCGTTTTCTATCGCCTGCCCGAAAAATCCCGCCCCACCATAAATAAAGCCCCGGCGCGCCGTTTTCAATTTGGCGCGCCAGGGCTTTAAATGAGTCCGGTATTTGAACTCTGCTATCGCCGAATAAATCAAATTCGGCCTAGTAACGGAGAATTCCCCGCAATTGGCGTCCGGAAAACCAGTTTCCGACGCCAGAAGCCCCTCATTTGTGCATTTTGGCGCTTCAAAACACCGTTCGCACGAGGCGCAAGCACTGTGTTGCGTAATCAGGCGGCATATCGCGCGCCTGATCCGACAATACTAGCGTTTCTTACGTTTGGCCGTCTTACGCTTAGCGGTTTTGCGTTTTGTAGTCTTACGCTTCGCCGTTTTGCGTTTCGCGGTCTTACGCTTTGTCGTTTTTCGCTTAGCAGTCTTGCGTTTTGCGGTTTTCCGCTTTGCAGTCTTGCGTTTAGCTGTCTTCCGCTTTGCGGTTTTCCGCTTAGCAGTCTTACGCTTCGCGGTTTTTTTCTTGGCTGTTTTCCGCTTCGCGGTCTTACGCTTAGCAGTTTTTTTCTTAGCCGTTTTCCGCTTCGCGGTCTTACGCTTAGCAGTTTTCCGCTTCACAGTCTTACGCTTTGCGGTTTTCCGCTTAGCTGTTTTACGCTTTACAGTCTTACGTTTTGCGGTTTTTCTTTTCGCCGCTTTTCGTTTGGTCGTTTTTCTTTTGACCGCCATGGTTCACCTCCGAATCATGATTCGAAAGACGTAACATAACTTAATTTACTAAAAAAGTATTGTTTATGCGCAACGTAAAACGTTCGCATACGCAGATTCATGCATTTTTTGATTCGTTTTTGCGTTTTATTGCAAAATCAAAACGGAATTTCGTCGTCTAACTCGTAACTTTGTCCGCCAGACGATGAACTACCGCTGTCTGATGCGCCGCCGCTGCTGCGTTCAAAATTTCCGCCGCCGCCGCCGCCACCGCCGCTTCGTGAATCAAGCATCACCATCGTTGAATTGAAGTTTCGCAGCACAACTTCAGTCGAATAACGGTCATTTCCGCTTTGATCCTGCCATTTGCGCGTCTCCAACTGCCCTTCAAGGTAAACTTTTGAGCCTTTTCGCAAATATTGCTCGGCAACACGCGCCAATCCCTCGGAAAAGATCGCGACAGTGTGCCATTCGGTTTTTTCGCGCTGTTCACCACTGCTTTTGTCTTTCCAGCGTTCCGATGTTGCAATTCGCAGATTGCAAACCTGTCCGCCGTTTTGAAACTTGCGAACTTCGGGATCGGCGCCAAGATTGCCGACCAAAATGACTTTATTGATGCTGCCTGCCATTATTCTTCTCCAGGAATATGCGTCCACTACCCCGCACATGGCGCGGATTCGGGCCGCGCTCAACGATTGATTATCCCCAATGTTTGCGCGGCGTGCGGCGCAAATGTTCACACCTTGTTCTCAGTGTCAACGCAGATATATAAAGGCCAACAGAAACCAGCGCGTAGACGCCCCGCATATATAAAGAGAGCCATGAGTTTGAAATCGATCCGCGTCACCGGCGCACGCGAACACAATCTGAAAAACGTCACGCTGGAAGTGCCGCGCGACAAACTCATTGTCATGACGGGTTTGTCGGGGTCCGGTAAGTCGTCACTCGCCTTCGATACGATCTACGCAGAAGGACAACGCCGTTATGTGGAAAGCCTGTCTGCATATGCGCGTCAGTTCCTCGAATTGATGCAAAAACCGGACGTGGATCAAATTGACGGACTTAGCCCCGCAATTTCCATCGAACAAAAGACAACATCGCGCAATCCGCGCTCAACAGTCGCGACGGTTACGGAGATTTACGACTATATGCGGCTGTTATGGGCGCGCATCGGCATTCCTTACTCTCCGGCGACCGGCGAACCGATTACGTCGCAAACGGTAACCGAAATGGTCGATCGGTTGATGGCGATGCCGGAAGGCTCGCGTTTCTATCTTCTGGCGCCGATTGTGCGGGCGCGAAAAGGCGAATACCGAAAAGAATTCGCGGAATTACAAAAACGCGGCTTTCAGCGCGTCAAAGT
>JAJFFU010000046.1 GCA_021776465.1 Parvularculaceae bacterium
TTTGAAGTTATGCACCTCGCCAGTCTCAAACCCGAGCCGCGTTCGGACGGTGTTTGCATAGGCGTTTTCGGCAAAGCCGTCCTGGGTTTTGCGTTCATACCGATAGCGGACATCGAGGATCGGCTTGCTATTCCTGATCGCCTCAACGATCAGGCTTTCATCACCCTCCGGCTTTTCGGATTCCGCAAAGGCAGGCGTAATTGCTGTAAATGCAGCTGCGCCGATTATCGCCCATTTCCACAGCACAATTCACTCTCCATTTTTAATCAAAAAACAATTTTACTCCGCAGGCCTCACTGCCTTGCGACCATCTTGATTGCGAGTGCGGACGATCTGGAACCCACGCCGATTGAGGTACCAGACCGGGGCCGACAGCATGTGAACGAGGCGCGTAAATGGAAAGACGAGAAATATCGTCAACCCGAGAAAGAGATGCGCCTTGAATATTGGGTGAACGCCCGCGACTAATTCCGCCGCGCCGCTACGGAACGTTAAGATGCGCTGCGCCCACTCCATGAACTTCACCATCTCATGTCCATCGAGATGTTGGAGCGAAACAAGGATTGTTGAGAGACCCAGCAAAAGCTGCGCAAACAATATCAGCAAAATCGACGTGTCGCCTAAGCTTGATGTATTGCGGATGCGTACATCGAATAACCGACGATGGATGAGTAGAAGAATGCCGATGAAACATATCGCGCCCGCAAATCCGCCAGCGACGATTGCCAGCACCTGTTTGGCGCCATGCGAAACCCCAAGCGCATCAAACACCCAGATCGGCGTCAGCAAGCCAACAAAGTGCCCGCCGAAAATTATGAGAATGCCGACATGGAAGAGGACGCTGCCTGCGACGAGCTGTTTGCGCCGTAAGAGCTGGCTTGATCCTGATCGCCATGAATATTGGCCGTGGTCGAAACGCAAAATGCAGCCGACGACGAAGACAACAAGGCAGATATACGGGTAAACACCAAAAAAAAATTGATTGAGATAGCTCGCCATCATGCGATCCCCCTCGGGTCTTTGGCGATTTTGGCGGGAGGCTCGCCAACGTTCATTCGATCAAGCATATCGCTGACCTTTGGACACGCCTCATCGCCAGGGCCGAATATCACTGGTTCATCTGCCCAAGCCTCATCAAGCGCATCAAGGTCGTTCGGGTCGTCGTCTGGCGCTTTGCGTAAATCATTGAGCTCGGCTTCCGACGGCGCTCGTCCGGCGATAGCCTCGAGAGTTCTGAAGACCGCGAGATACGGCGTTTTACGTTTTTGAAGGCGCTCCTTTAAGGCCGCAATCACGCTTAACGGCTCGGCCAGCAATTGCCGCGCCTCTTCGGTCGGCCGCGTCGAAAGATATTCAAGAAATAGCGGCAGGAAGTCTGGCAATTCACTGGCGCCAATTTCCAGTCCACCTTCAGCGTAAAGCGTTTTTAAATCAACCATCGCCTGACCGCGATCGCGGGACTCGCCGTGAACATGCTCGAAGAGATGCAATGACAGAGACCGCGTTCGGTCGAACAGAAAGACATAGCGCTCTTGCAGCTCGTAAAGATCAAGAGACTTGAAATCTTCGATCAGGCGCGCGATTTGCCGGAGCGCCCAGGCCGGCGCCAAGGCTTCATCCATGATGATTGTATGGATGTCTTCCGCCGCCGCTTTGATTTCTTCTGTCGGATAAGAAAGAAGCGCGCTTAGTGCTTTATAGGTATTGGCCATCGCGGTTTCCCTTAAACTTTTTGTTTGGCGGCGCCCTTGGCGAACAGCCCTGTCCACTCGACCGCCTTTTTCGGCTCGCCGCACCCGTCGCCAAAGCTGAACCCACACTCACCGCGCAGGTCGAACGCATCTTCTGAGTATTCGCGATGCGATGTTGGAATGACAAAACGGTCTTCGTAATTGGCGATCGCCATCAGCTTGTACATTTCGTCGATCTCACCGCCGGTCATGCCAACCTTGCCGGGGATCGTTTCATCAACGGCGCCTTCGTAAGACTTCGAACGCATATAGGCGCGCATGGCGATTAGTTTTTCGAGCGCCTTCGCGACGGGCTCTTCATCGCCGGCCGTTAGAAGATTTGCGAGATACTGCATTGGAATACGCAGATCCCTGACATTCGGCATCGAGCCTTTTTCGCCAAAGGCGCCAGCTTGCGCCATTGATTGAATGGGCGAGAGCGGCGGCACATACCAAACCATGGGCAGCGTTCGGTATTCCGGATGCAGCGGGAACGCGATCTTCCATTCCATCGCCATTTTCCAAATTGGTGAATTCTTTGCCGCGTCCAGCCATGCATCGGGAACGCCGTCCTCGCGGGCCTGAGCCTGCACTTTCGGATCATTCGGATTGAGGAAAATATCGAGATGGCTTTGATAAAGGTCCGTTTCTTCCTCAACACTCGCCGCCTCTTCGATCCGGTCCGCATCGTAAAGAACAACACCGAGGTAACGGATACGGCCGACGCATGTTTCTGAACACACCGTCGGCTGCCCTGCTTCAAGACGCGGATAGCAGAGCGTGCACTTTTCTGATTTTCCGGTGTTCCAGTTGTAGTAGATTTTTTTGTAAGGACAGCCAGAAACGCACATGCGCCAGCCGCGACATTTATCCTGATCGATCAGGACGACGCCGTCTTCTTCGCGTTTGTAAATGGCGCCGGAGGGACACACGGCAACACAAGACGGATTCAGGCAATGTTCGCAAAGGCGCGGTAGATACATCATAAATGTATTTTCGAACTGGCCGTAAATTTCCTTTTCGACGTTTTCGAAATTGTAGTCCTTAGAGCGCTTTGAAAATTCACCGCCGAGAATTTCTTCCCAATTTGGACCTTTGTGAATTTTCTCCATGCGCTCACCAGTAATCAGAGAACGCGGACGCGCCGTCGGCGCTGTTTTCATTTCCGGGGCCTTTTGAAGGTGCGCATAGTCGAATGTAAACGGCTCGTAATAATCGTCGATCTCTGGCAGATCGGGATTGGCGAAAATTTTCGACAGCACGCCGAGCTTGCCGCCCATCTTCGGTTGGATCTTGCCGTTCTTTTTACGCTCCCAGCCGCCGTTCCATTTCGCCTGATCTTCCCAATCATCGGGATAGCCAATGCCCGGCTTGGTTTCGACATTGTTGAACCACGCATATTCAACGCCTTCACGCGTCGTCCAGACGTTCTTGCACGTGACCGAACACGTATGGCAGCCGATACATTTGTCGAGATTCAAGACCATGGAAATTTGTGCGCGAATTTTCATTTTGCGGTCTCCAGCTTTTTCGTCGCTGGTTGGTCCATCCAATCGACTTTGTTCATTTTTCTGACAATGACGAATTCATCGCGGTTGGAACCAACCGTGCCGTAATAGTTGAAGCCGTAGGATTGCTGCGCGTATCCGCCAATCATATGCGTCGGCTTCAACACTGTACGCGTCACGGAATTATGGATACCGCCGCGCTGCCCGGTAACTTCCGATCCCGGTACATTCACAATTTTTTCCTGAGCGTGATACATCATGATCATGCCCGGCTTGACGCGTTGAGAGACAACGGCCCGCGCCGTTAATGCGCCATTGGTGTTGTATGCTTCCACCCAGTCATTGTCTTCAATGCCGGCTTCGCGCGCGTCGTCTTCGGACAGCCAGACAATCGGACCCCCGCGCGACAAGGTCAGCATCAGGAGGTTGTCCGTATAGGTGGAATGAATGCCCCATTTCTGGTGCGGCGTAATGAAGTTCAGGACAATCTGCTTATTGCCGTTGTCTTTCTCGTTGATGATCGGCTCGATCGTTTTCGTATCGACCGGCGGGCGGTAAACGCAGAGCGTTTCGCCGAAAGCGCGCATCCACAAATGGTCTTGATAGAGTTGTTGGCGCCCGGTGAGCGTGCGCCACGGAATCAATTCGTGCACATTGGTGTAGCCCGCATTGTAGCAAACTTTTTCGGACTCAATGCCGGACCATGTGGGCGATGAAATAATTTTCCGCGGCTGCGCGACCACATCGCGGAAGCGGATTTTTTCGTCCTCTTTCGGTAACGCCAGATGCGCATGCTCGCGGCCCGTGGCCTTGGTCAGCGCTTTCCAAGCTTTCACCGCGACTTCGCCATTGGTTTCCGGCGCCAGCATCAAAATGACTTCGGCTGCGTCGATCGCGCTTTCGATGCGCGGCAGGCCTTTGGTCGGCCCCTCTTCCGTCACTTCACCGTTGAGCGCCTTTAAGTGCTCGACTTCATGCTCGGTGTTCCACGCGATGCCTTTGCCGCCATTGCCCACCTTACTCATCAATGGACCAAGCGCCGTAAAACGCTTGTAGAGATTTGGATAATCGCGCTCAATTACAGTCACTGCCGGCATAGTTTTGCCGGGGATTGGCTCCACTTCGCCGCGCTTCCAGTCCTTCACATCGACGGCTTGCGCCATTTCGCCCGGCGTATCATGCAAAGTCGGCGTCAATACGACATCTTGTTCGACGCCCAGCACTTCCGGCGCGATCTCGGAAAACGCTCGCGCAATGCCTTTGAAAATACCCCAGTCGCTGCGGCTTTCCCAAAGTGGATCGACCGCACTCGACAGCGGGTGGATAAACGGATGCATGTCCGAGGTGTTGAGGTCGTTTTTTTCGTACCAGGTCGCCGTCGGCAACGCGATGTCGGAGTAAACGCACGTTGTCGACATGCGAAAATCAATCGTCACGAGAAGGTCCAGTTTTCCCTCCGGCGCATCCTCATGCCACGCAACTTCTTCCGGTTTTTGCCCGCCCGTGTCGCCTAAATCTTTGCCCTGCACGCCGTGATTGGTACCCAGCAGATGTTTCAGAAAATATTCGTGCCCCTTGCCGGACGAACCCAACAGGTTCGAACGCCAGACGAACATATTGCGCGGCCAGTTCGCCGGGTCGTCCGGGTCTTCGCAGGACATCTTTAAGGCGCCGGATTTCAACTCGCGCGCCACATAGTCCTTCGCCTCCAGGCCGGACGCTTTCGCATCTTGCGCCACCTTCAACGGATTGCGTTGCAATTGCGGGGCGGAGGGAAGCCAGCCCATGCGTTCGGCGCGCGCATTGAAGTCAATAAGACTGCCATTCCATGCACCCTCAGGCGCAAGGGGCGACAGGATTTCCTTTACGCCGAGTGTTTCGTACCGCCATTGGTTTGAATGCGCATAGAAGAACGATGTAGAGTTCATTTGACGTGATGGCCGCGCCCAATCGAGCGCGAACGCAAGGGGCTGCCAACCAGTTTGCGGGCGGAGCTTTTCCTGCCCCACATAATGCGACCAGCCACCGCCGGATTGTCCAACGCAACCGCACATCACCAACATATTGATGATGCCGCGATAGTTCATGTCCATGTGATACCAATGGTTCAATCCCGCCCCGAGAATGACCATGGACTTGCCGCGGGTTTTCTCCGCATTGTCCGCAAAGCCGCGCGCGACGGCGATGACTTTGTCCCTGGAAACGCCGGTGATCGCCTCCTGCCAGGCTGGCGTATAGGGGACGTCTTCGTCGTAGGATTTCGCAGCCCAATCACCGCCAAGCCCGCGGTCCAGTCCGTAATTGGCGACAAGTAAGTCAAACACCGTTGCAACAAAAGTATCGCCGTCTTTGAGCTGAAGACTTTTAACCGGCACCCGCCGTTCCAACACATCCGGATGGTCGGTGCCGTGGAAATGATCGTGCTTGCGGTTGCCAAAATAAGGAAATGCAACGTTGACGGCGTCATCGTGTTTATCGATGAATGAGAGAGACAGGTCTGTCTCATCGCCCTTTCCGTCCCGTTCTTCCAGATTCCATTTGCCCTTGTCGCCCCAGCGAAAACCGATCGATCCGCGCGGGCAGACAACCCGGTTCGTTCGTTCATCAAATGCGATGGTTTTCCATTCAGGGTTGTTTTCTTCACTAAGCGCACCATCGAAATCCGACGCGCGCAGCATACGGTCAGGAACGAGACGGCCATCTTTTTTGATGAGCCGCACCAACATCGGCATGTCGGTGTATTTTCGCGCGTATTCCTGAAAGTAGTCCACTTGTCGGTCGAGATAGAACTCTTTCAAGATTACATGACCGAACGCCATAGCGAGGGCCGCATCTGTGCCCTGTTTGGGCGACAACCATATGTCGCCAAATTTCGACGCTTCTGAATAATCGGGGGAAATGACGACGCTTTTAGCGCCTTTGTAGCGAACCTCCGTATAGAAATGAGCGTCGGGCGTGCGCGTTTGCGGAACGTTCGAACCCCAGAGCATCAGGAAACCAGAATTATACCAGTCGGCGCTTTCCGGTACGTCCGTTTGTTCGCCCCATGTTTGCGGGCTCGCCGGCGGCAAATCGCAATACCAGTCGTAAAAACTCATGCATGTGCCGCCGAGCAGCGACAGATATCGCGACCCGGCCGCATAAGAGACCATCGACATGGCCGGGATCGGCGAGAACCCGATCACCCGATCAGGTCCATGTTTTTTCGCCGTATAGGCGTTGGCCGATGCAATCAGCTCATTCACTTCATCCCAACCGACACGCACAAACCCACCGAGGCCCCGCTGGCGCACATAGGAATTACGCTTATCGGGGTCTTCGACGATTGACGCCCACGCTGCGACGGGAGGGAGTGTCGCACGCGCCGAACGCCATGCTTTTATCAGCCGACTTCTGATCAACGGATGCTTCAGGCGATTGGCGCTATAGAGGTACCAGCTATAACTGGCGCCGCGTGAGCAACCTCGTGGCTCATGATTTGGTAGATCCGGCCGCGTGCGCGGATAGTCCGTCTGCTGTGTTTCCCAGGTAACAATCCCGCCTTTGACGTAAATTTTCCAACTGCAAGAGCCTGTGCAATTGACGCCATGCGTTGAGCGCACAACTTTGTCATGTTGCCAGCGTTTGCGATATGCATCCTCCCAAGTGCGGTCCTCTTGCGTGACAACGCCGTGACCGTTTGAGTAATCGCTGACACGGTTCTTGAAATAGGTCAGCCGATTCAGAACGTGGCTCATGCGGGTTCTCCGTGCGGATGAGTTGGATTTACGGCGCTGGCCGTCAGCCGGCCTCGCTCAATGTCGTGGAGCATGCCGCCTTTGCGCGAGTAGACGAACCAGGTAATCGCCGCGCAGGTGGCGTAGAAAATCAAGAACGCCCAAAGCGCGCCTTGCGGTCCGCCCGTCATTGAAATCGACGTGCCGTATGATTTCGGAATGAAGAAGGCGCCGTAAGCCGCGATAGCCGATGTAAAGCCAATAATGGCTGCCGACTCTTTTTCCGCCTGACGAATGCGTTGCGTCGCATCGAGCGCTGGCATCACGCGCGGCATTTCCTCGCGCATGATGATCGGGATCATTTGGAACGTCGATGCATTGCCCACACCTGTTGCGAAAAACAAGATCATGAACATTGCAAAGAAGCCCCAGAAGGCGCCCGGCTGTTCTTTGATGCCGAGAAAATACACAACGCCGCCGACGGCGAAGATCATCAACACGAATACCCAGAAAGTAACACGCGCGCCGCCCCACCTGTCGGAAACCCAGCCCGTCAGCGACCGTGACAGTGCGCCGACCAATGGGCCCAGAAATGCAAACTGTAATGCGTTCACATCGGGGAACTGGGTTTTCATCAGCAGCGGAAACCCCGCAGCATACCCAATGAACGAACCGAACGTACCGGTGTAAAGCCAGCACATGATCCAGTTGTGCTTTCGCGAGAAGATCACCGCCTGTTCGGAAAATGACGCCTTTGCTGACGCAATGTCGTTCATGCCGAACCAAGCAAGCGCGGTTGCGATGAGCAAGAACGGAACCCACACAAAGCCCGCGTTTTGCAGCCACAACAATTGACCGTCGGAGGTCGTTTGCGCCTCGCCGCCCAACGCGCCGAAGACGCTTGCAGTGATTGCTAACGGCACCAGAAACTGCATGACGCTGACGCCAAGATTACCAAGCCCGGCATTCAAGGCGAGTGCATTGCCCTTTTGTTTCTTCGGAAAGAAGAAGGAAATGTTCGCCATGGACGACGCGAAGTTGCCGCCGCCAAAACCACAAAGAAGCGCCAGAACTAGAAACAGGAGATACGGTGTCTCCGGATTTTGCACCGCGTAGCCGATGCCGAAAGCCGGAATGAGAAGCGATGCCGTTGTCAGGGTCGTCCAGAGGCGGCCGCCGAAGATTGGCGCCATGAAGGAGTAGAAAATTCGAAGCGTCGCGCCGGAAAGACCGGGTAATGCCGCAAGCCAGAATAGTTGATCGGTTGTATAAGCAAATCCGATCGCCGGTAGTTTGGCGACAACGACGGACCAGACCATCCAGACGGAAAACGCGAGCAGAAGCGCGGGAATTGAAATCCACAAATTGCGGTTGGCAATGCGTTTTCCTTTTTCCTGCCAAAAAACGTCATCGTCCGGCCGCCAGTCTTCGAGTACCGGGCTGACTTTTTCGCCGCGCTCCTTGGTGTGGATTTCCTGCATTTCCGGGAACTGCGGCAATTGTTCAAGCTGCGAGCCCAGCGCCCTTCCTTCCATGCGACGGATCGCAAAATGCATCCAGGCGAGCGACACCGCAGCGATCGCGAAGAGAAGCATGAAGCTGCTTGTCCAGACACCGGTCAGGTCGTTCATCACGCCGAAGAGAATCGGCAGGATAAAACCGCCCAGACCGCCGATCATCCCGACGAGGCCGCCAACCGCACCAACATGCCCTGGATAGTAGACAGGAATATGTTTGTAGACGGCGGCCTTACCGAACGACATGAAGAAGCCAAGGATAAAAATCATGATCACGAACGGGACGAGCCCCATCTGCGTTGAGAATGTGATCGGGCCGTCAATGCCGTGAATCAGGTAGTCTGTATGCGGATACGCGAGCATGAACGTTGCGATGACCGAGACTCCAAAAGTCCAGTACATCACCTTGCGTGCACCGATTTTATCGGAAAGATAGCCGCCATAGGCGCGAAACAGGCTTGCCGGTACCGCATAGAAAGCAGCCAGGATACCTGCCGTTTTGATGTCGAGTCCGTAAACGCCGATGAGGTAACGCGGCAACCACAATGCAAGAGCGACGAAGGCGCCAAAGACGAAAAAGTAATAGAGCGAGAAGCGCCAGACTTGCAGGTCTCTCAGCGGCTCAAGCTCCAGAAGCGCGCTGCGCGGTTTTTCGCCTCGAGCTTTGCGCGCTATTGTTGCCGGGTCTTCTTTGGTGACCAAAAGATAGATGACCGCCATTGCCATTAGAATCATGGCGTAGATTTGTGCCGTCTTTTCCCAGCCAACGGCGACAAGTATGAACGGTGCTGCGAAGTTCGTAATCGCGGCGCCGACATTACCCATGCCGAAAATACCAAGCGCTGTGCCTTGATGTTCAGCGTCAAACCATTTCGACGTATACGCAATCCCTACCGCAAATGAACCGCCGGCCAGCCCTACACCGAGCGCCGCAAGCAGAAACATCGGATAGGTGCTGACAGTCGACAAAAGCCAGACGGCAATAGCGGAAAGAAACATTACAGCGGCGAATACGCGGCGTCCGCCGAATTGATCGGTCCATATCCCCAGAAAAATGCGGCTGATCGAGCCCGTTAGAATCGGCGTTGCGACTAGCAAGCCAAACTGCGTTTCATTGAGCCCAAGATCCGCCTTGATCTGAACGCCGATAATAGAAAAAATTGTCCACACAGCGAAGCAGCCTGTGAACGCGATTGTGCTTGCGGTTAGCGCTCTCTGCTGCTGTGATGGTGTGACATTGACTAGATGGTTCATGAGCGCGCCCTGCCCGAATTTTTATACGAACGTATCGTCAATTTGTGGGTCGCAGAGTTCAGGCGCGCAACCAGCAGTAGACGCAAAATCATCCGTAAACCGAAGAAATAAGACTCTATTTTAAATACTGAGTTTTGACGATTAATTGTCTTCAAACTGCATCTTGATCTGCGCCTTGATGACGCTTGACATTTATCAAGCGGCCAGCCGATAGTCGGAATCTGTCAAGGAGAAAAGCGGCCAAATGCGCGATTCTGAAAAAGAAATTGTTCGATCGTTGCCGCTGTTTAGCAGCATGTGTGATGACAATCTCGACGCCATGCTGGCCGGCAGTTTTCTTCAGCGATTTCCAACGACCGTCATCTTGTTTTCCGAAAGTGATCTCACCGATTTTCTGCATGTTCTGGTTGAAGGCCAGGTAGAACTCTTCGCCAGCACCAATAACCGCGAAGGCACAATGACGTTGATCAAGCCGATTGCGACCTTTGTGCTCGCATCGGCTCTGGTTGATGGCGCCTATCAACTGTCAGCGCGTACACTTGAAGCGTCACAGATATTGATGATCCCTGCAGAAAATGTACGCAAAGCGATGCGCGAAGATCCGGATTTTGCTCAAAAAGCAGTGTTGGAGCTTGCCGCCTGTTACCACGGTGTCGTGCGCGCCTATAAAAATATCAAACTTCGAACCGCTGTCGAGCGCCTCGCCAACTATCTATTGGTGCAAAATCGACGACAAAACACCAAGGGCGCAATCACACTGCCGGTGGAAAAACGCACGCTTGCTTCTATGCTCGGCATGACCCCAGAAAACCTATCGCGCGCCTTTTCTACATTGAAGCCCTATGGTGTGGCAGTCGAGGGCGCCAAGATTCGCCTCGAAAAGCTGGACGATCTTGAAACGCTCGCAAAGCCATCTGAATTCATCGACTCTCATTAGGGAGAAATGTTCCAATGACAGCAAAGGTACTACCTGCCGCCGCTGGTGATATCGCAAAGCAATACCCCGATGTTTGGAAGGCCTGGGTAAGGCGAGCGGCGAAATAGGGCCTCTGAATGCGCGGGATCGCCGTCTCGTCAAACTCGGTTTTGCGATCAGGCTTGGGTCGGAAGGCGCCGTTCATTCGCATACAAGACGCGCTTTGGAAGAATGTCAGAGCACTAATGAAATCAAACATGCGGCGCTTATCGCGATCACAACGATCGGGTTTCCAAGCGCCGTCGCTGCCCTCAGCTGGATTGGCGACATCACGGATGTCGCTTAGGCCGCCTTTGGCGCCGTCTGAGAGACTGTGCTTATTTTAGGCGTGATTAGATAGCGACCATAGACAAGTGCAAATATCAAGAAAGCGCCACTCCATAAAAGCCCGGAAGCCGCGAGCAAGTCATTGTAATGGCCAGGGGCGAAAGTCGCCGAGAATCGTAGCGCAGCACCAACATTAACGAGTGTGTAAATCAATGTTGTTGACGCATCGGCGTGTAAATCACGTCCCGTGTGACCAAGCGTGGCGCGCGTCATCACCGCCAAAGTCATCACGCCAGCAGCGCCAGCCGTCAGTGCATGTATCGCAGTCGATAACGGAATGATCGCAGCGTTAACCGCCGAAATGCCGAGAAAAGCGAGGCCAATGCAAAGCCACAGATATCCGATATGAAGAATTGCAACGAGCGGCTCAGATAATGTCAGCCATCCCTTCCAGCGCGACATACGCAAGAGATGAATACAGGCAGCCGCCAGCAACAACACGCTCGTCACCATATGGTTTGGCGCGACGAACCACGCAATCATGCTGCTCGCCAAGGCGCCAATTGACGCTTTATCGATAGCGCCGAACGACGCTTCAAATGGCGCCTTGCCGTTTTTGACGAGCCAATTACGCGTGAAACTGGGAACGATCCGCCCGCCGATCAGACTGATCAATATCGCGATAAGACCAACGCCCCAACGCAAGGAAAACGAGCCGCCACCACCCGACAGAACGTCAAAATGCCAAAACAAATTGCCCGTCGCAAAAACGCCAATCACTATGCAAATCGGTATATTTCGCCAATTTTTTCCTGTGATGACCTCTCGCCACAATATGACGTCCATGACGATCAAAAATGAAGCATCTACAAGCGCGACAATACTGATCCCAACATAGCCGGCGATCAAAAAAGCTATCCGACCCGCAATCCAAAGCCCAAAAAGCGCCGCCAATCTCCATCCCATTACCGGCAACCGGCCCGTCCAGTTCGGCACAGCAGTCAACATAAAACCAGCTACAATCGCAGCGAGATAGCCATAAACCATCTCATGGCCATGATAGGCGATCAGCCCATAGGTCGGGTTGTAAGGAATAGCCCCGCTGAGCGCCGCCACCGTCAATATCGGCAGGATACTCGCGAGCAATGCGCCAAAAAGAAAAAACGGGCGAAAGCCAAAACTTAAGAAAGCTGAGCCCGCATAAGAACGCAGTTGCGCCGCCGTCGATACCATGTTTCTGACGAACTCCTTTCGAATGAACCTAACTCGGTCGCTACTTTCTCGATTGGGTCTTTTTCGGCTTTACACTTTCTGCTCACTAAGCCCAGGCACGCCGAACATTGCGAGCTGCAGGCTTTGTGCAATGTTTTCTGCACGCTCCATAAAGTAGGCTACAGCAGCAGGCGATGGCGCAGTGTCTTCCAGCGTCTGCCGAAACAACGCCAGCCAGATATCGAAATGCCAGGACTGAATCTCCATATGTTTTTTATGCGCCGGGACCGGCTTTCCAGAGTATCGCCCTGCATTCATCGCTACCGATGCCCAGAAATCTTTCATCTTTCCAAGGTGGTGGTCCCAGTTGTCGCCAATGGCCTTGTCGAATATCGGCCCAATCAAATGATGGTCGTGGATACGCTTGTAAAAAGTATCAACAAGGATTGAGATGTAAGCATCATCGATCCCCATGGCGGCAGCCGATGCCTGAATTTCCCCGCGCCGCTCTTCGGCGCTTCTAACCGGCTTTTCCATCATACGGCGCCTTCGATAAGAAGCGAGCGTAACGTCGGATGGCGACGCACAAGATCATCAATTGAATAATCATCAAGAACCGCAAGAAACGCTGCCGTCGCGTCCTGCAAGACGCCCTTCAGGCGGCAAGCAGGCGTGATCAGGCATTCGCCTTTGTCGTTCTGAAAGCATTCCACGATTGCAAAGTCCGCCTCAACGCAACGAACCACTTCGCCCACATTGATATCAGTAGCGGCACAACCAAGACGCAATCCGCCAGCGCGGCCGCGCACTGCCTCAATAAACCCTGCGCGTCCCAGTAAATAGGCGACCTTCATGAGATGGTTCTTCGAAATACCAAATCGTTCAGAAACCTCTCTAACTGAGACGAGACCTTGCTTCTCAACAGCAAGGTGCATCAGCATTCTCAGCGCATAATCAGTCTGCACATTCAGGCGCATACAGGGCTTTTCTATAATATGTATATAATATACCAGTTATAGAAAAGAAATGCAATACTAAGTGGTATATAATATACTTCTTTATTAATCCAAATTTTTTTCTTGAGGTTTTTCAGGCATGCCGCCGATGAAGCTATTCAAAATATCGCTTGCCGGAAAACAGAAATTCCCGCAAAAGACAAATTGTCCTCTATGCACCCAAAACTAGTAGATAATATATTGTTATTTATCGATGAATAGAAATCACAGATGGTAACGCTTCAACGATTTCTAAAATAACTGGACCGAAGCCGCATGATCTCCCAGCTCACAAAAACTGAACGTGAAATTGCGCTATTATTGACAATCCTGCTTGCCATTTCTGGGTCCATACTGGGCTTGATGGGCCGCGGTGATTTGCTCGGGTATCACGGCGCATTGTTAGCAATAGCAGGCTATGCGCTTACCTTTGTTCTGATCAAGGATCATTTTGATCCCGAACCAGGACCGAAACGGATCGAAAAATATTATGATGACCCGATCAAAGTCGGCATCGTGTTGGCTATCTTTTGGGTTGTTATCGGCACGTTCGTCGGCGACTGGGTCGCCTGGCTTCTGGTCTTTCCCGATGCGACTTTTGATGCTGGTTGGGCGAGCTTCGGTCGGTTGCGTCCGGTTCATACCTCCGGCGTAATATTCGGTTTCGGCGGCAACGCCCTCATTGCAACTTCGTTTCACGTTGTTCAGCGGACAACACGGGCGCGACTCGCCGATCGTGTGAGCCCGTGGGTTGTGATTGTCGGCTTTAACCTGTTCTGCCTGATGGCGGCGAGCGGTTACCTTATGGGTATCACTGCTTCGAAAGAATACGCTGAACCGGAATGGTATGCGGATATCTTCCTGACCATCATCTGGGTTGTTTACTTCGTCTTATATATGCGAACGCTCGCGCGCCGTGAAGAACCACACATCTATGTGGCCAACTGGTATTTTCTCGCCTTCATCATTGTTGTTGCGATACTGCACATTCTCAACAACCTCGCCGTTCCGGTCTCATTTGGACATGCCAAAAGTTATTCGCTGTTCTCAGGGGTCCAGGACGCCATGCTCCAATGGTGGTATGGACATAACGCCGTCGCCTTTTTTCTGACTGCTGGTTTTCTTGGCATGCTCTATTACTACCTGCCGAAACGCGCAGGCCGGCCGATATTTTCATACCGACTCTCCATCATCAGCTTCTGGGGCATCGTTTTTCTTTATATGTGGGCGGGCTCGCACCACCTTCATTACACCGCCCTTCCCCACTGGGTGCAAACGCTGGGAATGACGTTTTCAATTATGCTGCTGGTTCCATCCTGGGCATCAGCGGGCAACGCGCTGATGACGCTTAATGGCGCCTGGGGCAAAGTACGCGATGACGCAACGCTACGATTCATGATGGTGGCCGCCGTATTTTACGGGCTTTCAACATTTGAAGGCTCGTTCATGGCAATCCGGCCGGTCAACTCGCTATCTCACTATACGGATTGGACGGTCGGCCATGTTCATGCCGGCGCCCTCGGTTGGGTGGCAATGATCACATTCGGGGCCATCTATACGCTAACGCCCTGGCTTTGGAACAAGGAGCGAATGTATTCCAACAAACTTATAGAGGTTCACTTCTGGCTCGCGCTGATCGGCACGATGATTTACGTCTTCGCCATGTGGAACTCAGGCATCATTCAAGGCCTGATGTGGCGCGCCTATAATGAAAACGGAACGCTTGCATACTCGTTCATTGAATCAGTGGCCGCGATGAAACCCTATTATGTCGCGCGCGCGATAGGCGGATTTTTATTTTTCCTTGGGGCTGTCGTTTGCGCATACAATGTCTGGAAAACAATTCAGTTGCCTGCGGTTGCAGCGAAAAACCCGGATAAGCCGCCTTTGCCTGCCCGTGGCAGTCCAACTGCATTGTCGGCGGCGGAATAAGGGGTGTTGGTATGTTAAAAAATCACGCAAAGCTTGAACGCACCGCAATAGGGTTCGCCTTCGCGATTATGCTTGTTGCATCGATTGGCGGATTCATTGAAATTGCGCCGTTATTCACCATCAGTGAAACAGTGGAAGACGCACCGGACATGCGGGTCTACACGCCGCTCGAGCTGGCGGGACGAAATATCTATGTTCGCGAAGGATGTTACGCCTGCCACTCACAAATGGTCCGAACACTTCAGGATGAAGTGGAACGCTACGGCCACTACTCTCTTGCTGTTGAATCTAAATATGATCATCCCATGCTCTGGGGCTCAAAACGCACCGGCCCCGACCTTGCCCGTCTGGGAGACAAATATTCGGACGAATGGCACGTAGCTCATCTCCTCAATCCACGCGCAGTTTCCCCTCAGTCCGTCATGCCAGCTTATCGCTGGCTCCTGCGCAACGAACTCAAAGCCAATGACATGCCGCTTCATCTGCGCGCCATGCGGAAAGTTGGCGTACCGTACACTGATGCAATGATCGCCAATGCGACCGCAGATACATACGGTCAGGCCAATCCGGATTCAGGTGCAGCTGACGGCTTTTTCGAACGATATGGATTTGACTCGAATAGTCGCTACTTCGATGGCGACAAACGCAAGGTAACGGAAATGGATGCGCTCGTAGCTTATCTGCAAATCCTCGGCGAATTGACAGATGCTGCTGACCAAACAGCCGGCGCTGCGAATTTAGAGAACGACGCCGAAGGAGCGACGCAATGACATTCGACCATCAAACCCTCGCCGCCATCGCGAAGTCCTATGGTCTCATTTATATGATGATCGTCTTTGTCGGCTCCGTCATTTATGCTTGCTGGCCGTCCAATCAATCTAAATTCGATCGCGCTGCAAAAAGCATTCTTCGTGAGGACGATGAATAATGGCCGAGGGCGAAAACGATCTACACACTGGTCGTAAGACGACTGGACATGAATGGAACGGCATCAAGGAATTGACGACGCCTGTACCAAAAATCGTCCTGTTCTTTCTGGCGGTGACATTTCTCGTATCACTGTTGATTTGGGTGCTGGCGCCGACCTGGCCAACAGGAAGCGCCTATACGAAGGGTATTCTCGGCATTGACCAGCGCACAAGTCTTGAAACCAGTCTTAAGCGATCGGCTGCGCGAACGGCCCCTTGGCGAAACGAGATTGAGCAATCAAATTTCGAAACCATCGCGCAAAATACAGAATTAATGAAAACCGTGCGCAGTCATGGGGCGCGCCTCTTTGGCGATAATTGCGCCATGTGCCACGGTGCGGATGCGACCGGCGGCATTGGTTTTCCGAGTCTGGTTGATGATCAATGGTTGTGGGGCGGCGATCCCAGCACGATTATGGAAACATTACGTGTCGGCATAAATTCAACAAACGATGATACGCGCATAAGCCAGATGATCGCTTATGGTCGCGACGGCATACTGACGCTTGAACAGCGCCGCTCGGTCGGGGCTTATGTGCGTTCGCTTTCGCAGAGCCACGAAATTTCCACTGCAGATATCGAAAAACTTGAAGCCGGCGCGACAATTTTCGCCCAACAATGTGCTTCCTGCCACGGGCCGGACGGTCGCGGCATGCAGTCCGTCGGCGCGCCAAACCTCACTGATGACCACTGGATTTACGGCGGCGGTTCAGCGGACATTGATGAAACGCTACGCAACGGCCGACATGGCGTGATGCCGCAATGGGAAAAACGGACCAGCGCCACAGATCGCAAAATCTTGACGCTTTACATTCTTGATCTCGCGGAAGGCGCGCAATGACAACAGCCAGTGAAAGCGACACTCCCGGCGGCTTGCACATTGTTTTTCGTAAGCGGTTTTTCTGGGTAGCCGTGGCGCTCATCGGCGCCACAGGCCTAATTGCAGCAAATGCACACTTGCTGAAGGTTGCTTTCGCATCACAACCACCTTGCGTCGACCACCAAAACGATCGGGGAACAGCCTCGGGTGCGTACAGAGCAGCAAAATCCGGCTGCAAATGGCGTGAGGAGAATCAGGAATGACAGAAATAGCCTCTCCCGCTATGGAAGCGCCAACGCGCCGTAACCATGCGTTGAACATGCATGTTGCAACGCCACTCAAATGGTTGCGTGCTGGGGTTTCTGACACATTTCGCTACCCCCCCAGCAGCCTTACATACGGACTGGCCGTAGCGGCTCTGTCGGCCATCATCATTGGCGGACTGTTCAAGATCGGGGCATACTATATTATTTTCCCGGCGCTCGCCGGTTTTATGGTGATGGGGCCAGCGATCGCAGTCGGGCTTTACGAAAAAAGCCGACTGCTTGAAAGAGGCGAGCGTCCTTCGCTCACAACCATGATGTTTGTTAAAGCGAAATCGCCGGGACAAATTCTTTTTGTCGGTGTTATATTGATGCTTGTCCTTGTGCTCTGGCTGCGCGCTGCATTTCTCCTGTACGCGTTGTTCTTCGGAATGGTTCCATTCGCGGGCTTCGATCAGATTGTTGGAACGATACTAACAACGCCTCTTGGTTGGGGGTTGTTAGGTGTTGGCACAGCCGTCGGCGGGCTTTTTGCTGCCTTTGCTTTCGCGATTAGCGCCTTTTCCATCCCGATGCTGATGAATGAACGCATTGACGCTTTTACCGCCATGGGATCAAGCATGGCTTTTTCGTGGAACAATAAGGGTGTTGCGATTGTCTGGGGCTTAATTGTGGTATTGCTGTTTGCACTCAGTCTGGCGACAGCCTTGATCGGATTGATTGTTATCTTTCCCATCCTTGGTCACGGAACCTGGCATGCATACCAAACAATATCAAAAGGCGAACGCCTGTTTGACCTTGAAGAGGCTTCGGGGTGAGCACCTTCCGGCGCGAGGATGAGGAGCTTTTCCTTGCCAGCCGCCCGACAAAAAACGGACTATTACAATCTGAACTTTCCGTCCCCGGGATGAAATGTGCTGGATGTATCAGTAAGATCGAAAGTGGATTGTTAAAACTCCCGGGCGTAACACGTGCTCGGGTCAATCTCACGACAAAGCGTGTCACTGTGTCTTGGAAAAAATCAAGCGCAACCCCGCCCTTGTTGGAAACGCTGTCGGCGCTCGGCTTTGAAGGGCACTTGAGCACGCCGCTCGAAAACAACGACGACAAGGAACTTAAAAAATTGATCCGCGCCCTCGCCGTCGCCGGCTTTGGCGCGGGCAATATCATGATGCTGTCTGTCGGCGTCTGGGCCGGCGCGGAGGAGGACACGCGCACGTTGTTTCACGGGCTTTCTGCGCTGATCGCCTTTCCGGTTTTATTTTACAGTGGGCGTATTTTTTTCGCTTCGGCCTGGACAGCGCTCAAGGCCGGCACGACAAACATGGACGTACCGATCTCCGTCGGGGTTCTGCTGACGTTCCTAATGAGCTTGTACGATACAATCACCCACGGACCCCACGCCTACTTTGATGCCGCGACGAGTCTATTGTTCTTTCTACTAATCGGCCGAACGCTTGATCATATGATGCGCGCACGAGCCCGAACTGCTATTACCGGACTACAAAAACTTTCGCCCGAAGGCGCCGAAGTTTTACAACCTGACGGATCAACGCAATATCTCGCAGTTGAGGATTTAATGCCCGGCATGCGGCTTAGAATTCCCGCCGGAGCGCGCATTCCGGTTAATGGGACTATCGCTGGAGGACAGTCCGATATTGATGTTTCAATCATCAATGGCGAAAGCACATCACATAGAGTGACAATTGGCGACAAAGTGCAGGCAGGCGCGCTTAACCTGACTGGGTCAGTTACCATCGAAGCCACCGCCGCCGCCAGCAATTCCTTTCTGGCGGATATGATAAGGCTGATGGAAACCGCGGAGACAGGCCGACACCGTTATCGCCGCATCGCGGACCGCGTTTCAAGCCTCTATTCGCCTGTCGTCCATATTGGGGCGCTTGCAGCTTTCATTTTGTGGTTCGCACTTGCCGGAGATGTCCATCATGCGCTCACGATTGCCGTCAGTGTCCTAATTATAACCTGCCCGTGTGCACTCGGCCTTGCCGTTCCAATGGTGCAGACGGTTGCAACGAAAAGGCTTTTCCAAGCCGGCGTCGTGATTAAGGATGGCGCAGCGTTAGAACGGCTTTCGGAAATTGACACGATAATATTTGACAAAACTGGCACACTGACGACCGGAAAACCGAACCTCGTTAATCAAGATCAAATCAAGCCAGAATTTATTGATTTGGCGGCCGCCATGGCGGCGCATTCTTCGCATCCTCTCTCAAAGACGCTGGCGCTCTATGCTACTGCGAACAAATACGAAGAAACGCACATTTCTGAATTTCCCGGAGATGGACTGGAAGCCGAAATCGGCGGAGTCGTTTATCGCCTTGGGCGGCCTGGCTGGGCGGCGAAGGACGATGGGGACGTTGCCAACGATGGATCGTCCTGTGTCGTGCTTACTTCTAACGACAAGCGCCTGGCGACGTTTTATTTTACCGATCAATTGCGCCCGTCAGCGAGCAATATTATTGCCGATCTTTCTCGCGCCAGATTCCGGATCGAGATTTTGTCTGGCGATCGCGCGATCGCCGTTGCTAAGGTCGCTAACCATCTCGGTATTTCTACTTTCACTTCAAGACAGCGGCCCAACGATAAGGTTGATCACGTTGAAAGGCTTTCTCGGCAAGGACGAAAGGTTCTGATGATAGGAGACGGCGTCAATGATGCGCCCGCTCTCGCCGCCGCACATGTTTCAATGGCGCCAGCGAGCGCTGCTGATATCGGTCGCAACGCGGCTGATTTTGTTTTATTAACGGACGAAATAGAGGCGATTCCCGTTACCATCGGCATCGCGCGGCGGTCCAGCAACCTGATGCGGCAAAACATACTGTTTGCAATCCTTTACAATATGGTCGCCGTTCCACTTGCATTTTTCGGGTATGTAACCCCGCTCATCGCCGCCATCGCGATGTCAACATCATCGATCATTGTGGTTTTGAACTCACTTCGGCTTGGCGGTATTCGTGGGCAACAATCGGGACAAAGCATGCCGCGCCGCATATCGTCAATTTCACCTCCAAAATTCCATGAGGCCGTGCGATGAATGTCATCGTACTTCTGGTTCTTGCTTCATTAACGATGGGCGCGATTGGGCTCGCTGTATTTTTCTGGACGTACAATACAGGCCAATATAACGACCTTGATGGCGCCGCTGAGCGTATTTTAATTGATGACGAGGATACTGATGCCGTCGATAGTTGATACGTCGAAATCACTTGATCTTTATGTCTCCATCAGCGGCGAATGGGAATTGGCGCTAATTTAATTATTCAACGGCTTGATGCACCTCCTTGCCCGGTACGGCTATTTATATAGTTCGAGTCCTTGTTTAGGGCTCGAACTCACGCCCAAAACGGGCGGCGAACTTTGGGTAACAAATTGGCATACATTTTGGGCAACATTCCGCACCCGGATTAGTGCTAAATAATTGATTTAATCATGCTCTCTAAAATCCTTGACCTTCTCCTGGGCGCCACTTTGCACTAATGATTGTGCGTGCAACGGTTCGGTTTTGGCGCCATAATTCCGATTCTCTTTCCGCCGAGCGATTTTTCCTCAACATTAGGCCGTTAGTCGATTATGCCTCATCACGACGACAAAAACCGTTATGCGCTTGCTGTTGGTCATATTGCGATCGAGTGGAATTATCTCGAGCGGGATTTGCAGCGCCTCGCCCACCACTATCTCAAGCTGGATGAGGAGACTGCCGCGCATTTATTCGCTTTCATGGGCAACGCATCACGCGCGGAGTTTACGCAATGGTTGGCCGAACGATTTGAAACCGATGATGCACTGAAAGCTCACGCTGTGCATTTCATCGCGGTATTCTGTCGGCTGCGTGCGAACAGGAATATTGTCGAACACGGCGTGCCGGCGTTGACCCGAGACGGCGCATTCCTCGGTGAAATCATAAAACTCGGGCGACGCTCCGGCGATATGCCTTTCGCAGCGTCGCAGGCTGCACTGGATGAGTTTCTGAAGCGGCTTCGCGAAGCGCGCGGATACGCCGACGCAATTCGCAAGGCGCACGCAGGTGAACAGGACGTCGCGGCGCTCACCAAGCTGACAATGCCGAAACGAATGAAACCGACAGCGCAGCGCGTTGAAGAAGGCTAGTTATTGTTAATCCAGTATCGTGCGCCGATCCGGCCGATGACTACGCCATCATTTTTTCAATCGGCAACACAAGGATAGCGCTCGCGCCGAGTTTTTTTAGCTCTTCGAGCTGATCCCAGAAAACACTTTCGCGGCAGACTGCGTGGATCGCTACTTTATCGGGCTGACCGGCAAGGTCGAGAACCGTCGGAGCGTCAGCGCCCGGCAGATATTCCGTGATGGCGGCAATGGCCGCGCGCGGTGCATTCATCATCACATATTTCGCATCGCGCGAGGTGATGACGCCATTGATGCGTTTTAATAGCGCGTCGAAAATGGACTGCTTTTCGGCGGAGAATGCGTTTCGGTTTCGGATCAGCGCCGCCTCCGATTCAAACACTGTCGCCAGCGGTCGCAGGCCATTGGCGTCAAGGGTCGCGCCAGTCGATACGATATCGCAGACTGCGTCGGCGACTTTAAGGCGCGGCGCTACCTCAACGGATCCTTTCATCATCACCGGTCGCGCATCGACGCCTTCGCGCTTCAGCCACGCGCCGGTAAGGCCTGGATATGAAGTGGCGATGCGCTTGCCGGCAAGCGCGTCGGCGCCATCATAAGCCCATTCCTTCGGGCCGGCGATCATCAATTTGCAACGCGCGAAACCGAGCTGCATAACGCGCTCCGCCGGCGTGTCGTGATTGTCGACCAGCAAGGCCTCTTCAAACACATTTTCACCGATAATCCCGATATCGCAGGCGTCGTCAGCGACGAATTCCGGAATATCATCATCGCGCAAAAGCATGACATCAATCGGCATTTCCTGAACGCGGCCATAAAGCCGGTCCTTACCGCGGGAGACTTTCAGGCCGCAGTTTTTTAACAATTCAAAGGAACTGTCAGAGAGGCGTCCCGATTTCTGGATCGCAATGCGTAAACGTTCAGTCATGATTTCATCCGTTTAGAGAACATAAGGCGATAACCGCCATGGGGCTCGTCATTCAGGAACCGGGCCACGCGCCCGATCGTTGTCGTGGAGGCGCCGGTTTGCGCCGCGATTTCACGATAAGAATACCCGCCTTCGTTTAACATTCCGGCAATGCGCCAACGCTCGGCAAAAGCTTCAATTTCCGCCGGCGTTGCTAAATCTTTCAAGAATTTCGCCGCCTCAGACGGCGAAGAAAGCGCAGCGAAAGCCGCACAAAGCGCCTTTTCATCACGCGCCCTCGCCGCATCGTTACCTTTTGAACCGGGTCCGCGCATTGCGAGCCTCCAACCATGTTGATATAGTGTATTAATACGATAAGACAGCAAGTCAAGAAATTTTTGTCGCCATTATGGTTACCGCCGGCATAAATGCTCAGAGATTGCGAAGCACTGTTTAGCGTTCAGGCCTGGCGTACAGGCCTGGCGTACAGGCTTGGCGTTCAGGCCTAACGTTCAAGAATGCCGTTGTAAAACGGCGACAAAAAACCCGTCGGCGCGAAGCTTGTCGGGCGTGATGCGGAGCGCACCTTCTTCCGTCGCAAGAGGCTCAAGAGCCGCACGGCCTTCGTCTGTCAAAACACCTGACGCAGCGATTTCGTCAAGCGCTGGTTGCATTCGAAACTCTTGGTGCTCTTCGAAAAAAGCCGCGAGGCGATCTTCGTTTTCTTCCATCAGGAACGAACAGGTGACCCAGATCATGCGCCCACCGGGCTTAACGAAACGCGCCGCTTCGCGGAGCACAACGTCCTGCTCGCTCATCCGGGTTGCAAGCTGTTTATCGGTAAGGCGCCATTTCGTATCCGGGTGACGCCGCCATGCGCCGGCCCCGGAACACGGCGCATCGACAAAGACGACGTCCATTTTGCCGGCAAGGTCATCAACGGTCTCCTCTCCTGCCGGCGAGCGCACTTGCAGGTTCCGAACGCCGGCGCGTTTGGCGCGCGCGTAAAGCGGTTTTAACCGGCGCGGGTCGCGATCATAGGCGTAAAGCTGGCCGGTGTTGTCCATCATCGCCGCAAGGGACAGCGTTTTGCCGCCGCCGCCCGCACAATAGTCGAGAACTTGTAGCCCTTTGATCGCGCCAGCCGCCGCCGCAGCGATCTGACTTGAGAGATCCTGCACCTCGACCCAGCCCTTGTTGAAGGCCGGAATAATCGTGACGGCCGGCGCTTTCTGCGACGGATCGGGCGCGGCGATGCGCGCCGCATTCGTCAGTAAGGGTACAGCTTCGCCCTTTACGGGCTTCAGCGCCGCCAGTGCTTTCTCCGGCGTTGCTTTCAGCGTGTTGATGCGAAGGTCGATATCCGCGCGCTCGGCGAAAACGGACATGATCCGGCCTGCGTCGTCACCGAAAACACGGGTAATGTGCGGCGTCAGCCATTCCGGAAAGTCCCCTGTAACATGACCCGGCTGACCGTGCTGCCGCTCTCCCTGACGAAAACCTGGGTCCAATTTCAAACTTTCCTGGATCCCGGCTTTCGCCGGGAAGGACGGATTTTCTGTTTTTAAAATGCGTTGCTCGCCGTCAGTCAGCGCGCCGGGTCCATGCGGTTCTTCCACTGCAGCGTCAGATAACTCATTGACGGATACGTCCCATGAAAACCGCAACGCGCCAAGCGCCAGCGCACGGGGGCTATCATTTCCCATAGCCGCAGCGAGCGTATGTTTTTTACGCAAAGAATCGAGGCACAATCCTGAAATCCAGGCACGATCCTTCGCGCCGGCGTAGCGGTTGCTTCGCCCCCAATCGGCAATCGCAGTTTTTAAGGGTATGCGGCGCGTATCAAAATCGCTGAGGATTTCGATGGCGGCGGAAAGGCGGCCAGATAGCCTCATCGGCGATGTGCTCCACGGCCCAAAGCACCGAAACCATTATTGGTTTTTCGGTTTGGTTCGATAGGAGTAAAACCACCAAGGTCGATCATCAATCAACGCTTTTTCGAGTTCATGCGCAGCAGCGCGCGCCGCCGTGTAATCCGTCTGGCTCGTTGTCGCAAGCATACTCATGATCAAAGTTTTGCGAACAAGCACCTTTCCCGGAACAAATATGCGGGAGATATCGAACGCCAGGTAGAAACAGACCAGCGACAGGCCGCCGATTAAGACTGCAATGAACGGCAACCCGAATGCCGCGCCCCGCATATCGAGAGTCGCCGCGCCCCCTTCTGCGAGCGCCAGAAAACAAGAAACCATCCACCAAAGACCGACCGCTGCATAAAGCATGACAAAAATCGATCGCCGCTTCGTGCGGGCGTAAAGGCGGAATATCTTCATAAAACCTTGAGCACTGTCTTCCGGTTCGCGCGCATCGGCGAGCGCTTTTGCAACGTCCCATTCATGGTTGCGTTCGCGACGATACCAAACACTCCAGCCAATCAGGCCGCACAGCGCGAAGACCGGCAGAAGTACGAAAACGTAAATTACGGAGACTTGAATTACCGACCCCACAGACACCAAAATGTCCGCAGTCCACTTTTCCATTCCCGACAGACTTCGAACCGCGACGTCATCGCCGCCCAGGCTCGTGAACACGATGCGCCAGAAGCCAGGCGCAGCCGCCGCCAACAACACGATAACAATTGCCGTGCGTAATTGCCCGAGGTAACGCATTCGATGTTTAGCGACAGCACGCAGACGGTGCGCCGCCTCATCTTCATCGCCGAGGTCAAGAAGCGCTGCTTGCGATTCAATTTCATTTTGAAAATCAGATTCGTACGCAAGCGTTTCAATTGCGCCTGACGCCGCCGACCCGTCCGAATTTTCCATTATACCCCGCCCTACGCAAACAACCGTTACCCCGGTTTGGTTATAACGCGCGGCGGCCGACGTTCAAGGTAAGTTTAAGGGCGATAATTAAAGAAATATAATCAAAGGGTTCAAAGCAATGGCGTTGATCGCTCGAAGATAAAGACTTCATTTTTGAAGGATTGCATCAGTTTAAATCCGGCGTCTTTAATTGTCGCTTGTGCGGCTTCCATCTCGCCGGCGTTGCTGCGTTTTTCGTGCAGTTCAATCACGATCAGGCGAAGTCCGGAGAGATCGAGTTTCGGCAGAAGCGCGAACTCGCCCCCTTCAATATCGCAAATGAAAACGCTTGCGCCAGTATTGCGAAACAGGTCGTTGAGCCCAATCTGCTCGACTTTATCCGTACGCCGCGTGCTTCCATGATCGATCACGGACGACGCCCAGAATAAGTTCGCCACATGGAAATCAACCGGCGGCCCGGCCTCTGCCGCTGCGAGCCCGTGATAAATCTGCGGCGACATAACGCCATTATCGCGCCAGTTGCGTTCGATCTCCGGGATGAGGTCTTTATTCGCCTCGATCATGTGGACGTTCGCTGCGCCGACCGACTGTTGCGCGATCAGACCGACGAAACCGATGGCCGCGCCTGCTTCGACAATCACATCATCGGGGCGCAAAAGCCGCGGCAGTTCGCGCACTTCCAGACCCTCATATTTCTCCGCATAGATCGACGCGAGAACGCGGCCGTGTGCGCCAGTTGGCACGTTCAGTTTAACGCCGGCGATCGTCACCTGTTTTGGCTGTGTCGCCATGCGCCAGCCATAGCGGACAAGTCGCGGCAATTCACTCAGCATGATGCGTCAGTTCTGTGTCGGATAGTTCGGCGCCTCGCGAGTGATCGCGACGTCATGGACGTGGCTTTCCTTCAACCCAGCATTGGTAATGCGCACGAACTTCGCTCGCGCCTGCATCTCCGGGATCGTCGGGGCGCCCACATAGCCCATGGACGCGCGCACGCCGCCGACCAACTGGTGCAGGATTGGCCCGATGGCGCCTTTGTACGGGATGCGGCCCTCAATGCCTTCCGGCACCAGCTTCATCTGTTCGGTAACATCAGCCTGAAAGTATCGATCGGCCGACCCCCGCGCCATGGCCGTGATCGAACCCATGCCGCGATAGGATTTGTAGGAGCGGCCCTGATAAAGGAACACCTCGCCGGGCGCTTCATCTGTTCCAGCGAGTAGCGATCCGATCATGACGCAATCGGCGCCGGCGGCGATGGCTTTTGCCACGTCGCCGGAAAATTTTACGCCGCCATCGGCAATGACCGGCACGCCGGACTCTTTTGCGGCACGCGCGGCGTCGATAACGGCCGTCAGTTGCGGCACGCCGACGCCGGCGACGATGCGCGTTGTGCAGATTGAACCGGGCCCGATGCCGACTTTGACAGCGTCGGCGCCGGCATCAATCAGCGCCCGCGACGCATCGTATGTCGCAACATTGCCGGCGATGACTTGCGTTGAATTTGAGGCCTTCTTGATGCGCTCGACCTGCGCGGAAACCGCAGCGGAATGTCCGTGCGCCGTATCGATGACAACAACGTCAACGCCGGCATCGATCAGCGCCTCACAGCGCTCATACCCCTTATCGCCTACCGAAGACGCCGCAGCGACGCGCAAGCGCCCCTCCGCATCTTTCGCCGCCAGCGGATATCGCTGGGCCTTTTCCATGTCCTTGACAGTGATCAGGCCGACGCATTGGTAAGCGTCGTCAACGACGATCAGGCGTTCGATCCGGTGTTGATGGACAAGCCGCGTCACCTCTTCCCGGCCAGCGCCCGGACGAACCGTGATGAGATTGTCCTTTGTCATCAGCTCACGGACTTTCTGGTCCGGGTCGTCGGCAAAGCGCATATCGCGGTTGGTCAACACACCGACCAGCTTGCCGACGCCGTTGGCGCCTGTTTTCTCAACGACGGGAAAGCCGGATATTTTTTTCGCGTCCATAATCGCGCGGGCTTCGGCCAGCGTCGCGTCGGGCGTCAGGGTCAGCGGATTGACGACCATACCGCTCTCAAAGCGTTTGACCCGGCGCACGCATTCGGCCTGCTCCTCAACGGATAGGTTCCGGTGGAGAACACCGATGCCGCCATGCTGGGCCATGGCGATCGCCATTTCCGCTTCAGTCACCGTGTCCATCGCTGAGGATATAACGGGTATGTTCAGCGTGATATTGCGCGTCAGCCGCGCCTTCACATTGACCTCGCTCGGCATCACCTCGGACGGGCCGGGCTCCAGGAGTACATCGTCGAATGTCAGCGCATCTCTGATTTCCATAGTCAGTCTTCCTCAAAACCTCGATGGGATATGAAACGGCGACGCCTCGGCGACGCGATAAATTTCAGTGATCCGCGCCTCATCTTTGCGAATTTTTTCCGCGGCCCGCGCCATGCGTCCATTGCGGCCGAGAATTTCATCCGCGATGGCGACAATACGCGTGTTTGGATATGCCGTTGGCGAGGCCGCCGCCAGCGCTGCGCCAATTTGCGCTTCATCCGTCTGCGGATTGTGCATACAGGCGGCGATGAGTGCTGTCGCCGTGGATCGGCTCATTCCGGCCCAGCAATGGACAAGCAATGCATTGTCCGGTTGCCAGTCTTTCAAAAACGCGATCACCGTTTCGACATGTCGCTCATGGGGCGCCGGGCGGTCTTCCATGTCCTCAAGGATGTCGTTCACCTCAACGCGCATATGCCGATCATCGCCAAACCCGTCGAAATCCGGAAAGTCCGAACCCGGCGACAACAGGCTGATGATTTGCGCCGGCTTCGCTCTCCCGTGCGCGTCGTGGACGTCGCGCAATGATGAGACCCAGATTTTCATGAAGCAACTTCCAAAGGAGACAGTGCGCCGTCGCGATCAAACGATTGCACGATCAGTTCGCCCGGACAGTCGACGTCTTTTGCGATGGTAATTTCAACGGCGCGCCGCAAGCGGTCACGCGGCGACGCGATGTAATCTTCGAGCGCTGCGGCCGCGCCAAGGGCGATTTCCATGCCGGAGCCTTGCGCCCAGAAGGCGCCGCTCTCGACTTCGGTGAGGCAAAAGGAATTGTCGAAATCCCAGATGCGGCCGGTCTTGCTGATAAGAATGCCGCTGCCGCAATAGCGCTTCAGCCCTTCTTCGGTATCGCCAATATCGAACGCCTCATATGCGCTTTTCATGAACCGCAAAACTTCGAACGGGTGTTCGGCCGTATCGGGAAATTCTTTTGCGTGCGCATCCAGCGCTTCCAGTTTCGGTCCGGATCCGGTGATGCCGATCAGCCAGCCGTTCATCGCCTTCCATTTATGATCCACCGACGGCGCACGAAGGCTGCCAAGCGTCGCGCGGCCGTTCGATCCAACCCAGACGACGTTCGCGTCAACATCGTTTATCGCGACGATAATACTCATTCCCGCCCCCTGAAGCCCGTTGCAACAACATACTTCTCCGCGGAGTCCGACCGCGACGCTTTCGGCTTCGCGTGCTTGACGGTTTTGAAATTCTGTTTCAGGCGCGCCAGGATTTCGCCTTCGGCGCCGCCGGCGAAAACCTTGCAGACAAAAGCGCCGCCCGGCGTCAACACGTCTTCTGCAAAGTCCAGCGCCACTTCGGCCAGCGCGACAATGCGCAGATGGTCTGTCGATCGATGCCCGGTCGTGGGCGCCGCCATATCGGAAAGGACGATGTCCGCATCTCCGTTCAGCATTTTCTTCAGCGCATCCGGCGCCGCCTCGTCAAGAAAATCCATTTCGAGAATGTCCGCGCCAGCGATGGCCGGCACATTAAGATAGTCTATCCCGACGATCGTGCTGCGCGCGCCGGCTTTTTTGACAGCGACCTGCAACCAACCGCCCGGCGCGCAACCGAGATCAACAATGCGGGCGCCGGATTTCAGGAGCGAAAATTTTTCGTCAAGCTCCAACATTTTATAGGCCGCACGGGAACGGTAGCCTTCCGCTTTCGCCTTGCGCACATACGGGTCATTCAACTGCCGCTTGAGCCAGAGCGTTGACCCATATTCACGCCGTTTCGCCGTTTTCACGTGCACATTGAAATCGCGGCTCGAAGCCTCGCCTTTTGTCGGCACAGCGTTCACGCGGCCGCGTTTTTCAGGCTCAGCGCCTAGCGCGGTTTTCGCGATTTTGGACGGCGTTTTAGGGTCGGGGTTTTTCGCGCGCCCTTTTCTCGAGGAATTCGGGCCTTTGCCCCTATCCGATGAAGATTTGCGTCGCTCCATGGGCCTTCATAGCGGAGTCCTGTGAGCGCGCAAGGCGCCGATAATCAAAAAATTGCAGCCCCTCTCCCACCGGACTAGGATACGCCGCAGGGTGGGCGTGAAACTAAAGAAAAGGCGGGACATTCATGTCATTGATGGATCAATTGAGCGACGTTGTCGTCGGTCAAATGTCGCAACAGGCGGCGCAGAAAACGGGACTGAACGAAGGGCTGGCGGCGCAGCTCATGCCCATGGCGATGGCGGCGCTCATGGGCGGTTTGAAAAAGAACGCTTCGCAACCAAATGGCGCCGACGCCCTCGCCAGCGCGCTCGACGGCCATGATGGCAGCCTGCTCAATAATCTGAGCCAGCTTGGCCAGGACAACACACTGGCGGACGGACAAAAAATCCTCGGCCATATTCTCGGCGGCAAACAGGCCCAGACGGAACGCGCCCTCGCCAAAACGGCTGGCGTCGATCAGGGTCAGGTCGGACAATTGCTGGCCATGGCGGCGCCGATGGTGCTCGCCTCCCTCGGCCGCGCCAAACGCGAACAGGGTCTCGACGCATCGGCCCTCGCCGGTCTCGTCACCGAAGAAAGCGTCCGGGTCCAGAAAGCCGCCCCGTCGGAACTTGGCGGGCTGATGCAGTTCCTCGATCAGGACGGCGATGGAGACTTCAAAGACGATATGCTGGAAGCGGCGGGAAAGAAAATTCTCGGCGGGTTTTTCGGTCGTCGCTAGAGCGGGGGACGCGATTCTTCGGATCGCTGACACCCTCTATAGTTTGTAGTAATCGCGCGTCCGTACCTAAAAAAAACCGCAAACACTTTTTGTGGACGCGCGCCCAATCCACTCATCAGGAGACAGACAAATGATTTTCAAATTTGCAAGAGAAGCCGGCGAGAAATTTCGCGCAGGCGTTACGAACATCGCAGACGGCATCAAGGATCGGATCACCGGACACAAGACCGACGTCAAGGACCTGAATGTCGAGCATGACGGCGAACGCGTCGTTCTCAAAGGCAAGGCAAAGACTCGCGCCGAGGCGGAAAAGGCAATCGTCGCCGCCGGTAATACGCCGGGTGTCGGTGAAGTCGAATCCCACATCGATATTGAAGACGAACCGGCGCAGTCGAATTTCTACACTGTGAAGTCGGGCGATACGCTGTCGAAAATCGCCAAGGAATTTTACGGCGACGCCATGAAGTATCCCGTGATCTTTGAAGCCAACAAACCAATGCTTTCCGATCCGGACAAGATTTATCCGGGCCAGACGCTGCGGATCCCAACGGCAAGCTAAGCGCTGACTTTACCGCCGTACCCCGCCGACCCGGCATACGGGTCGGCGGCGGTCGCTTCGTCCCGTCATGCCGTCGTTTAGCCGCATCGGGCGCTAATTTTCCGCGCCGTGCATCCAAATTGGGCGCCCGGCGCATCTACCTGTTATGCGGCGCGTCCCAATGAACCGCCGCCGCCATAAAAATGGCAGCACGGGAAAAGAAAAGGAGACCCCATGACCGAAGATGTTCTAATACCGCTGGTGGTATTTGGCTCCATCGCCTTAATCGCCTTTTTCGCGTTTCACTTCAGTTACAAAAAACGCCTGGTCGTTTACGACGCAATCCGGGTTGCCATAGAAAAAACCGGCAACGCCGATCCGCAGCTCATCGACGCCATTGTGCGCGAAAATGTCGGACGCAACGCCGATCTTCGCCGGGGTATCATTCTGGTGGCTATCGCACTCGCCTTCACGACACTCGGCTACGTCATTCCAGAAGAAGAAGCTTTTGGCCCGATGCTGGGCGTTGCATCGTTCCCTGGGCTTGTCGGCCTCGCCTTTATTGGCTTCCACTTCTTTGCGCCGCGCGAACCGACTGTGTAAGCTGGTCTCACCGGCCATGGGCAAAAGCGACATAGATCTCGTTTATCTGGCGAAGGCGACGCACGACGACGACGCCTTCGCCGAACTTGTGCGACGCCATCAGGCGAAACTGCGTGCGTTCCTGGTGCGCCTGTCGGGTGATCACGCAAGCGTTGATGACATCGCGCAGCTAAGTTTGATCAAGGCCCATCGCGCGATTGCCGACTTTCGCGGCGGCGCTTCGTTCCGTTCCTGGCTCTTCGCCATCGCCTATCGCGAATTCCTGCAACAAAAACGGCGCGACGATGCGGTCACCCGTATCAGCGCCGCGGCGGCCGAGAATGGCATTCAAACCGGACCGGCTTCGTTCGACGACATATCTCTGGACTTGAAAAACGCCTTGTCGCGATTGCCGGAAAACGAACGCGCGTCATTGCTGTTATGCGATGCGGTTGGATTCACCCATGCGGAAGCGGCTGCGGCGCTCAGCGCCCCACTCGGTTCGGTCAAGAGTTGGGTCTTGCGCGGGCGCGAGAAAATGCGCGCCATGCTTTCTGCGCCTACAAACGAAAATGCCGACAGCGTCGGCGTCAAAACCAGTGGAGTGATTTATGCGCGATGATGACCTTGGCGCTCTGTTGAGCGAAGATTTGAACGCCCTCGCCGCCAAATTTGAAGATGACAGTTTTGCCCGCAAACTGAAATACCGGATCGAATCACGCAAACGCGTGCGCGCTGGCGTTCTCGGTGTTGTCGGGGTTTTAGGCGCCGGCATCGCCGCCGCGCAATTCAACCGGTTATTTGAATCTGCATCGCAATCAACGCTGTTAGACGGATTGGCTTTGCAAGGTTCCGGCTTCTCGTCGGCCGTCATGGCGTCGTTGATTATCGCAACGGCCGTTATTGCAACTGCGATCGTTCTTCAACGCGAAGGATAGTCTTAAATCAGTCGTCGCGATGAACGCGCTCGGATCGCTCATGGCGCTCCTGCGCTTCCAGGGACATGGTTGCGATCGGTCGCGCATCCAGCCGGCGCAATGAAATCGGCTCCCCGGTATCTTCGCAAAAGCCGTATTCGCCAGTTTCGATCCGGCGCAGCGCCGCATCAATTTTCGAAATCACTTTGCGCTGGCGATCACGCGTTCGCAATTCAAGCGCTTTTTCTGTTTCACTGGATGCGCGGTCCGCGATGTCTGGCAGGTGATTGTCGTCTTCCTGCAGATTATCCAGCGTCCCCTGACTTTCTTTCAGAATGTCATCTTTCCAGTTGAGCAATTTTTTTCGGAAGTATTCCTTTTGACGGTCATTCATGAACTGTTCGTCTTCAGACGGACGATACTCGTCTAACTCGCTTACAGACATTCTATGCTCCCTATGCACGGTACACGCTACCAGGCCCCGCCCCGAATCGAATGCGGGCTCTCTATAGCGACGGGCCTCAGGTCGCTCAAGCTTTTGTTTCGCCGTCACGCTCCGTCACGGATGTTCAATAGAAATTAAGTGTTGAAGATTGGTTTTCAGCCGCTCATTAGCGGCCAAGTTTTGCGAGTTCTACGCGCGCACGTAGTGCGATTTCGTCGTAAAGACTAATGAGTTTTGCATCCGCACCCGCATGCGCACGCAGGGCTGCGGCCTTTTCAAGGGATTCGACGGAGCGCACGCCATTCGTGGCGTCGAGCAATGCATGTTGCAGGCGTTCAAGTTCCTGGAGAACTTGCTGCGCCGCAACATAAGTTTTTCTATTGCCGCTCTTCGCGCCTGAATAATCGCCGCCCTGTAGCGCAATCAGCGCGCCAAGCGTTGACGCAGCGGGCGCAGCGTCGGCGCGACCCGTTGCGTCCGCAGGCGCAGACGTCGCCGCATGAAAGACGCCGGACGCCGATTTGGCCTTCGACGCCGCGCCGGGCGCGTTCGTATTTCCAATGCGCGAAATTCTTGTCATCTGGTTCGCCGATCCATGTGACGGAATATTGAACCGCCGGCATAAAGTTTTTGTTAATCACGGCAAAAGTCGCTCGGCAAAATGTGCCGCTGTCTGGCGCCAAGCAGCACGCGGCCACGCCGGTAAAACAGTGCAACCCCGCATATTTCCTCACATTTTACGCCGCGCCAATGTTGGCACAGCCTTCGCAAAATCAAGTCCAGGAATAATCGCGCGCTCGCGCAAAACAGAACCGGCCCTGATGTTGAAGTCGCTCTTTATCGCCCTGATCGCCCTCGCCGCCGCAACGAATGCAGCGCTGGCGGAATCGCGCATCAAAGACCTGACCAATGTGGAAGGCGTGCGCGAGAACATGTTGATCGGCTACGGCCTTGTCGTCGGCCTCGACGGGTCCGGCGATCGCATCCGCAACACGCCCTTCACGCGCGAAAGCCTGATCTCAATGCTTGAGCGAATGGGCGTCAATATTCGCTCCGAAGCTCTCGATACAGATAATATCGCCGCTGTTATGGTAACAGCGAACCTGCCGGCCTTTGCGACCCAGGGCACGCATCTCGACATTTCCGTCAGCGCAATGGGCGACGCAGAGTCGCTGCGCGGTGGTGTTCTCCTCGTAACTCCGCTCTACGGCGCCGATGGCGAAGTCTACGCTGTCGCACAAGGGTCCGTCGCCGTCAGCGGTTTTGCCGCTCGCGGCGATGCAGCCACCGTGACGCGCGGCGTGCCGACCAACGGGCGCATCGCCAATGGCGCCGTCGTGGAGCGCGAGATCAGTTTCGATTTTGCGAACCGCCAATCGATAAAACTCGCCCTGCGCAATCCTGATTTTACAACGGCCCAACGCATCGCCGCCGCCATTAACGCACGCCTCGGCGGCCGCGCCGCGACCGTCGCCGATCCGGGCACGGTCCGATTGGCGCGCCCGGCGTCTTTTGACGGCGATATGGTCGCCGTTCTCAGTGCGATCGAAGGACTGCGCGTCGAGCCGGACAAAGCCGCGAAGGTGATTATCGACGAAGCCTCGGGCGTCATCGTGATGGGAAGTGATGTGCGCGTCTCAACGGTTGCCATCGCACAAGGCTCCTTGACAGTTTCAATATCGGAAACGCCGCAAGTCAGCCAACCAAGCCCGTTTTCTGAAACCGGCCGCACCGTCGTCGTACCGCGCACCACCGCCGGCGTCGACGAAGCCCCGGCGCAACTGACCATCGTTGACGGCGGCGTTCGCCTGTCGAACCTCGTTGACGGGTTGAACGCGCTTGGCGTGCCGCCCCGCGATATGATCGCCATCTTGCAGGCGATCAAAGCGGCCGGCGCATTGCAAGCCGACATCGAAGTGCTCTGATGGAACACCTCGCCGCCATATCAGCGACCGCGTCCTCGCTCGGACCACGCGAGACCGCCGTCATTGAGCGCAAAGCGCAAGAATTCGAAGCGCTAATGCTCGCCGAACTTTTAAAGCCCATGTTTGAAAGCGCCAAAGCGCCGAGCCTTTTTGGTGGTGACGGCGCGGAACAATCCATCTTCGGCGCCATGCTTCAGGAAAAATACGCCGAGGCCATGGCCGAACGCGGCGGCATCGGGATCGCCGATCAGGTGAAAGCCGCCTTAATCGACATGCAAGCGCAGACACAATTCGGGGAAGGAAATATCTCGTGAATGAAGACCCTATTGATCCGGCTGCGCGCGTTCGCGCATTAATGGATATCACCCAATCGCTGAGTGCAATTTTTGCGCAGGAAAACGAATTGCTGGAAACGCAGCGACCGCGGGAAATTGCGCCGCTACAGGCGGAAAAAGCCCGCCTCGCCGCCGCCTATGCGCAATCAATCCGTGATGTCGCGCAAAACCGCGCTGTCGTTCAGTCAGCCGAAAGCGGTCTTCTTGCTGAACTGCGGGAAATAACCACTTCGTTTGAAGCGCGCGCATCGCGCCAGCGCGCCTTGCTGGAGGGCGCGGCAAAAGCCGGCGAAGGCGTCATCAAAGCCATCGCCGATGAAGCCGCCGCGCAACAGCAATCACAAGGATACGGTCCGAAGACGACGCCGAAACCGGCGCCGATCTCCGTGAACGAAAACGCCTAAGGCTGAGCAGGCGTCGTAAACGCTACATTGCCCGTATTATTGATCGCCGAAGCGATTGCGCCTTTTATCGAATAGGGCCCAATTGCAGCGGTCGCCGACGCATCACGCGCTGACAAAAGATTGCCGGTCTTCGGCCGCGCTGTTTCGCTCTGCGTCGCTGACATTGAAACCGATGTTTGCTCATTGGGTGCGCCGGCCATAAATTGATCAAGGTCTGCGAGAAAGAGCACGATCACGAATTGCATGTTGCCGGGCGAAACGCCGCCGCTCAAATATTGCTGCACCCCGAAGATCACCGCATTTTGATCGGCGACATTGATCGCCTTTGATACGGCAGATTCCAGATTGTACCGGTTGAGATCTTCATATGCGAGGCCAGCGTTGGAAAATCCAGCGTAGCTCGACACGCCTTCACAGTCCGTACCGGCAAGAGGGTCGGCGCAGGCAAATAGCGTCACCAGAAATTGCCCGCCGCTCTCGGTCGTCGCCATGATCGTATAGGCGCTGTCATCGCCTTCCTCGAATGGCTCAACAGTGATCGCCAAAGGTTCAAGGACCCCGGCGATATCGGCGGCGCTCGCCTTCTCGATTTTCGCCGGCGCGAGCAATTGTGCGTTCGCCGCCGGCTGCGCCTGTGCATTGGATGCAATAATCGCGGCGGCGGCAAAAACCGCCGTTATTTTCAACAAGATACTCATGAACCCCTCAACTCAATTGACTACTGGCTGAGGACGCTATCAGGAATTCGCCAGCCGGGCAAAAGCGCGAGCCGGCGCTGTCTCGCAATTGCGCTCTCCTCCTACACATCGCCACAATTCTTGGATATCATCACCGCCGTCATAGTGGGATTGTACTGGTGAAAATTTCGGCGCGCGGCATTGAACTGATCAAACAATTCGAAGGTCTGGAGCTTGAGGCCTATCAAGATATCGCCGGCGTCTGGACGATCGGCTACGGCCACACCGGCGCTGATGTCGAGCCCGGCATGCGAATATCGGAACGCGACGCCGACGCGCTCTTGCAGCGAGACCTGAAACCACGCGAAAATTCTGTCGATAGCCTTACCAAGGTCGATCTCAACCAGAACGAATTCGACGCCCTTGTGAGCTTTATCTACAATGTTGGCGCGGACGCTTATCGCGGTTCTACGGCGCGGCGACGTCTCAATCGCAATGACCGAATGGGCGCAGCGGATGCATTGACCTGGTGGAATAAAGCGACCGTCGGCGGCGTCCTTCGCGAGGTCGCCGGCCTGACGCGTCGGCGCGCGGCCGAACGCGCGGTTTTTCTGACGCCGTCTAATCCGCCAATCGTCCGTGAGCCGAACAACATCAACGACAATTCCCGCGTTACGCCGGTTGAGGATGCGCCCCGCCGCGACAACATTGCCGAGAGCCGCACCGTTCAAGGTGCGACCGTCGCCGGCGGCGCCGGCGTCGCCGCCTCCACCATGGGCCGCGACAGCGCCGAGGAGCTTGACCAGGTCGAGACCAACATTGAAACCGGGCGCGGCGTCACCGAAGACCCGTCCGCGGGTGAGGGCTCAACGCCGCCGCGCAGCCAGGTTGATGACGACATCATTGTTGAAACCGACGATGGCAGCATCGGCGCCGAAGACGAGACGGCGGAGCATGGGGAAATCATTCTCGACGACACCATGCAACAGCGCCCGTCAAAACATCAGGTTCACGCCGTCGAAGCGCAGGTGCAGTTTGCCCTGCTTGTTCTTATTGTCTTAGCGGTCTTGTTTGTATTCATTGCGCGGTTCGATGATTGGCGGAATTACCGCCGATAATTATCGACGCGCGCACCGCATGAACAAAATGCGTAATTGCCCTGATTTCAGCGCTTCATACCGTTCGGCCCAGAGCCGGGCGTGCTCGGCCATGGCGCGCAACATCTCTGCGCGCAGATCGGCATCGTCAATATTTCCGATTGCATCATAGATGCGCCGCCAATTTGACCAAGCTTCAGCGATGATCGGCAAAAACGCCGGCGTATCGTCCCCCGCCTCCTCAACGACAAAGCCGGCTGCGCGCAAAATTTCGCGATACTCGCTTTCGGTTTTTGGCATCGTACCGGCGCCAGCAGAAAAACACTTGGGTAACCGGGCGCCTTTTCGAACAACGGCAAAATCAGCGAACACAGCTTTTGCGCCAACGTCCAGAAGCTCAGCGGCAAACTCGGCGAATACGACCGGGTTTGTGTCACCGTTTAACTGGAAGAAAGATATCGCGCCATCGGCGCAGGATTTGTTGATCCGGCCCATGGCCTCGCCGTAAGGCGTCAGGTTTTTAGCGACGGCGGAACTGGACTGGGTGAACCCCTTCGCCTTCCATCGCGTTCCATGATCGAGATCTCGCAAGGGACCGCCGGCGCCGGCGCCAAAAATGACGACACTCGACTTTACGGGCAGACCCAGCATCCGCGCATAGCGCATCGTGTACGTCGGCGAGCCCGGCTCAAGGCGGCCAGCACCCCATATCGCCTCGGCGACAATCTCGCGGGCCGGCCGGCCGGACGCGCCGCCGATCGGCAGCCTAGCCTGAAGGGCCGCGCGTTCTGCGGCCTCATCAAAAGCGTAGCCTTCCCACCATGCATAAAACCGCCGGCTCGCCAGCGCGAGCCGCGCGCCCGTGCCCGGTAGTTTGGCAGTTGTAGCGGTCATTCAATCTTCCAGATTGCAGCGGTTGCAATTTCTACGGAAAATCTAGGCGCTTGATGGCTGACAAATCGTTAAATACGCCGCTCACGGATATTTCTTAATGAGCGGTTAAGGTCACACTTTCGAGAGCTTGCAATGCTTCGCCTGAATGGGCCGCGACAACACGCTTGTAATGCCGGGACCGTGCGGCGCACGGAACCCGGAATCCATGGCGCTGCCATTAATCGTGTAATGCGGATGTGATGTTGTACTATGGGTTCCGGGTTCGTGACGTTGTCACGCCCCGGAATGACGTTGATTTCGTCCCACAGGTCTACGCCATCAGCCGCTTCACCCGCCGTCGAAGCGTCGGCAGGACATCACTTTCAAACCACGGATTTTTCTTCAACCACGCATTGTTGCGCCATGACGGATGCGGCGTCGGGAAATAATCCGGCGCAAAGTCGCGCCATGATTTAACGGTGTCCGTCAGGTTCTTCGATGCGCCGGTCTCAAGGTGCCATTTTTGCGCATAACCGCCGACAAGGATCGCGGTCTCTATATTCGGCAGCGCGTCCATGAGTTGCGCACGCCAGGCTCGCGGGCATTCCTTGCGCGGCGGCAGGTCGCCGCCTTTCGCGTCATTGCCGGGAAAACAAAATCCCATAGGGACAATGGCGAGCTTTTTCGGATCGTAAAACGCCTCGCGCGTCACGCCCATCCACTCACGCAACCGGTCGCCGGAAGGATCGTTAAACGGGATACCGGTTTGATGAACAAGATTGCCCGGCGCCTGACCGAAGATCGCAATGCGTGCGCCGCGGGACGCTTGCACAATCGGGCGCGGCGCATGCGGTAACGCCGCCTTGTCTGGCGCATCGAGACAAATCCGGCAGGCGCGGATATCTTTCAGCAATGGCGCTAGCGCACGCGGCATGAATGAAGTCTTCCCTATTTCGCGCGTTGTCCAAACAAGACTTTCTTTGCTTCTTCACTGTCTTGCAGCTTCATGCGTTTTTCCGCGCCAACCTGAAGCCCACGCACGACAGCCGGACGTGCAAGCATTTGTTCGCGCCAACGATGAAAATGCGGAAACTCGTCCAATGTAATCAGATGCCGCTCCCATAGCGTGGTCCACGAAATAATCGCCATGTCTGCAATCGAATATTCGCTTCCGGCGACAAATTCGTGTACAGATAACCTTTTATTGAGCACGCCATACAAACGATGCGCCTCGTTGGCATAGCGATCACGCGCATACGCGATTTCTTCCGGCGCATAATGGTGGAAATGATGCAGTTGCCCCAGCATTGGGCCGACGCCGCTCATTTGCCACATGAGCCACTCATCGACCTTGATGCGTGCGCGTTCGTCAGTTGGATAGAATTTTCCTGTTTTGCGGCCGAGATATTGCAGGATCGCCCCGGTTTCAAAAACCGACACAGGCGAGCCGGCAGGGCCATCCGGATCGACAATCGCCGGCATTCGGTTGTTGGGCGAAATTTCAAGAAAATCCGGTTCGAACTGCTCGCCCGCGCCTATGTTGACGTAATTCACATTGTACGGGATTCCCGCCTCTTCCAGAAAAATTGTGACCTTCCAGCCATTTGGCGTTGGCCAGTAATAGAGCTCAATAGGCTTGGTCATGTCCTGTTCCTTTTGCGCCTCGATCAGTCCAATCCATATAGGGCTCGTTGACTGCCTGAAAAGCGCACAAATGCCCTACGCCGCCCCACAAACGCAATTGTGAAAGGCGATTAGCCGCCTTGCGGTTTGATACAGCCTGGCTTAATCGGCGACTACATTCACGCTGACCAGGACCATTGTAATGCTGCCGACGCCCCGCGCCGATCTTGTTGCGAATACGCTGGATTATGAAGTGACGCCGCTCGTCAAACCGACGGGCTTTCGCGAATATGACGCGCGCTGGGTTTTCGAAAAGGAAATCAACCTCCTCGGCATTCAGGCGCTGGGCGCAGGTCTCGGCACGCTGATCCATGAAATGGGCAAACCCCCGCGCATTGTCGTCGGCCATGATTTCCGGAGCTATTCGACGTCGATCAAACAGGCGCTGACAGTCGGCCTGATGAGCGCCGGCATCGAAGTCAACGATATTGGCCTGGCGCTGTCACCGGTTGCTTACTTCGCACAGTTTGAACTCGACATCCCGTGCGTCGCAATGGTGACGGCGAGCCACAATGAGAACGGATGGACCGGCGTTAAAATGGGCGCCGCACGACCGTTGACATTCGGTCCCGATGAAATGGGTCGCCTCAAGGAAATTGTTCTTAACGGCGACTTTAAAGCGCAAGAGGGCGGCGCGTATAAATACATCACCGGCATTCGTGAGAAATATATCGCCGACATTGTTGAAGGCGTTTCGTTCAAGCGAAAGATGAAAGTCATCGCCGCCTGCGGCAACGGCACTGCGGGCGCATACGCCCCCGAGGCCCTTTCGCGCCTTGGGCTTGAAGTCGTTCCTATGGACGCCGATCTCGACCACACGTTTCCCCGCTACAATCCGAACCCGGAAGATATGGAAATGCTTCATGCGATGCAGGAAGCTGTCCGCGAACACGGCGCTGATGTCGCCCTCGGGTTTGACGGCGATGGCGATCGCTGCGGCGTCGTCGACAATGAAGGCAATGAAATTTTCGCCGACAAGATCGGCGTCATGATTGCGCGCGATCTCTCCGCCCTTCATAAAAACGCGCAATTCGTGGTCGACGTAAAATCTACGGGCCTGTTCATGACGGACCCGGTGCTCATCGAAAACGGCGCTAAGACCATGTATTGGAAAACGGGTCACTCCTATATCAAGCGCAAGAGCCATGAGCTGGGGGCGCTGGCCGGCTTTGAAAAGTCCGGGCACTTCTTTTTCAATGACCCGATTGGGCGGGGATATGATGACGGTCTTGTCGCCGCCATCGCGCTCTTGCAGATGCTCGACCGAAACCCGGATAAAAACCTATCGGATTTGCGAAAGGCGCTGCCGAACACCTTCCAGTCGCCGACCATGTCGCCCCATTGCGCCGATGAAGAAAAATACGGCGTTGTCGAAAAAGTCGTGGCGGCGCTGTCTGCGCGCAAAGACATCATCGGTCAGCCGGTCCGCGATATCGTGACCGTCAATGGCATTCGCATCACGGCAGAGGATGGCACGTGGGGTCTCGTTCGCGCCTCGTCAAACAAGCCAGAGTTGGTTGTGGTGGTCGAAAGCCCGGTTTCCGAGGCAAATATGAAGGCGATGTTCGCCGAACTTGACGCCGAGCTGCAAAAACACAGCGAAGTCGGCGACTACAACCAGAAAATATAAGGCGGGATACTGCTTTTTCCCGTCGCGGCGCCACCGCGGTTCCCGTAAACTGGCGCCAACTGGAATTCGGAGTCCTCGCCCATGTTTTATGCAGCCCTCGCCGTTGGCGCGCCTGCCGTTGCTGTCGCCGGCGTCGCAGCCGCCGCGCTCACTAGGTTTCATCTGTCCGGCGAGGATCTATCAAAATATGACGGCGCCGAGTTTCCGCCCGCTTTTCAGCCCGACCCGAATTCGGAAGGCGTAAAAAACGTCAACCAATATCTCATCGAAAATTTCATTATGCCGGCGGCGTCAACTGGATCGTCAAAAGACAAACTTGCCGCCAAGCGCGAAAAATTTGACCAGATCGGACTGGTCCGCGAATTCGATTGCGAGTTCCGGGACGACGTCGCGCGTGCGGGTAAAGTAAAAGTCACCGGCGAATGGACGCTGCCAAAAGACTGCGATCCGACGCGGCGTATTCTTTATCTGCACGGCGGCGCGCATATGGTTGGCAGCGCAATAAGCCACCGACCGATCATTACAAATATGGCGAACCGCACGGGCTGCGCCGTCTTCGCGCCGAATTACCGACTCCTGCCGGAAAACCCGCGCATGGCCGGCGTTATCGATTGCCGCGCCGCTTATGAATGGATTTGCGAAAACGGCCCGGGCGGACGCGCCAAGGCAAAAAGCATCGCAATTGGCGGCGATTCCGCCGGCGGAAACCTCGTATTGTCCGTGATCAACTGGGTCCGCGATGAGAAAAAGCGCGCCGCCGACGCGGTGTTTGCGATTTCTCCCGCGACGGACTCCACGTTAACGAGCCCCAGCCTGCGAGAGAATTTTAAAACCGACATTATGTTGCAGCCGCTGGCGGAACCGATTTTGAAAATCCCGCATGCGATGCTTTTGTGGGCGACATGGCGCGGCAATCGGATTTCGCCGGCGAACCCTGCCGTATCTCCGATTTTTGCAGACCTGTCCAAGCTGCCGCCAACGCTTATTCATGTGAGCGCTGCAGAAATATTGTTCGACGACGCCCGGCGATACGCCGCCAAGCGCGCCGCAAACGGGTCACCGGCCGAGATCCAGATCTGGGAACACATGCCCCATGTCTGGCACGCTTTTGATCGAATATTGCCCGAAGCGCACGAGGCGATGGACGAAATTGCAGA
>JAJFFU010000047.1 GCA_021776465.1 Parvularculaceae bacterium
GTCTATCTGGGTGATGTAGCTTTCACGCAAACACCGTGCTGCTTCTTCGAATAGATGCTGCTGTTCGGTCAGGCGTTGCTTGTACTTTAACGACGCCGCCTGCTGTTTGAGCGTAAACAACTTGCTGAGGGTTTTTACATCACTTTTTTTCATGATTCATCAGCCCGAATTTTTTTCTTTCGAACCTGATCGGCGTAGTGAATCGCTGCAGCGACCGCGGCAAAGTGCTCGCGTTTAATTTCTTTCCCGACATCGACCATTGCATAGATAGAGCGCGCGGTTGGGGGGTCGCGCCTGATGGGGACGCCGTGTTCGGCGGCAGTTTTCCGGATGCGCGCAGCGACTTCGTCGACGCCCTTGGCAATACAAACCGGCGTCAGGCCGCGAGCCCGATCCCATTTCAGCGCTGTCGCGTAGTGGGTTGGATTGACGATAATGATATCGGCGTTCGGCACCTCGGCCATCATGCGGTTGGTTGCTATTGCTTCCGCTCTTTGGCGACGCGCGCCTTTCAGCATCGGGTCGCCTTCAGTTTCCTTGTTTTCGCGTTTCATCTCTTCATGAGACATCCGCAGGCGCTTACTGTGTTGGAATTTTCGCCACGGCAAGTCGAGAAAACCGATTAGCGCCGCCACGCCAGTGATAAGGCCAATGAAGAAAATAGTTTCCTTGAAAAAATAGGTCGGCAATGCATTCGCCGGTTTTCCGATAAGCGTGGGCAAATCAAAAAAACGATCCTTCACCGCAAACAAAACGATGGCCATGATGGCGCATAGTTTTGCACTTTTTTTTACGAACTCCGAAAGTCCCTCCGGGCCGTATTTGTTCTTTGCATTCGTCAAGATCGAAAGGCGCGAGAGTTTCGGTTTTATTTTTGAAAGGGAAAACGCGAATGCGCGTTGAACAGTGGCGGAGGCGATAACACCGACGATGAGAATTAGGAGTAACAAGATAACCGCGCGGAATGAGCGAAAAAGCAGATCGCCGGCGACTTCCTGTTGATTAGGCGACGCGAACGCCAGTGCTATGGCTTCCGGATTTGAAAGAAATGGCGCCAACGCGGCGAAGATGTCCATGCTCATCCAGCCGGAGTATGTCAGGATTGCGATAAAGAAGACGCCATACGTGATCGCGGCGGTCGCTTCCATGGAGTAGGGGACATCGCCCTGCTCACGGGACTTGCGCAGCTTTTGCTCTGTAGGTTCGTGGATCTTATCGTCGGCGCTCGTTTGTTCGTTATCGCTCATGGCGTTGCCGCCAACAGATCGCCAACAATATCGCGCGTCATATCAAGCCAGACTGTTATGATGACCGGTGCGCAGACCGCTAGAAGTACGAAGCCCGCCATTGTAACGGCGGGAATCCCGACAAACGCCACCATGAGCTGCGGCATCGCGCGGTTAGCCGCGCCAATGGCGAGATTGTAAATGAATCCGAGAACGATGAACGGAAACGCAAGCGACATAGCAGCGGAAAAGGCAAATGCAGTGCGGCCCGCCGCCCATTCTCCGGTCGCGCTGGCGCCTGGAAAGTTCCCCAATGGCATAATTTCATATGACATGATCAGCACGTTGACTGTTTCGAAATGAATGCCTGCCGAAACCGCCATGACGATGGCTGAGAACATTAAAAGCGTTGAGATCGGCGTTTCCTGATCAAATGAAATTGCCGATCCGAATAGCTGCGCCAGTGATAGACTTTGGCTGATGATTGCGCCTGCGGTCTGAATTGCGAACACAGTAAGGCGTATACCAAAGCCGATCAGCGCGCCGCAAATCGCCTCCGCCGCAAATGTGGCTGCAATCAGCGATGGACGCTGCGGCGCTGTGAAATCGCCAGAAACAGCAGGCAGCAAAACTAGCATGAGCGACAACGCTACAATCAGGCGCACCCGAACCGGCATCATGCGTTCGCCAATGCCAGGCAGGAAAAAGAGCAGCGCGGAAAGCCGTGTGAATATCGCGGCGGCGAGCACGACATATCCGTCGCCGAGCTCGCGAAGCGGCGTTAGTGCGGCAAGGGGAAAGAAATCCATGTTGCCCCGCTATGCGACGCCGAGAATCGACGGGCGCTCTGTCGGGTCAATTTCCTCATAAGAGATAACAGGATTACGTATTCCCTTTGCCGAAAGCACTGTCGTTAGAAAACGCCGGCGCTGAGAGCTCGTGACGACGGCGGGAAAAGAACCTTTCGAAACGGCGTTCGCGATGCCTTCGCGGATAGCCATTGCGAGGCGATTGAAATCCGTCGGTGATAACGCAATATCGCTGACGCCGTTTTCCTGTCGTTGTTCTTGCTGCTGGAATAACTCTTCCCATTCCGGCGCGAGCTGGATCAGGGGCAAATATCCTTCGTCATTTCTAAGTTTAGCCGTAAGTTGAAGCCCGATACGTTGCCGAACGTATTCAGCGATTTGTTCCGGCGTCGATAAAACCGATCGTCCCTCGCTGATCGATTCCAGAATTACCGGCAAATTGCGAATTGAGACGCGTTCTTCGAGCAACAATCGGAAGACCGCTTGCACCAAATCGTACGGCGTGTCGTCGGTGATAAATTCATCAAGTATTTTTTTGTTGGCTTCCGCCTTTGCTGCGTCTGATGTTGAGACAAATTCATCCAGGATGCGTCGCAAAGCGCGACGGGTCATCAGCCTGCCGAAGTTCCCTTTGATGACCTCCAGAAGATGGGTTGCAATGACTTCGACCGGTTCGATAACAGGCAAGCCTAGAACTACGGCGTTTTCGCTTTGGTCAGCCGGTATCCAGCGTGCTGGCGCCTGGTAAACCGGTTCGGTGACGTCTTTTCCAGAAATACTTAATGGTATGTCATCGCGGGTGAGGACCATCACGCCTTTTGGATCGAGCCAGCTGCGGGCGACTTCGACGCCATGAATTCGGATTGCATATTCATTTTCACGCAACGCAGAATTGTCAGTAAGGCGCGTGGCCGGCACAATAAATCCGAATTCTCCGGCTACATATCTGCGAATTTTCGATATTCGTTTGTCGAGCCCGCTCGATGCGTCGAGACACAGCGGAATTATATTTGGCGAGAATTCAAGGTGAATTTCGTCAAGGTCGAGAATATCGCCGAGGGATATTTCGGTTGGGTCTTCCGTTGCTTCTTCTGTTTCGGCCTTCGCTTTATCGACTTCCTCTTTTTGTTGTCGCTGTTGTGCGAAATACGCAAGCGAACCCAAAATCACTGCGCCGGCCATAAACGGTATAAAGGGCATGCCGGGAAACAACGCAAAGACACAAAGCATCGCTGCGACGGTGCCCATAGCGGCGGGATATTTGCTCAGTTGGTCAAAGAGTGCGCGATCGGTTGAACCTAGAACGCCGCCTTTCGAAAGCAACAATGCAGCGGCAATGGAAATGATGACCGCGGGAATTTGCGAAACAAGGCCGTCGCCGACCGTCAAGATTGAGTAAGTCGATATGGCCTCGCCGAACGTCATCTCATGCGCGCCGATGCCAATTGCAAGTCCGACAACAAGGTTGAGCAGCGTGATGAGTAGCCCGGCGATTGCGTCGCCTTTGACGAATTTCGAAGCGCCGTCCAGAGAACCGAAGAACGTTGTCTCTTCCTGTTCAACCTGACGGCGGATTTTAGCTTCGTCGTGGCTGATGGCGCCGGCGGCGATATCGGAATCGATCGCCAGCTGTTTGCCGGGCATGCCGTCGAGGGCGAACCGTGCGCCAACTTCCGCCATCCGGCCGGCGCCTTTAGTGATGACCATAAAGTTGACAATTAGAAGAACGACAAAGATCACAAGGCCGAGAAAAACATTCCCGCCCATGATGAACATGGCGAACCCCTGAATGACGCCGCCCGCTGCATCAACGCCGGTGTGGCCTTCGCCAATGATCAGTTTCGTAGAGGAAACGTTCAACGACAGGCGTAGTAGTAATGATGCGAGCAGGACCGTCGGAAACGATGAGAAGTCGAGCGGACGATCAATAAACAGCGTGATGGTCAAAATGAGAATCGCGATCGCAAACGATACCGTCAATCCGACATCAACGACCCAGGCCGGCGCTGGCAGGATCATCATAATAATGACGACCATCAGCGCGATGGCGAGCATCACGGTCGGTTGAAAAAATGATTTAACGTTAAAATTCACGGCGTGCCTGTATCCTGAAGAAGTGAAGGGCGCGGGCCCATCTCGAATAGTGGTTTCGCATCAAGAAAACTCGAGAGCGCGATGCCGCCGGCATTGGCGCCTGTTGTTGCAATCGGCGAGGGCGCAAATAGCGGCTCTATCCGGCCTAAATCTGTGCGCGATGTTTCCAGAAGCGAATCTTGGATCGCAACGAGCTTCTTTCCGTATCGTTTGCTGTTTGTCGGGGTCCGGGAGTGATATTTTGTCGCCGCCGTCTGCCAGTCGCCAAACTCGTTTTTCAACTCAACTAAAAACTTGGCGGCGTATTCGGCTGCCGCGGCCGGGTCGATCATATCGTCAATCGACTCAAAATTTTCGCCGTGCCATTTTGTGTTGATCTGAAAGCACCCAACATCAATTGACGTGTCTCCGGCGTGAAGGCGGGTGCGAACAAATCGCATAACGTCGTTTTTTGACTCAAAATACCGGCCTTTTGCATCAATATTTGTGGTCCACGGCCAGGCAACGAATGCGTCATCTTCGCTTCGTCCCGTTTCAACGAGTGCAATGGCTTGCAGCAGCTTCTTCGGGATGCCGTGACGAGCCTCTGCTTTCGCCGCCGCGTCAATACACGCCGTTGATGTGTTTTCGCTCTTTGCCGAGACTGCGCCGGGCCAGAATACGCAAAACAAAAAAATGATGCGGAAAATTTTCATGGTTTACTGCGCGATAAAGCGAGCGACGCTGGCGTCGAAGACCCCGAGCAACAGATTTGCGGAGAAGCCAATGCAAAGCGTAAAGACGATAAGCATCGCAACCAGTTTCGGCACGAAAGTGAGGGTCATTTCCTGAATCGATGTCAACGCCTGAAACAAGCCGACAGCGATGCCGACCACGAGCGCAGTAATCAGCAACGGCGCCGAAATCCAGACACCCGTCCACAAATACTCTCTCAGTAAGTCAATGATTTCTGCTTCGGTCATGATGCGACGCCTTCTCTAGATCGGCATCCGCAGCAATTCTTGGTAGGCCTCGACAACGCGGTTACGAACCGTGACGGCTGTTTCGACCGCGAGTTCCGCAGAGGCAATCGCTTCGACCACGGAATGCGGATCAGCTTTTCCGATCATGTACGCTGATGCGGCGCGCTCGCTGTTTGCGATAGCGTTAGTAAAATCTTTCGCAGTCTCGACTGGCTTGAACTCAGCGCCGCCATTTCCAGCGTCCGCCTGCGATTTTTTCGCATTCAGCAAAGATTGCCCGGCATTCGTCGAATTCAGGGCGTTAAAAACATTTACGTTCATGAGATTTTCTACCTCTTCAGTACGTCAAGGAGACTTGCGTACATTTCGCGAGCTTGTTTAAACGTTGCGAGATTAGCTTCGTATGATTGGCTGGCTTCGCGCCCATCGGCCATTTCGACCAGGAGCTTCACATTCGACATTTCGACATTGCCGTTCTCGTCCGCCATAGGGTGAGAAGGGTCGAACTTTTCTTCCAGTGCACTCTGGTCGAGCGAAATCCTGTCGGCAGAGACCAGCGTTGCTCTTGAAACACTGTCCAGCACCGTATTGAAAGATAAAAGCTTGCGTTGGTAACCAGGCGTATCGGCGTTAGCGATGTTTTCGCTGACGACCCGCATGCGGACGCCTTGCGCGCGCATTCCGCTGGCGGCGGCCTCCATGGAATTCATAAAAGTATTCATGGCGCCGTTATGCTCCGCTATTAAGGGTCAGGCGCAACATGTCCAGCGTCTTTTTATAAAGTACAGTTGCTGTTTCATGATCGGCCTGCGCTTGCGTTGTGCGTGCGAGTTGTTCTTCCAGCGAGACGTTGTTGCCATTTGGCGTTTCCGAGCCTGGAACATCGACAAGCCGTGCAAAAGAGCCCGTACCATTGGACGAAAGGCTGGTTCCGCTGTTAGATGCGCGTGCGGAGTCAAAACGCGCATAGGCGTCAGCAAATGGCTCCAGATCTTTGGCGCGATAGTTGTTGGTGTCTGCGTTTGCGATATTTTGCGAGAGCACCTGGTGGCGTTCCGCAGCGTATCGGGCCATCGCAGAGGCCATTTTCAAAATGTTCAAATTTTCAATCATTCGCCGACGTCCTGTTAAGGATTATTGATTATGAAAATAATCATGAAAGTTGAAAATAAACTTAATCGGTGTGCCAAAACGTGACGGCGACATTTCAACATATCATTAACGGTTTCTTACCCGACGCGGCGCCGCACGCTATGTGGGGCTCCGTTGTTTCAGTCGAAAACGGTTTGTTGGAGATCGCCGGATTGAATGACGCCGCAAAGATTGGCGACCGATTACAATTTTCCGGTTCGCAATCGACTTATGGAGAAGTTGTCGCGATGCGGGAGGAGGCGGTCTTCGTACTGCCTGATGCATCGATGACAGGCATGGCGCCTGGCGATCGGGCCTATCTTTGTACCGATAATGAATTCAGGCCGAGCACGGAGTGGCTGGGAAGTGTCATTAACGCTTCAGGAAAGAATATTAACGGCGGGGTAACGCCGCGCGGCGACCGCGTGATGCCGTTGAATACGACAGAGGCGGCAATGACGAACCGCCGTGGTCTGGGTGAACGAATAAACACCGGGCTGGCCCCATTTGATACGTTTTTGCCGCTTTGCAAGGGCCAACGCATCGGGCTTTTCGCCGGATCTGGCGTCGGGAAAACGACGCTGGTGGGCGATCTCGCAAAAGGGATTGAGGCTGACATTGTCATCGTTGCTTTAATCGGTGAACGAAGCAGGGAAATACGCGAATTCGTCGATGGATTGCTGGAGTCAAAAGGGCGCGATCGCTCTATCGTATTCGTTTCCACCTGCGATGAACCTGCGCCGTTGAAACGGCGCTGCGCAATGATGGCCGTTGCCACAGCAGAATATTTTCGTGACATGGGGCTGCACGTTCTTGTGCTCTTTGATTCGATCACGCGTTTTGCCGACGCCCACCGCGAAATAGCCCTGACGGCCGGTGAAACGCCGTCGCTGCGGGCCTATCCGCCTTCGACATTCCGCGCGATTGCGTCCCTTGCGGAAAGAACTGGCCCTGGCGCTGGCGGCGCCGGCGATATTACCGCAATTTTCAGCGTGTTGGTCGCGGGATCGGACATGGATGAACCGATCGCCGATATGGTGCGTAGCATTCTCGATGGTCATGTGGTTATGGATCGCGCTATCGCCGAACGCGGGCGATTTCCATCGATTGATATTCGCCGCAGTGTTTCACGCAGCCTGCCATTTGCAGCCACCGGCGAAGAAAATTTACTGCTGACGCGTGCGCGAAAGTTGATTGCGGCCTATGATGACGCTGCGACAATGATCCAGACGGGTCTTTACGCCGCTGGCTCGGATCCGAGTATCGATGAAGCGATTATCGTCTGGCCCGCGCTTGACAGATTCGTCGCCGAGAAAAGCGACACATGCGTTGAGAGCTTTGAGAAACTAGACGCCGCATTGATGCGCGATGGCGGCTAGGTTCAGACCCTAAAATTGTGACTGAAAAAGATTTTGGGTCGCGCCGGAGCCGAGTGCGGTGTTTTGCAGAAGCGTCAATGCCGCGAAACCAGGCGTCAAAGAGGTCGGCCCGCTTTGTGATTGCCGGATAAGAAAGAATCGACGCAAAACGTCATCGATAACGTCGGGATCCGACAGCACCGCTGGATCAGAGCTCCCTAGAATGCGCGCAGCCTTGTCTTCAAATAATTCCCGCTGACGATCAATGTCGAGTTGCGAAATTTCTTGAGGCAGGTTGAGCGCCGTCGCCAACACTTCCTTTATCGGTTGTTGGCCCATAATGCGGAACCAGATCGTCTCTTCCGACGAGTCTCCCGATACTATTTCCGAGATTTCACGCCGAAAATTGAGGGCAAGGCGCGCATCGTTATC
>JAJFFU010000048.1 GCA_021776465.1 Parvularculaceae bacterium
AGCCGGATGATGGAACTGTCTTTGTGATATAGCCGCTTTTTCTTTTTGTGCCGCTGCGGCAGTTGCAGCCCTTCCTCACGCCACAAGCGCTCGACTTTCTTGTGATTGACCGTCCAGCCTTCAATACGGAGCAACTCAGCGATCTTGCGATAGCCATAGCGGCCATATTGTCTGGCCAATCGGATCATCGCCAGCCGAAGGCTGTCATCATCTTGTTCCACGGCTTTATAGTTTTGCGTTGATCGCGCCATACCAATCGTTTTGCATGTATGCCGCTCGGACGATCCGAGTTTCTGACGTACATGGATCACGGTCTGGCGCAGAATGGCGACCGTCAGACCTTGGGCTTTAAAAAGTCGAGGCTTTCTTTCAGGATCAACTTCTCCAGTTCAAGCTCCGCAACGATCTTCTTCAGCCGGGAGTTCTCTTTCTCCATGGTCTTAAACTCTTGCAGTTGTGACCGTCCCATGCCGCCATAGCGCTTACGCCAGCTGTAATACGTTGCGTCGCTCACGCCTGCCGATCTGCATGCTGATGCTACATCACTGCCTGATGCCAGGCTCAGTTCTATTTGCCGGAGCAGATTCAATATGTCTTCGTCGCTGAAACGCTTCCTCGCCATCCCATAACCTCCACATTGTCGTAGAATATCACGTATTTTGTGGTGCAGTTATATGGGGGCAAGACAGTGTACTGGTATTCTGGGGATTAGGGCGCAAGCTTTTTCCGAAGGAAGGTTTTGCGCTTAGCGCGTTCTTCGACCCTTAAAGGTAATGTATTCAACCCACGGACATTCTTTCTAAACGCGGAGTTTAACGACGCGCCTCACGGTTATTGTTGAAGCCCGCTACGCTTACCCATATGTCCGATAATCTTTAATGCCGGAATCAGTGCGCAGGGCGGATGCGTGTGAACTATGAATTCTAAGGTAAAAATGGGCGCGCTAAATGATAGCCATGGCCTTGATACAATTTAAGCGGGAGCCCCTTCAGTGTGGACACAAGGCGCGAAGTAATAGAGTAATATAGGCTCTTCGCTCGCCGGTTCGTTTGGTAATGGTTTTGATTGTCTAGGGGAATATCATGAAATTTTATGTGTGCGTCACTGCTGCAGTTTTTGGACTTGTGTCTACGGTTAAAGCGCAAGAGGGAACGCTTCGAATCGAAGGCGAGGTTTTTTCACGCACCGGCGCTCTCGCCGGAGAGGCGCCATTTGAAGTAGGCGATCCATTTGTGTACTTGGTGAAGTTCGATAACTCGTTTGACGGCCCTATGGCCGGAGTTCAAGAGATCGATTTTACCACTATTTCTGAATTTTCGGCGGCGATCGGTTCGTATCGTATTTCTGGCGGATCAGGTAATGTTGGACTCTCTAATGATTTTGTCGTTCCTCCGCCGATCGTAGAGACAATCGATCAGCTTAGCTTCCAACATTTCTTCGAACCTTTCTATGATGAAGTCTTTGGAATGCCGGGTCGGACTGATTTTGAGTTTACCGACGGACCTATCAGCGGGGAGGAATTGAATAGTCTGGTTTTTAACGTGCGAACGCCAGGAATTGAAATTGTAAATGCTGGCGAATCCATTGTGGAGATCGTCGAAAATGTTGAAGCCAACTTCGAAGCACTTAAAAATGATCCAAACCTCCCGATCCTCGCGACCGTTGCTTTTGACAATGAAGCCTTAGGATCTCAACCTGTGGGCCTTCTAATAACTATTACCGACGTTATTGCGAATGCCGACATAAATGCTGAGCCCCTTGAGTACGGAACCGTAGCGGGCGCCATAGTACGTAGTCGGCCCGGTGGGGCCGTGCTATCGTCGTTTACCAACAGACTCGAATCCACAAGGGGCGCAGACTCTTTCGTGCAGGCCTTCTCTACATCTGATGGCTCGGCTGTTGCCAGCGCGGCGATTGATGCGACTGGAGGTGAGGTCAATCCGGATGATATTCCAGGCTTAAAGGTTGGGGTATATGCAGGTTCCGGTGATACTGCGGCCAGGGGAATAGCTTTTCGCACCTACACTTACTCGGGTGAATTTCAGCAGGTTATCCGCACGAATGCGACGCTGGATGTCGAGTTTCGCGCGCCCAGGTTCGGGGGGGGCGGTGCACGTAGGACAGCCAAAGGGGGCATCTACATTTACGATGCTAAGACTTTTGCAGCATCTATCGAGTCGCTTGGTGGAGACATCGAGGAAATTTTCATGCCGCTATCTCGGCTGGAAAATGATAACGAGATCAGTTCCGCTGGGGCAATTGCAGACGCAACGCCGAGCGAGCTATTAAACATTAATGCGCTCGGCGCCGACACATTTAGCCGTCGAGGAGCTGGAGGAACTGAACTCGAGTTGAGTGTCCGTGCTACGGCCTTAATACAGCCTGAACAAGCATTTACGGTGCTATTCGATTTATCAGGAATTTCGCCAGGTCTTGGCGACCTATTGGCCTTGAATTCTCTCGACGCTGACGAAACCTTTTTTACTGATGAGTTTGGATTGCCGATAGATGGGATCGTTGAAATTGGAGAGGCAGAGCCTGGCGCGACATCCGTCGACATCGACATTATTCCATACTCTAAACGAAACCGCTTCCTCCTTGAATTTAGAAGGTGGATCCCCGTCGCAATTCTCTCCAATGAAAATTTTGACGCGGTGAACGATCTCGATCGATCAACTATTCGGTTCGGAACGACAGGTGAAGAGACTGCGCCTCGTCGGTGCCGCGCAAAAGTTGTAAACCACGAAGACAATTTACGTGACCTGGTTTGCTGGTTTCGCGTTAAGAAGGCTGGCTTTGGCGAAGAAAGCGCAATTGGCGTGTTGACAGCTAATACTTTCGAAGGAAGGCAGATAATTGCGACCGACGAGGTAAACCCGATTTCGTTGCGCCAGTTCTATAAATTCAAACATTGAGCCAGGCAGACGTAGGAAAATTTGTCTGAGTTTGTTTTCCATCAGCAATAAAAGCGTCAGCGAGGGAATATAAAATTCGGTCCGAACTTGTTTATAACGTTGTCGGCAGTGATTTTGCTGTCGGCTCCAGCTTCAGCAAAGTTTTCTTTGAAAAAACTGAAGCTGTCTTGCCCCCTTACCGGCCTTTGTAGTTCCACACTGGATTGTCCTCTTCCTGCCACGAGGTGTCACCCGCATTGCGGTCACGGCGGCGACGGAACGCCATGAGGAGGACTGTGACATAGAGGCTTATGACCATCCCCTGAAGCACCACGGGGGAGACGACGGCCCGGGCGACATGGCGGGCGGGAGCCTGGCACCAGTCGGGCGCAATCCAGGCGGGTTTGCCCTTATCCTCTGGCGGCTTACACAATGACAGGTGCCAGTCGATGCTCCCTGACGGGCCGCACCAGCCAGGGGCGATCCACTCCGGATTGCCTCCGTCATCCGCGGGCGGCTTACATAGTGAGTGCTGCTGATTGATTTCAAGATCGGGGCGCGTGCCCGTGAGGAGCAGGGTCCATTCGGCGTCAAGCCAGACGGCCCCTCGGTCGACGACTTCGGTCATGCGGTCATGGAGCCAGGCATCGACGATGGTGACGAGCGCGAGAGCCTCATACGCGCCGCCGGGATCATCGCTCTCTCCACCGCCTTCATTTGCGTTGTCTGTACCAGCCTCATCGGTACCCGTCTCTTCTTCACCGATATCCGGTTCGGTTTCGCGCAGCTCCGGATACAAGTCCAACGGATTATTGCAACCATACCTCCGGCGCCATTCTGTAGCCTCATCGTCTGTGAGCTGCCCGGTGCGCTCCTTGCACCAGTCACCCCCGCGATAAAAGCCGCAATGCGCCAGGCCGTAGATGGCGTTCTCCGCATCCCGCAAGTCCTGAATCCTATCAGAAAGTCTGAACTCCGCCTCTCGGGCGACATAGCGATCACTGATGCAGACATATCCTTTATCATCCGCGTTCCACATCCATCTATTCTCAAGGCACTCGCGCTTACCGACAATCTCGCAGAGATTATCTTCCTTGGACACGGCCTGTTTCATCAAACTTCTGACCTTTTCCGGCAGAAAAACCTGCGCTTCCTTGATGGCTGCAAGCTCTCCTTTCTGAGCCGCAAGCTCTGCCTCCAGATCGCTGATCGACCTAATTAGACTCTGATCAAGCACGTAACTGTCAAACACCAGCCGCACCGCTTCGCCAGCCTGCGCCACGTCCGGCTCCGGGAACACGGCGCTGGCAGTTCTCTCCTGCACCCAGACAAAGAGGCTCGAATAGACAAGGCCCACGACCAGAGACAAACGGAAGAAGCTCCAGCGGGCCGCTTTGAGGCCAGGCATGGGCAGGCGGTCAAGGGCGAGGAGCAGGAGGGTGAAGCCGGTGCCGGTCGCGATAAGCAGGATCAGAGTCCAGCGAAAATCCTCCGCCATTGCTTCGCCAAGGCTTTCGGAGACACTTTTCACGCTGTCTGCATCAGGAAAGGTGAACAGCGCCGCGATGACGACGAAGACCATGCGGAACAGGACGCCAACAGCTACGAGGGAGACTACGACGCCGAGGGTCAGGCCGCCAAAGGGACGGCGGAAGAAAAGCGGCCGGTCAAAGAGCAGGCGCCGCACTTCCATGGGAAAAGAGATGACGAGGGAGACCAAGCCCGTGAACACCGCAAAGCCGAGAATCGGGCTTGTCTGAACGGCGAAGACGACCCCGGCGGTACACAGCGCGAGCCAGAGAAAGCGCAGTCGGTCACCGCCCTTGAGGATCGCGTTGAGAAAGCGGGGCTGTTTCATGCTGACGTGGCTACGAACGGTCTTTTAAGCTCAGGCAAGCGAGGTGAACACGTCGATCATTTTGCCGAGGATGAGGAAAAACAGGTTTTGGAACATGTTGTCCCCTTTTCCTATGGTCTTTTTCCTGACCTGGTTCAGAGCTCCCATGACCTTGTCTTTTGTCAGGGTACGGACCCAAAGAACAATGGCAGAAAAGATAGCATTGAAGAACAGGGCGTAGCCCACAGCCCAAAGGGCGAGGCGGACAGGGGCATCGCTCAACTGTGCATCCACCATCGGCAGATTGACAACAATACCGAGCCAGTCTGTGATCAGCCCAGGCCCCGGCGCGCCGGGCAAAAAAAGCGCCGCCCATAGCGCCATGGAGGATAGCGCGAAAGCCCACCAAAGGGCCAGACCGGCGAATACTACAAGGATCAGGAAGGCCGCATTTGCTTTCTGAACGACCTGCGTGAACCCGAGGAGCAGAAGCGCGATCATGCCCCCCTGGATGACAGCAACGATCCCCAGGTACCACTTTCCGAACGTGTCAAACCGGATGCCGAACGCCCCGCAGAAGATAGAGGTCAGCAGAAAGACAACCGCCATGATGACGATCGGTTTGACGATACTGCTAGTGATCAGCGCGTCAGCGACCGAGTTTCCCTTACGCGCAACCGATGGGGGGGCGCTGGCCTCAAAGGAGGCGCGGGCCTCCGAAAAGTCGAAGCGGGAAAAGCGGAAGCGAGCCACATAGATCCCGTCCTGTTCAATACCGGCGGAGCTGACCTCTGCCGTCGCGTTTCCGTGTTCCGTCCCAATACTCATGAAGCACCCCCATAGTTAAAGGGATTTTAACCTTTGGGAAACGGGGAATGTCAAGAGACGATTGTGTGACAGCAGCTAAGTATCTTATCAGATGAGGACGTCTTGGGCACTGATTAGGCGGCTTTCAACGGACGAAGACGAACTATGCTAACTTCGACCCAACGCTGATTGACGAACAGCTATCTGACCTGCACGAGAATTAATTCTCCAAGAAAACCGAGAGCGCTTCCCCAAGATCGGCGTGCTATCTTTGGAGCTCCTCTATACTTAGGATATATCCCTACTCAATTAATACTAAGTACCATAAAGGACGTTATGATGCGCTATGAATGTCCGCTTTTGATCAAATCTAAGACCTCAAAGGGGCAGCGCTCAATGTCGCAAACGGGCCAAAAGCGGTCATTGAAAATACCCGATGTCCGCAAATATGTCCGATACCTTTTAACTTCGGACATTATTCCCGGATAGCGTTCGATTTTAATGCGCTAGCCGATGCCGTGATGCGCATTTATCGCGCCGATTCTAGTGTTTCCGCCCTATCGGATGAGACACTACTATTATTAGTGTTATCTGAAACGGTGGCGCGGCCAATAGCGCCGCCTTCGAGGCAGACAAAAGCGCAAATCGTTCCCATGACATTTGTAAAAAACCATGACTCACCACAAGCAGCCAAGTTCATAACATTCCAGAAACGAATGGGCTGGACAAACTCGCAGTGCGTAGCTTTCTTTGGCGTTACACAGTCGTCGTGGCGAAAATGGAAAAGTGGAATGCACTCACCACGTCAGGAATACATGGACCGCATCAAAATTGCATTCTATGCCGTTCGAACCTCCAGCGGGCGGGAATTAATACAGGAATGGATCGACGCTTATGAGGACGGTCGAAAACGCGGTGATCTCAATACGAGATGTTGTTTTTTCCGCTACTCGTGAGTCGACCTTATGTCTAATGCGACTCGCTAGTGAATCTTTTTGCCAAAATTACACCGTTTCTAAGTACTCAAACCTCCAAAAAACGGAGGTTGAATCAGAACTTGGCCTCTATGAGTACCCTAATTTTCTTCGGGCGCTAGTTCAATCTCTTCCGTCACACCTGATCTGCGCATTAAGGTATAGACGCGTGTATCAGCTATGTAACGTTGAAGAGAATCGAACTGCGACGAAAACAGCGCATAGTTGAAGGCCTCATCCAAAATATGGCGAGGAGGTCTTGCAGACCTCCCACGCAATCTAATTTCTCGAAGCCGTTCTTGATGCTCGAGTCGGCGGAGCAATCGTTTATTTGAAATATTAGTACATTCATCAGTAATTCGCTTTATTAGAATTTCGCTGTCACGCGCCGCTTTAGCTCTGTCAGCGCGAGATGTTGACCGTGGCAATCGCTTGCTTCCATCTCTGATCGCTTGAACAAATGGCACCCATACGTCTTGTGTGTAATAATTTATGACACGGTCATAACTGGGCTGAACGCCATTCGAAAGTAAAACTCCCTCAAGTTCGCAAACATGATTGCCGAGCGATAGACCTCGATTGAAATTCGACCGTAGACGTTGAATAGCTTCCGGACTTTGCTCGTTCAAGTCTGTCGAAACTGATACTTCTAATTCAGTTGGCATGCGTCGTATGAACTCCTTGTAAACACGATCAAGCAAACCTCCGCTAGAAAGCGATCCTATGACAGCAATTGCCCCGAGCGTTGGCACACGATAACTAGGCAAGTCGGCGTGTTGGGATATGAAATTCGAAACTACTGTGCCGTACGCGCTTTCCAACCCATTATTGCGCCCATCACCATAATAAAAACAATACGGCATCGTAGCAATCATGAGATGAATGTTCTGCTCTGCATGCGGATAATCGTTTTGCAGAAGTGTGATTTCGTCGGCTGTATCGTAACACGCTTGAGCCTGTACTTGCTCGCGTGTCCTGTCTTTAGGAAGCTGTCGACGTATGCGGAATGGAAACGCTTCAGAATAGACAAAGCCAGAAACGAATACTCTCGTCACGTCTTTCACGCGTTGTAAGTAGGCATCCGTGCGGCCTAAGGCTCTTGCCATTGAACCGTTCCACGGTGTTTGCCGAATGCTGTCCAGATAGGTGAGGTATTTTTCTTCCGCATAGACGAGCACCGCTGCGGCGCGATCGTCCGGCGACGCATAGTGACCATTGGGATTATGTGGCATTCGTTCTATCAATGACAAAGCACCTTGGATAGAAAACCCTGCAGACACCATGAGGTCTACAGCAAACCTGTCCGCTCTCAATTCAGTTTCAGAATAATCAGGTTTCGCTTGATCCCTTTCGGAAACTAAAGGGTCAATGTTCCATGCATTTGACGCTGTATGGTCTTGGCTAAGGGCACCTTGATTTTGGTCGATATTGTAGCGCCGATATCGCCGCGAAGGATCTGTGAGGAGAGATTTTTCACCAATATCATTAAATACAATATGTGCAATTTCGTGAGCGATTAAGAAAGCTGCTTGATCTCGGGTCTTCAATTCCAATGCTATTGGTGCGCAAACTGTTATCGTTCCCCCATAGTCGTTCCATGCCCAACTGCGTGCGCCCAAACAAGATGTCACTTGGAGATCGACGAAATTGCTAGGCATATTGATTGCCTCAACAATATCTCCAGCAATAGAGCGATACTCTCCTTCCAGTTCCTTTTCATGCCAGCGCGCATCATTTTCATAATAGCGCGCTACCCACCGACTGCTGAACCAGTCACCACGTTTTGGATCCCAGTATTGCCGCACAGTTTGTTCGACAGTTCGTTGTGTATCTTCCCGCACTTCATCAAGTCCGGCTCTATCTTGAGCGAGAAGAGGCCCCGAAGCTAAAATCGCGAAGGTCGCCAATACCCGCGCAAAAGAAATAGTCAATTGATTGAGCACTCTAACCTACTATTCGTCGCAACTACCGTCATTTGATCCGACGACACCTGCCTGAGAAGATGCATCGGCTAACAAACAACGCTGTTCATCAACCCGGACCAGTTTTTCTTCGCAACCGTTACCTTGGGTGACCAGGTGAGCCTTCAATAATTCAACGACAGTTGTAGAGTTTACTTCTTCCGCATCGCTTAAACTGATTGAATACCGAAAGCTCAGGGGATCATAAGATATGGGGACAACAGGAAATTCAATCTGAGCGCCAAGCTCCGAATTTCGAATATTCGAACCCTTGTGGAACGCAGGAGTTGATTTTCTATAATACTCCTTGAACCCTATTATCTCACACCCTGAAATAACAGTTATCTCATCGGCCTCTTGCGCCTCTACGAGCGTGAAGGGGGAAATAAAAAGTACGACAAACACGATGCTCAAAAGACAAAAGGACTGCTTTCGACAGTGCAACGATCGATCCACTGGCCTATTGAACATGTTTTTTTCCAGAAAGCTCATAAATACCCCATCCCAACAACGAAAAGGACACTAATGACGGGCCAAGAATCCAGTTGTCTGGAGACGTTCGAAATAGGGCCACCTCGATGTAAGCAAGGGCAGAACTAAGCGTCACAATTATAGAGAAATCTACTGCGCGACCAACTCGCCAGATTGGGCGCCCGCGACGGGATATGAGAGCTAATGCGCGACCTAAAAACAATCCTGTGACGACGAGCATGATGTATATGCTGTCAAACAAATCGTTCGCCATTTTGAATGGCCGGCCGTATTGATAAGGGCGACCATTATAGGTCGTCATATTGTCCAACGCCGCGGCATGTCCATACACCCCTGGAAGGACGCCATAGGTTGGTGACTCAACGAAGTCCCGAATGCCAGCAAACCGCCCCCCTATAAATACAACACGACCCTCGGCTTCATTTTCCATCAGCGCTCCATTAAGCAGGTCGGTCGCACTGATCGTTTCGTACGGGTACCAATCTCTGAGCCGTTCCTTTGGATCTTGAATAAATCGTGGTGCCATCGTCGCCAACGCCGAAAGAAAAAGTCGATTGAAGAAGTTTGTGGTAACGGGTGGGCAATTAAGGCCCTGCCGAGAGTCCGTATTGTGACATTGGCGCGGGCTTGCAGGCCAAACAAGTTGAATTGAGTCATGCCTTCTTACCATTGCTGCTACGTCACAGTATTGGCTTTCCTGATCGCAAATCCCGTCTAATACTGCTAACGCAGGGGTGGGTAATTTGACGCCATCGTTAGTAGTGGTTGTTACCGGTAAGATAGTTGTTTCTTCATAGAAGTCTGTGATGGTTGGGTCAGAAGCATACAGATTTTTGTCTGCATTATTCTGGCTAAAAAATTCGACTAACTGGCCACTTCGCGCAGCCCCGAATGCGGACGTCGAATTTAAGTAAATTACAGGGTGGTGTTCTCCCGCGGCTTCAAGGCTTGCTATGAGTGCGTCAACCCCGTCGGCTGTTCGATCGTCCATAAATAAAAAATCTACGACAACTGCCCTTGGTTTTAAGCTAGACAATTCAGCAATGATCTGAGCATGGGTTTCCAACGAAACTGGCCAGCGTTCACCCAGATAAGGAAGGTCTTTATCCTCTATGATTAAAACCGAAATATCTATTTCTGATTTGATTTTTGACAAGTTGCCAGCAACCGCATCAAGATATTCGTTGTTACTAAGACGCTTTAAGGCAGACGTGGCGCCCAACGGGTCCACCCAAGCGACAACGAATGTCGCCGCAAGGCTAAACAACCACGCCCCCCATTCGAACTTCATGACGCCCTCCGAGAACAATTATTCACTACTATTCCGCTTCATTCAATAGCTCGTGACTGCACTTATGAATTATTCAAAGCTATTGATGAGGTGAGTGCCGAATGGCAACTGAGGATTTCGGAATCAACGTCAGCCGAAAAAACAGTCAAAGATATTCGTCGAGCGATCCCGAAGCGTTATGCGATTGCGGAAAGGACTTCTTCACATTTCAAATAATGGGAGTTTTTAAATTTCTCCAGCAGACTACGATGAATTGCCGATACTTCATCAGCTTCATCGGAAAGCCGCAATGCTTTGAAATGATCATCCGTCTTTTCGGCGGTACGCCGCAAGTTCTTTGCTTCACGTGCGAGTTGGCGTAATCTTCTCGATAAGTATTTTCTGAATCCCTCGTCTTCACTGCTCAGCTCACGTATCAAGACGTCCCCTTCGCGATAATCTAAGACAATATCAGAGGGATGAACCGGTGGATCTTCGCTTGGCTCTCCTGTTCTGAGACTCCGATCGATAATGGGCTCCCAGTATGCCTTGTAGTTGGTAGCTGCCTCAAAAAATTCTACCTTTTCGGTAAAAGCGACTTTTTCTGCACGCGAGTACGCATCTAGGAGCACCTTCTGAGCTCGAACGTCGCCTTTTGCCGCGCCTACGTAAAGCGACCGAATAACAGTTTTCATCGTGCTGAGGGTTATAGGCTTGCCGGCCTCCTGTATCGTTATATGGCGATCTCCTTCATCAAGGATCAGTTTCGACAGCGTGTTATCATCGCTGTGTGGTTTGTTCCTCGATCCCTTTGGCCGGCCTTCCGGGTTTCCGGATTCCCCTTTTTTGAATTGCGTTTCCTTTGGGGGCTTACCGTAACCAATCGTGTAGTCTTCGCCTGGCGCATTGCGGGGATGGTCGGGGCTGTTTCGGGATTGTTTCTTGGTCACTACGCTGCCTCGTCACGTTGAGTGTTGCCGACGCCGCAGATCAATTGTTCAGCGTCGTCTTTGGCGTAAATTTCCCAACGACGAATGATCCGGTCACAATAGATAGGATCGATTTCGCACAAAAACGCATGGCGGCCGGTCTTTTCAGCGGCAATGAGTGTTGAGCCTGACCCGCCGAAAAGGTCCAACACGATTTCGCCGCGGCCGGAGACGTCCTTGATCGCATCTGCGATCATTTGCACCGGTTTAACGGTGGGGTGGAGGGAAAGCTCCTCAAGACGGCCTGCCTTCATTGTGTTCACGCCGGCGTAATTCCAAACATTGGTCCGATAGCGACCGTGTTGCCCAAGTTCGAAAGCGTTGACGTGGGGCGCGGTTCCAACCTTGAAGACAAAAACCAATTCATGGCGGGATCGGTAAAACGTTCCCATGCCGCCATTGTCCTTTGCCCAGACGATCAGGTTTTTAAATTCGGAATAGACCGATTTGCCCGCAGCAAGCATTTCGCCCATATGCCTCCAATCGATACAGACGAAGTGGATCGCACCGTCGACGCTGAATTCCGCATGGTTGCGCAACGCCTGTTTCAGGAACTTTGTGAATTCCGGGACAGACATTTCGCCGGAGGCCATGACGAATTCGCGATGCTTGATCTTTCCGAGCCCGCCGACATTGCCATCAATGGTCACGTTGTATGGCGGGTCGGTAAAGACCATTCGCGCCTGGTTGTCGCCCATGAGTAGAGCGACGACATCAGGATCGAGGGCGTCGCCGCAGATTAAGCGATGAGCGCCAAGTTTCCACACGTCCCCTCGCTTGCATATTGGCGGGCCGTCCGGAGCAGGGGCGTCACAGGCGGGATCGCCGGGTTCCTCAGGTTCTTGTCCATCTATCAGAATATCGATTTCGGGGATGGAAAACCCAGTGATTTCAAGGTCAAAATCGAGATCTAGCGCTTGGAGCTCGCTGAGTTCCAGCGCCAGCAATTCTTCATCCCAACCCGCATTAAGGGCGAGCTTGTTATCTGCGAGGGCATAGGCGCGCATTTCCTCTGCCGTCATTCCTGACAGTACGCGGCATGGAACGCTGGTCATGCCGACTATCTTCGCCGCCAGGATGCGGCCATGGCCGGCCAGGATGTTGTATTCCGCATCGATCAGCACCGGATTTGTAAATCCGAATTTTTCGATGCTTTTACCGATCTGCAACTCCTGTTTTTTCGAGTGTTTTCTTGCGTTTCGTGGGTTTGGCTTCAACAAATCCACATCGATGTGTTTCAAGTGTTCCGTGTGATTCATAGTCATAGCGGCGGCTCCCTGCCTGCAGCTGCTGAAGGATAAATTTTGTTAATATTGTGGTTAATAAACCCGGATACGGCTTATGCGTCCGAGCGCGGATTCTGTTCCGTCTTATGCTGCAATACCAAGATCTGTTCGGAATTCGATGTCAAGGCCATTGCCCGAACAAGCGATTGTGTCATTCGCTTTTAAAACCGAGCAATCAGCGAACGATTTTTCGGTATTCAGTTTTGCGAATTCCCAGATCCGCGAGTATAAATTCCCTGATAAACCCCGATGAATTCCCTGTTCCAAAATGCAGGGAATTTGCGCGTAACGCTTTGAATATTGGCGGGTCTCAGCACCAGTTCCGGGTGAAACAGCCCAAAATCTGCAAAATTCCCTGTAAATTCCCTGTAAACAGGGAATTTCGACCCGGAGACTGATTAGCTCAGGACTGCGTCGCCCACCACACAGTCCCGCATAATTAGCGACCTATTCAGCCCTTGCGAACAGGCCGCGATTTCCGCGGGTTTCTGCTCCCGATGGAAGATCGAACTGGCTGTCGCTGTCCCATAGCGGAGGCCAGGTCGGCTGGGATCACAGTTACCGGCGCTGGCGGTCTGTACCCCAATGATGAATGCGGACGGATTGTGTTGTAGTGACGACGCGGTACGCGGACGGTTGGAAATTTGGGGGAATAATTTCCAGATCAAGGGCTTAGTGACTTTACGAGATTTTCCAAGTAGTCAGGGTTTAGGTCCTCTTCTAGGCAGAGGTCCGATTCACTCTTTATCGTTCAAACGGGCGTCAACTTCGTCTGACCTTGCAATGTTTGTGCTGTTATAAACTAATGACCCAGTGTTTTACTTTTATATTCAGCATACGGAAATAAGTTCCAGGTAGTTTGAGAAATTCTTATGAGAATGATCTGCGTTTTCGGCGAGGCAAAGGAGCAAAAGGATCCTTGCTTTGAGGCTATTCATAATGCCGCCTGAGATTAGACCGCGCCCGATCAAATCTTTTTCTGAACCGGAATATCCATAGGTATCCTCAAAAACCTGGCCGCTCTGTGCCCGTGAGCAAAGAACCACGGGCATCTGGTTTGCCAGCCGCTCAATTTTATCAACGATAGAGGCGGGCGCATGACCGCCGCCCATCGCCTCTAACACGCAACCTTGATAGCCGATTGCTTGTAAGTGCTCCAAAATCTCCCCATCGTCGCCGAGAACAAGTGGTAACACAGTAACGCGAGGCCAACGGGCTTGATTAGTCAGACTGATTTTAGGAAGCGGTTGAGCGGTCCATTTGATTGGTTCACGAACCTTTCCTTCGTGAATGCGCATCAACGGGCCGGCAGGTGACGATGTGAACGCGTTGAGCGCGGAGGTATGCGCCTTTATGACATAGCGCGCCAGGTGGATCTCGTCATTCAAGACAATGTAAACTTCTGGTCTGTTCGTTGCGTAAGCGGCGACTTTAAGTGCTGCAACCAGGTTCGACGGGCCATCACATCCTGGTTGGGCGGCGCCTCTCATAGCGCCTGTGAAAATGATAGGAAACTTCACATTGACGAGAAGCTCAATTGCAAAGGCTGTTTCCTCCAAAGTATCAGTGCCTTGAATAATAACAACGCCAGCATATTTTGTATGATCGAGTTTGCTGATGATTTTGGCGATATGTAGCAAGTCGTCAAATGAGAGGCTGGCGCTAGGTTTCTGCATCAAATCGATTGTCTCAGTTGAAATTGACATGGGGTCTGGTATCGCGCGTGATAGGATTTCGTCCAAAGTTTGCGATGGGATCAGCCCGCTACCGCCATCGGTCATTGAAATAGTCCCCCCAAGGCCAATGACGGCAATTTTCCTATTTTCCATATTCGCCTGCTCTCCCTTTCTTATTTGTGCCGAAAATGCTGGTCGCTATATTGGCGCACACATTGAGAATGACTTTTCTCTGGACATAAAATTGACCATGGGTCATATATCTGTCTGGTAGTCTTAAAGTGGTGCGATAGGATAGTTGTTATGCTGGTTCAAGAGGATGCGGGAGATGCGATAGCCTTCACTGAGGAAGGTGGCGTCAGCGTCATTACATTGAATCGGCCAGCGCAATTAAATACGTTTCGACATATAGACTATGTGCGGTTTCTGGAACTGCTGGAGCGTGTCCATCAATCTTCGGCGAGAGTGCTGATTTTGACGGCTGTCGGTCGGGCGTTTAGCGCTGGGCAGGATTTGACAGAGCTGGATACAAACGCACTTGTAAAAAAAGATGATCAGGCGGTCATCCTTCAGCGGTTTCAAGAAATCACACGTAAGATTACACTACTTAATATTCCAACAATCGCGGCATTTAATGGTTTTGCAGTGGGCGCAGGTCTTGAGATGGCGTTGGCGTGCGACTTTCGGATTGCTGTGCCGCATGCCTACTTTTTATTCGCTGAGGCGCAGCGCGGGTTGTTTCCAACGAACGGCGTGTTGTGGTTGTTGCCGCGTCTTATCGGTATTAGCCGGGCAAAAGAAATGTTGCTGTTCGCCCGGAAATTTGATGCGGAATATGCGCTAACCGCCGGCCTCATCAACGAGATTGTTACAGAAGACAAGTTGGCGGGGCGCGCGATGGAGATGGCGGTGGCGCTTGCAGACAACGCTCCGTTTACGATTGCAGGCATCAAGACGCTTTTGCGTTCCACCTATGACATCACGTTGGATGAAATGATGGAGAAAGAAATCGACTATAATATGCGCGCAGTTGAAAGCGATGATTTCGCCGAGGGCGTAAGTTCCTTTCTTGAAAAACGTAAACCTGACTTCAATCGGTAAACTCGAGCGTTTTACCCCCAAAATCGCTTGTCCGGTTCTGCAACAACGCTTCCATCATAAGTCATTTTGAGTGCGCGATCGCATATAAGGCTGAGGGGGCCATCGAGATCGACAAGGTCGCAATATTGGGCGACAACAAACCCTGGGGCCGCCGCCAGTGATGTGCCGCTCATATTGCCAACCATAACCCTGAGGCCGGCGCGTTTTAAATCTTCGATGAGTAATAGGGCTTCCGTAAGGCCGCCTGTCTTGTCGAGCTTGATATTGATCATCTGATATCGTTTTGAAGCATCAGCCAGGTCGGTTCGGTCAAGGCAGCTTTCGTCGGCGCATAGAGGAATGCAGGGCGTTAGTGTTTCAAGAACAGCGTCCTGTCCACGGGGTAAGGGTTGCTCAATCATCTCAACGCCGCACGCCTTAAAGACAGGCAGGCAGTCACTCAGAAGATCGATGTCAAAGGATTGATTGGCGTCGATTACGAGCCGAGCGTCCGGCCTGACGCGTCTCACCGCTTTAACTCTTTCCATCGGAGCGTTTGCGTCGAGCTTAATTTTCAATAGCGGCGCATGATTAAGGGCTGACGCCACGCTAGCGACATCTTCCGGCGTCGGCTGCAAGCCAATCGTTTGAACCGTCAACTGTGGTTTTGGCGCAATATTGAGTTTTTCCCAGATTGTTTGGGTCCCAAGCCTGCACTCCAAATCCCAAAGCGCACAATCGATCGCGTTTCGCGCTCCCCCTGATGGCAGCATATCAAGCAGATGCATCCTATCTGCGCCTTTTTCTATTTCATCGCGTACGGCCATGATCTGATCAAGCGCCGTGGACGGCGTTTCATTTAAAAAGAATACGCCGCTGGCTTCGCCGTAACCAACGATATTTTCTTCGCGGATCTCGACAATAACAATATTGCAGGACGTAAAAGTGTGTCCAGCAATCCGAATAGGGTTTTTATATTTCCAATCTTCCACGTGGGCGGAGAGGGATCTGGTCATTTGTTTCCTAATGCGCTGCGAGAATTCGCATTATTAAACCAGTAGCATAATATTTGACCATTGGTCAAAAAACTCTCATAATCGAACCGATCTTGATTTGTGCGGGAGATCATGAACCCTGAAACATCAGTCATATCGTCTGATAGCGTATTCGCGCTGCTGGCTTTTCTTGGAGCAGCGGCGTTTGTTGCCGGGCTTGCAGAAAAAACGCGCCTGTTCCGTCAGGTTCCTGGCGTCGCGATAATGTTTTTTCTGGCGGCGGCGGCGGCGCATTTCGCAATCATACCGCGTTCATCAGTACTCTATGGCGCCATCTGGTCGTATTTTGTGCCGATGGCAATCGCCATGTTTTTGATCAAGGCCGATCTGTTTGAGATATTTACCAAGGGTGGCCGCACGCTGATTGCATTCCTGTTTGGCGCCCTCGGCGCCGCGTTAGGAGCGATCATTGCTGTCTTGCTCGTTGATTTGGGACCCGAGGAGGCGAAGCTCGCGGCGGTATTCAGCGCTACCTATACGGGCGGTTCGCTCAACTTCGCGGCTGTCGCTGAAGCCGTGCAGTTTCAAGACCCGGCGTCGGTTTCAACGGCGCTTGCAATCGATAACGTTTTTGGTAGCGCCTACATCATTCCACTGATGTATCTAGGCGGATGGAACTACTTTAAAAACCGCTTCGGTTGGCGCGCGGATACGATTTTCCTCTCGGAAAGACAGACTGCCGAGCGCGTTAATCGACCTTCCACACTCATTGATTTATTCGCAGCCATATCGTTGTCAGCAGCCGTTTGTGCGGCGGCGGTTTTTTTGATGGCAGCTCTTGGGTATCCGTCTTACTCAATACTGGCAATCGCCGTTCTTATGGCCCCGATTGCCACCATCGGCAGGCGCTATCTCTCAAAGATCCGCGGTGAAGACATTCTCGCCATGGCTCTTATGTATATGTTTTTTGCCATGATCGGCGCAGGCGTTGATATCCCGGCCATGTTAAGCGCCGCGCCGGGAATGTTCGTCATGGTGCTGCTGATATTTTCTTTTCAATTCTTGTTTGTGATGCTCGCCGGTTATTTCTTAAAACTGAATTACGCTGAACTGATCATAGCGTCGCTCGCATGCATTACTGGCCCGCCCGTTGCGGCGGCGGTCGCTATCACATTCAAATGGCATAACCTCGTGGTTCCCGGGGTTGTAACCGGTGTCTTTGGTTATGTAATCGGGAACTTTATCGGCATCGGTATATTTTGGATGTTCGGATGATTATCGGCTGATGCTGTCAGCCGGTCTTTTGAGATGAGAAAATATATATATATGAAACTATATTGCAAATTGGGTAGGGCCATTTTATTTGGCGCAACGCTGGTTTTGAGTGCGTGCTCAACGCCGCAGCCTCACCCTGTCATTCAGAATCGCGGATTATCCACCTTTGTGAAATCATTTGGAGATGCGGGGCCCGGCTGTGCCTATGCAATCCGCAAACAAGGCGTGCTTCTTGCCGAAGATGCGAACGGCTTAAAAAATATTGGAAGCAAGGCACGCCTTACCGCGTCGAGTTTTTTCGACATTGGGTCTGTCAGCAAGAGTTTTACCGCGGCAGTGATCCTCGATCTTGAAGCCGCCGGCGCGCTGTCACTCAATGATCCGCTATCGAAATACATTTCTGGACTGCCCACCTGGGGAGGGCGTGTGACCATTGCCGATGCCATGTATATGCGCTCGGGCGTTTCGGAATTCAGGTTTGATTCTCCGGATGTTCCCGGATGGGAGGCCGATCGCCTTTATGGGACGGACCTATCTCCGCGTGACATCGTGTCAGCCGATCAGATCATAGATGCAATAAAGACAATGGCAGACCTGAACTTCGAACCCGGTTCGTCGTATGAATACAGCAATTCAAACTACTTGTTGCTCCGCCGGGTTGCGGAGTCATCAAGCGGGTCGGCTTTCGAGATGTTAGTTAAGAATGCCGCCAAACGCATCGGCGGCATTGATATTAGAATATCGGACTTTCGCGAAGGGCGGCGTCAATCCCGGTCCGACGTGACCGGGTATGATCTTGGGGCGTCTGAAACCAGCGTACCACTGCTAAGCGATTGGGATGTGCTCGGCGCCAGCAGCATTTGGACGAGTGTTCGTGATCTTGCATCATGGGGCGAGGGGTTGATGTTAGATAGTGATCGTTTTGAAAAGCACGCCCGAATTGGCATAGAACGAAACTCGGAAGACGAAGAGCACCGAGGTTACGGTGCGGGGTTGATGACAATACACATTAACGACGAGCGCATTGTCTATCACCTCGGCGGTACAGAGGGTTTTTCATCCGGTGTCTTCTTACGGCCGGAACGCAGCGAAGTGCTGGCTTTTTCCTGTAATATGTCGCCGGACCTGTTTTTTTTTCGGGGACTTGCCGGAGCCTCACGCGAGCAGCTTGCTGCGCATAAGGAATTGGTATTCCTGAAGCTGTGGTTGTCCGACAGTTAGGTTGATGTTCCTTGTACGGTGGTGTGCGCGATCAGTCTTGTATTGCTAACTGAGAAGTTTAAGCATTTTTCTAAATGTTTTTGCTGATGCTGACGGGCTGACTTTTTCGGGATCAGCACAATATTGAGAACTGAGACCGTCTACGAATGCTTGAATTGTATCGGCGAACTCCCTTGAATTTACACCACTGAAAGCGCCGTCGCGTTTTGCCTTATTGATAAGGCGCACAAGGTATTTGCGTTGTGTTGCATTGGCGTGCGCCATATAGCTGCGTTTTTCCTCAATGTCGCCGAAAGATCCCAGCGTATCCAGATAGAGAATAAATTCGTCCTGGTGGCTCTCAAAGTACGAAGCACAGATAACCGGAAATGACAGTATTTTTTCCGCACTATCGTCGATACCATTTAATTCATCAGTGATGTGCGCGCCATAACTGGAAAGTATTTCTTCGAGGACGGCCTTTCCAAGATCAGATTTACTGCCGAAATGATAGAGAATAACGCCTTTGCTCACCCTGATCGCTTCGGCGATCTGTGAAATGGTGGAGCGCTCAAACCCCGTGATGAGAAAGATATCACGCGCCGCTTCGATAATCTGCTTGCGCCGTGCTTCTTCGATAAAGGTGGGCCGCTCGGGCGCCGCGCGGTTTGATCGGGCCATCTCAAGAATTCTCCAATATCATGACATATTTCTTTTCAGAGGCGAGGGTTTCTTATGCGCAAAGACTTGTAGCAGAAAGAAAGAAAATGACCAGCCTGATAGAAAACTGACCAATGGACAAATGAATGACCAGTGTGTAACTTGAATTGCCCTGCGGCGCGGAAAGCGGCCTGCCACCCGTGCTTTGCCAAATGTGAGATGCGTGGAAATGACAGCCGTGCCCATATCCCGATGGCGATTGGCGGCCTATGCCAGCCCGGCGATGATCACCTATCTCGCCTGGATGCCGCTCGGCTATGTTGTTGCAAAATTTTACGCGAAATATACATCTCTCGACCTTGCCACAATTGGATTGATTATCTTCGTCGGGCGTCTTTTTGACGCCTTTAGCGATCCCCTTGTCGCTTACCTCTCAGACAGATTTGACACGCGTTGGGGGCGCAGAAAGCCATGGATTGTTTTAAGCGCACCGGTTTTCGCCAGCGGATTCGCCATGCTGGTAATGCCGCCAAACGATATTCATTGGAGCTATTTTCTTCTGGCGAATGTTATTCTCTATTCCGGCTGGACATTCTTTGAAGTTAGTCATGTCGCCTGGGGGTTGGAGCTGGATCGTAGCCACGACGGGCGCACAAAAATTGCCGTGTTGTTAAAGCTCTTTGCATACATCGGGTCGCTCGCATTTTTTGCTTTTCCATTCATCTTTAATCCCGACCCAAATTCCACGGAATTTACAAGGCCGGTCATGACGGCGCTCGGCCTTGTCGTCGTGGGCGCCTTTCCTGTGTTGGTTTTGTTTTCTGTTCTGGCCGCACCATCAGAGCAACGGCTGGGAGATCAACCCTATCGTTTGCGCGAAGTGTTTAAAGAAATCAGACGCAATCCGCATTTGCTCACTTATCTTGGCGGCTTCGGCGCCTGGGTTGTTGCTGATGGCGTAATCATTGGCTTGTTCATTGTTTATGTGGATGCATTTCATAATCTCTCGTCAGCAGAAGGCATCATTCTTCTTGCGGCGTACCTCAGTAGGGTTTTGGCGGCGCCCGTCGCGATGGTGATGCTCACGCGATTTTCGCGTCCCAAATTTTGGTTGGGCGCTTGCATCGCAAATGCATGTCTTTATCCAATTCTCATTTTCATGCCGCAAGGTGCAGAAGCGCTGCCGTTGCTCGTCGGATTTGCAGTTGTTGCGGGGGTGATCGATTGTGCTATCGGCATTCTTGCGATTACGTTGTTGGGCGATTTAATTGACGAGGACGCTGCGCGAACGAGGCGGGACAAGGCGGCAAGTTATAAGGCATGCGTAAACCTTGCCGAGAAATCACTGCGTGCGCTAGGAATCAGTGGTGGTCTGTTTGTGGTCGGTGCAGCTGGATTGACGATTGGGCAAGGCAACTCCACGGTGTCTCTACTGATTCTTGTTGGGATTTTGGCCGGCGCACCGAGCCTCCTCAATCTCATTTCGGCGTTTACCATGCGCCGGCTGCCATTTTCGGGACCTGTTGCTTCAACGCCTATTCCTGACGGCGCTGAAATTCACAAGCCGACGCGTCAGTCTACCGGGCGCGTAGATTGATGACGGATGAGGCGACGCTGGTTGATCTATCGGTAGTGGAGCAGGTCCGTCTGATCATTGATCGGCGCGTATCCGCGACTGCGTTAGTGAGCGCGTATTTAGGTCGCGTGGACCGCTACAACGAAGCGATCGGCGCCTTTGTTCACGTCGATCACGACGGTGCATTGAAAGAAGCCTCAGGGATTGACGACAGGCTAAACCGAGGGGAGGCGGTCGGTCCGCTCGCGGGCATTCCCTATGGCGTCAAAGATTTCAGCAATGTACGCGGCATGCCCACTTATGCGGGGTCGCATGCGCTTTCTGACGGTCAAGCCGAACCCGTTGATGATCCCATGGTTGCGCGATTGCGTGCAGCGGGCGCCATCGCGATCGGCAAAACAAACGTTCCGGAATTCGGGATGCATTCTGCAACTTATAATGAGCGGTTTGGCGTCACGAGAAACCCCTGGAATTTGGAATGCACGCCAGGCGGCAGCAGCGGCGGTTCCTCAGCGGCGGTTGCTGCGGGGCTCGTCTCCTTCGCTACGGGGTCCGACGGGGGCGGGTCAATCCGAACGCCTGCGGCGTTTTGCGGCCTTATTGGCATGAAGTCCACATCAGCGCTTGTGCCGCGCGCCTCTGGCGAGTCACAACTATCTTGTCTCGGCTTTTTAACGAGAACGGTCGCTGATACGGCGCGCCTTCTCGACACCGCTGGTGGTGCTCATTCCTGCGACAGGCTTTCCGTTTCGCTACCCGCCGAGCGGCTTGAACGCTTAATGCAGTCACTCAATGTGTCGGGGCTCAAGATCGCGTGGTCGCCAGACTTCGGCTATGCGCCGATGGAAGCCGAAGCCGTGAGCATCGCCAGGGAAGCATTCGAACAGCTCGTCGACAGCGCGGCATTGGAGAGGAAAGAGATCAGCATTGATTTGCCGAACGTATACAAAGACTGGATTGTGGGCTCACTGAATTTTCTTGCAGAGGAGCTAGCGTTGGACGGTGTTGATATCACTAAGCTTGATCAACGCACACAGGCGCTTCTGGCGTCTTTTTCTAAGTCCGACCCAAATGAGCATATCCGCATTCAAAAAAGCTATTGCGAATTGGAACGGCGCGCATCGGCGCTGTTCAGCGAAATTGATTTGATTGCAACACCGTCAACCGCATGCGCCGCCTTTGGCGCCGAAGAAGAACCGCCGCAGATGATCGGCGGGCGCGATGCTGTTTGGACTGGGGCCGAGCCGCTTTCGATGTTTGCCAATGTTCTGGGGGTACCTGCCATCTCAATCCCTGCTGGTCTCACCAAGGATGGGTTGCCAATCGGTTTGCAGATTGCCGCCCGCCGGTTTGACGATGGTCTGTTGCTTCGGCTTGCGCGTATGGTTGAGGAGACCAGACCATGGCCGCTATTAGCGTTGGATTTTGCGTAATTTTGAATCATCGGGTGTAAAGCGGCAAAAAATATAACGGGCATCAAGACTGAGCAATCAGTTTCAACGATTTTTTGTCGATCTTGCCATTCGGGAGCATCGGCAGCTCGCTCATAATGGTGAAGCGTTTTGGAATTTTATAGTTTGCAAGCCGTTCCCGGCAATATGTTTTCAAAGCGGGAGCAGTGAGGTCGCCTGATTTTGCGATGACGAAAGCATGTCCTATCTCCGCATAAAGCGGGTCGCGAATACTGACCACAGTCGCCATGGCAACTTCGGGATGTGTTTCAATAGCCTGTTCGACTTCGGCCGGATAGACATTGTATCCACCTGATTTGAACATCTCCGAGCGCCGACCAACGATTGACATCATGCCGTCGTCACGGCGCATTGCGAGATCGCCTGTGCGCAGCCATCCGTCTTTGGTGAAGGCGGCACGCGTCGCTTCGGCATCGCGCCAATACCCTTTCATCAGAAATTCACCGCGGACATAGATTTCACCAACTTCATTGGCGGCTGCAGTGATGTCATCGCCCTTGAATATGTCTATTTCATACTCCGGCGGAGAAAATCCGATTGTATTTGCAAACTGCTCGTCGGTGAAATCGCGGCCGCGTGCGAAAATAATGTTGCCGGTTGTCTCGGTCATCCCGTAAACATTGGCAAGCGCAGGGGAAATGGCGCGCAGGCGACGAACCAGATCGATGGATGCGGCGTTGCCGCCCCACATGATTATTTTGAGTGAGCTAAGATCATAGGTTTCAAAATCAGGCTGGGACAATTCCATTTGTAACATCGCCGGAATTTGACCCAGATGCGTAATCCGCTTGTCAGCGATCGCTTCGAGCACGGCCGCCGGGTCAAATTCCGGCATAAAGATCACCGATCCGCCTGCGACAAGTGTCGTTGTGCACACATCGCCTACGCAAGCGATATGATTGATTGGGAAATTACAGAGTATTTTTTGTCCATCAGCCCACAAATTATATTTGGCGTCGGTTCGTGAGCAAAAGATGAGCCCGCGATGGGTAATCATGGCGCCTTTTGGAATGCCGGTCGTGCCGGATGTGTAGACGATCAGGCAGGCATCATCCTTTTCGACGCTGGCCCGGCGAGCTTGCAGCGCGCCATCCGAAATATCAGCCCCGCTTTCCAGAAAAGCGTTCCATTGAGGCGTGTCGCAATTTTGCACGTCGTCTTGCGGGCTGGCCGGCGGTAATCCCATGAGGCGAACATCCAATTTTTTGTCGACGATGATTTGCGTTAATTCGTCCCGATAGCGCCTGCCTGTATAGTTGGCTGGCGCAAAAACCAGTGACGGAGCGCAATGTGTCAGAGGATGACTTAGCTCATGAAGCGAATATTTTGGATTGAGGCCAACCCAAATGGCGCCGATTGAGGCAGTGGCGAGAAAGATTTCAAAGAACAATGTGCATGGAGGCGACAACATCGCGACGCGATCGCCTTTTGCGATGCCCGCCACAATGAGCGCTTTGGCAATGGCGTTAACATCCCTGTTGGCGCGCTCGTAGCTTTGCGTGTCTCCGTCTATCACAAATGCGTCGCGCTCGGGAAAGTGCTGTGCTCCATAGCCAAGATAGTCGCTGAGAAGCTTGAGATCTGGCGGCACGGCGTTTTGTGGCCGGTGTGCGTGTTTGAGCATGGGGCGAAACTATATCCTTGCTAGGCGGGCAATCCGCCGAACCCAAACATGTTCCAGACATTTAGCTGCCACGCGAAAATGGAGAGTGCGGCGAGGGACAGCCAAGCACCGACAATGAGCTTTGCTGGATACGTTTGCGCTCTGAGGCCAAAGCCTAACTTCACAATTGCAACACCGACCAGAAAAACGCCAGCGGGCGGCAACAGGAAGTAAAGGCGCGTTTCATCAGATACCCCATAAACCAGGTCCTGATTGAATTTGCTGAGTATGAGGGGAATGAATGCAAAAGCCGTCAGTGTTCCCAAAATAGGAAGTGATGCGCTGCCCCAGAGAAGCGTTGAACTTTGCTTGGCGCCGGCAAGGAACCCTGCAAGGGTTAGTCCGATGCCGATCGCGCCAACAGCAAGGCTCGCAACCAATAGTGCAAGATGCAGGCGCAAATTTTCACTGTTTGGCGTCTTCTCAAACATGAACGATCCTATCTTCGAAAACATCAACTCAGTTTCGTCCGTCGCAGAGTTTCTGTGGGCGACCAGCGCGCCAAAAGCGCGGGCGCCGTCAAGCCCTGGATTTGCAGGAACATAGACGCCTTCCTTTATGCGACGATAGGGTCTTTGCTTTCCAAAGAATTGTACCTTGATGTCTTTGTCGTTCACTTTTGTAACCGAGACGCCGGTCGTCATCGGCCAGAATAGTTTTTCGATTGTGGATATGTTTTTTCGGCTAGGTACAAACGTTCCCTCGACGTCATCAGTGGCGTTCGGCACAGGTTCGCCAGAAAAGAGGTTGTCGCCGTCCTCGCCAGGAAAGTAACGGTCCATGAAACCGGAGATTATCTGCGTGGCAGCGTCGCCAGTCTGGTCACTATTAAAGGAAATAAAGATCGATACTTTTTCATTGGGCATCATCAAGAATTGCGTTTTGTAAAAACTGATGTCTCCGCCATGTCCAATGGTTGTGCGGCCGTTCCACATAGACTGTTCAAAACCGAACGTCATTCCTGCAACTTGCGGAACATTGCCGAATTGGCGCTCATGCATACTCTCCCAAGCTTGGGCGCCAAGCACTGCCGTGTTCGGTGTCGCCGACAAATGCGCAATAGCAAACTGTGCCATGTCCGTCGCGGTCGTCATCATAGCTCCGTTGGGGTAAAGGTTCATATATTCAAACTGACCTTTGACGCGCGCGCCATCTCGGATTGTGTATCCGCTTGCGAGGTCGTTGATGAGATCAGGCTGAAGCGGCTGACGGATTGAGCTGTGTGTCATATTAAGCGGAGTGAAAATATTTTGCTCAAGGTAGTCAGGATAGGGCGCGCCTGAAACGCGTTCGACGATGTACCCTGCTAACGCAGCGCCATAATTCGAGTAGGCGGTTCGGGCGCCAGGTGGCGCCGCTCTTTCTGGCAGCATCCGTTTTACCGTGTTTGACAACGGTTCGCGTTCCGCGGCAGTGCGAACGGACGCGCCAATGTTAACAGCCTCAAAGCCTGACGTGTGCGTGATTAAATGGCGTAGTGAGATCGGTTGGCCGGGAAATGTGTCCGGAATGGAAAAATCCAGATAGGTGTTGATGTCTTCATCTAAGGCCAATTTCCCGCGATCGGCGAGCTGGATGATGCTCATCCACACAAATGGTTTTGATACTGATGCAACGCGAAAGAGATGGCGTTCCGGATCGACAGGTATCTGTGCGGCCACATTAGAAAACCCGACCCCCCGCAAATAGACAATATTATTGCCCTGGGTAACCGCGACTGCAGCGCCGGGTATCTTGTTGGCGTTCATCTGTTCACGCACAAGACCATCAAGAAAAGTTGCGAGATCCTCTGTATCGAATTTTGAGGACTGGTTGTCCTTAGAGGTTTCGACGGACTGCGGCGCCGTAATATTGGATGGCGCGGCAGTACTGGGCGCTGAGTTCAGAGCCAGGGCTAGGCAGACAATGAGCGATGTTAGCCATTCTCTGGGCGAGGGGATTTTCGATTTGTGGTGCTGTAGAGGCTGATAGGCCATCGTAAATCCTCGCAAGGGTTGATGGTGAGTGATTCCACAAAACTGACCAACGGTCAAATAGTGAGGAGGCTATCTTTATATCGACAATAGCGCTTTACCTGAGTTAAGCGCCAGTCCTGTTTCGAGCGCATAAACAGCAAAAATTGACCATTAAAAAAAAATTTGACCACGGGTCATTTTGATGTATTATTCCATCAAAAGACGTTGCAGCGCGAAATGCGCGCAAAAATAACCTAGCTTTTAATGGGGAAACACCATGGATCACAGATTAAGGCTTGCGGCGTCTACCGCGATAATCATTGTTTTGGCTAGCCAAAGCGTTCATGCGCAAACGTCGTCAACGGATGATGGCGCACAGGGTCGGCGTGGTGGCGATGAAATTATCGTTACGGCGACGCGCCGCGCACAGTCTATTCTGGACGTTCCGCAAAGCATTCAGGCGATCGGCGGGGATGCCATTGAGGATCTTGTAATCAACAATGTTGAAGATGTGGTGTCGCTTGTTCCCAATCTTAATATCGAAACCAATCGGAAGTTTGGCGGTCGGTTTAATATTAGAGGCTTTGGTGATCAAGAAGGCGCCTTCACAGCGTTCTCGACGGTTGGTATCTATATCGACGATACGCCGTTAACGGACGCGCGCGCGAATTTCGAAGCAGGGCTTTTTGATATTGAACGAATTGAAGTCCTCAGAGGGCCTCAAGGAACGCTTTATGGTGAAGGATCGCTCGCGGGTACGGTTCGGATCATTACCAACAAGCCGAATGTCGATGAATATTCTGCGAGTCTATTGGGGCGTGTGGAGACGACAAAAGACGGCGAGGAAAGTTACCGCGTTGGCGGTGTCGTCAATGTGCCTCTTGTCAAAGGCAAAGCGGCGTTACGCGTGACCGGAAGCTATGATGATGCCGGCGGATTTATGGACAGCGGACCATGGCCAACAGGGGCACCTGTAACAGAAGACGTTAATGGCGGATCATCGGTATATGTTCGCGCCGCCCTTCAGTTTAATCCTACTGACGCGATTTCAATCCGCCCAAGCTTCACCTATGAATCGGTTGACGCGCAAGCCGGACCGATCGATTCGATCGCTCTCCCGGATCTTGTTGGCTATTCGAACGGGCCTGATTCGTTTGAGGACGAGCTCTCTGTCTTCGCATTGGAAGCCGATATCGATTTTGGCTGGGCAACGTTGACATCAAGCACTTCATACTATGACCGAACATTTGACAGTATTGACGATGATCTACAGGCAAACACGATCATCGACCTGTTCATTGCGCCAAGCGCCTTCACGACGCAGACATTCATGCGAGAAACACAAACGTTCTCGCAGGAGCTCCGGCTCGTTTCGGCGGCCGATGGCCCGCTCACCTGGCTGATCGGCGGGTTCTATCGCGATAAGGAATTGAAGGAGGATACGCTCATCTTGAGTGAGACGATTGGTTTGGTCGCCGGCGATGAGCGCACATTCTTTCAGGACAATGCAGCCACGTTCAGGCAAATCGCATTCTTTGGCGAAGCAAACTATGCGCTCAACGAAAAGCTTACCGTGACAGGCGGCTTGAGGTGGTTCGACGAAGACGCTTCGTCAGCGCTCAATTTTGGCGTATTTGATCTCGGCGTGTTTGGGTTTGTATTGAACCCTGAAATTACGCCGGACTTTTCCGAAAATGGCGTTCTCTTTAAGGGGGCGGCGACTTACGAAGTCAGCGACGATATCACCCTGTATGCGCTTTACTCCGAAGGATACAGACCAGGTGGCGTTAATGACCGGTTGGCCGATATTGGCGGTATGTTGACCGCAGAACAATTGGCGGCTTTGGGCACGTATCAACGGGATGAGACGTCGAACTATGAAGTCGGTTTGAAATCTCGGCTATTTGACGGGCGCGTCGCCTTCAACGCGACGGCTTTTTATATTGATTGGTCGGGCACGCAAGTTTCGAGCGAGCCCATTCCCGGGGCCAATGTTGTCGTCAATGCAGAGGGCGCCGATAGCATAGGCTTCGAGACAGATTTGATGGTTCATGTGACGGATCGCCTGACATTTGGCGCCGCTGCAGGCTACGCCAAAGCCGAAATCAGCGCTGATACCGCGTCTGCATCTGGCGTTATTCCAGAAGGATCAGCGCTGCCACATGCGCCGAAATTTTCGGGGAACGCCTATCTGGAATATCGCCATCCACTCTCCAATGCCATCGATGCGCGATTCCGCATCGATACCCGCTATACCGGCGCCCGCCAGAACCGTGTTGATATCGTGGGGCTGTCGGGGGCGCCGCTTGACGAATACAATATTGTCAACGCGCTGGTTGGTATTGAAGGCGAGGATTGGTCGGCTAATCTCTATGTCAACAATCTAACCAACGAATTGGCTGAGCTGAATTCGCTATTGTTCGATGACGGGACCATCGGAAACGTTGCCGCTGGCTTTGTCAGAAACCGTCCTCGCACATTTGGGCTGCAGGTTCGTAAAGATTTCTAGCGACCTGGAGCGTTGTCAGCAAAAAGCCCGCCCCGGACTTGATCCGGGGTGGACCCGGTTTTGTGGTTCGAAAACGCGATAAAATATACTTAGAACGGTTTACCTGAATCGGGGATCAGTTAAACCTAGTCTAAATGTGGGATTTTCAGCGGTAAACGGCGCTATGCAATCGCTCCTTGATGTTCAAACGCCGTGCCTTGTTGTGGATCGAAAACGATTGACTGGAAATGTCCATCGTCTGCAAAAGCGGTTTGCGAATACTGAAGTAAAACTTCGCCCACATCTGAAAACAATCAAAAGCATAGAAGCGGCAAGGTTCCTGTTCGATCCGGGGCAACCGGCGACAGTCTCGACATTGAAAGAGGCGCAAGTCTTTGGCCAGGCGGGATTTACAGATCTGCTTTATGCTGTCGCGATTTCGCCTGCAAAACTCGATCAAGTTTCGTTTCTGCGCCGATCCGGCATTGATCTGAAAATCATCACTGACAACATTGCGGCGGCAGAAGCGATCGCCGCTCACTGCCGTGAAACAGGTGATGCAATTCCAACACTGATTGAGCTGGATGTTGATAGGCATAGAGGCGGGGTTTCTCCCGACCGTCCGACGGAACTTGTTACAATTGGGGCGGCGTTGACACATGGCGCGCGGCTTGAGGGTGTTCTTACGCATGCGGGAGAGAGTTATAATCTGTCGGATGAGGGAGCCTTGAAGCAAGCTGCTGAAGGTGAGCGGTCGGGCGCCTTGAGGGGTGCGAACAGCCTTCGCAGAGCTGGACTCCCGTGCCCAATCGTCAGTATAGGCTCGACTCCCACGGCGTTTTCCCTTGAATGTGTTGACGGCGTTAATGAGGTGCGCGCAGGGGTCTATATGTTCTTCGACCTCGTTCAGGCGGGGATCGGTGTTTGCAGCATTGATGACATTGCGCTCAGCGTACTCGCGACCGTTATTGGCCGCCAAACTGACAAGGGCTGGATCCTTGTCGATTGTGGTTGGACTGCAATATCGAGTGATTGCGGCACGGCGTGTCAGGCAACTAATCAGCATATGGGATTGGTTTGCGATCTGACCGGCCGGCCTTTCGGCGACTTAGTGTTGTTGCATGTCAATCAAGAGCATGGCGTGATTGCCGTTCGCCCGGGATCGCAGGGACAATTACCAGATTTACCCGTGGGCTCGCGCGTGCGGATCCTTCCGAACCATGCCTGCGCTACCGCGGCCCAGCACGACAAATACCAAATTGTGGATGAATCCAGTGACGTTGTTGAGGTATGGCCCAGATTTAATGGGTGGGAAATTGATATGCCTTTGGTGGCGGGCAGCAAAGGTGAACTCGCTGTCATTGGCGGTGAGGCTGTTAGAACGGCGGCAAGTCGAGAGCTGGCGTCCAGTGGTGTTCGGGATGCCTTTCGTGCAATAGCGGATGGTAACGCAACGCTCTTTCCTGTTGTAACGGCTACTGTTCGGGCGCCCGAAACAGCGCTCGCGATCAAGTCAGGCGTGAACGTCCGCGATGGTATCGTCGGATTAAAAGTAGGTACATACTGGCCTGACAATGCACATCGATTTGATATTCCTAATCACCATTCAACGACCGTGCTCCTCGACAATGAAACGGGCGCCACGCGCGCCATCATAAACGCGCGTGACTTAAACGGGCTTCGAACTGCGGCGGCGAATGCAGTCGCGACCAAGGCGCTCGCCCGTCCTGATGCGGAGGTGCTCACAATTTTGGGCGCTGGCCATCAAGCTGGCTATGAGGTGCGTGCGGTATGTGATGTGCGCCCAATAAAAAAAATCATCCTTTGGGCGCGTGCGCGACAACAGGCTGAAGCGCTGGCGTCGTCGTTAACAGACTTGACGGTCGATCAAATCGTCATCGTGGATGATGTAAATGACGCAGTCTCGCAGGCAGATATCATCACGACAGTCACAACAGCACGCAGCGCTCTGTTTACAGGAGCGAACACGCCGCCGGGTGTTCATATTTCGGCAATGGGCGCAGACAGTGAAGGCAAGCAAGAGCTTGATTGTGCGCTCGTGAAGACTGCAATGCTGTTTGCCGACGCGCCCGCGCAATCAGCGACTATCGGTGAGTTTCAACATGTGGTGCAATCCGGTATGGTCAGCGTAGACTCTATTGTGCCGATTGGAAAAGTATTGACAGGGGAACATCCAGGGCGAACGTCTGAGCATGAAATCACGATATTCGACAGTTCCGGTGTGGCCATTCAGGATTTGAACGTCGCCCAACGTGTTCTTGATGAATGCTTAAAGAATGGCCGCGCAAAGACAGTGTTATTTTAAATGATAGCAGCGTCGCGCATTCAAACAGCTGCCCACGTGCGAGAAAAAATGCTGGGCATATTTGGCGACATGGGTCTGCAGCGACGGCTGATTTTATAAAAAAAACTTGTTGCGCGGACGCCAGCGATGTCGGACCGAGGCCATATTCTTTTTGTTTTGGTCAATGACCCGACAGTGCCGGATAGAACGGACGCCTTCTCGGAGGGGCGCGACGAGGAAGGACTGGCGGTCTCCTGCGCGGTGTGGCTCGGCTCAAGGCAGCAGGCGCTGAGAAGTTGGTTATTCCCTGTAACTCCGCACACCATTGGGCGGATATTCTGGAAGCGTCGGCAGACATCAAACTGATCCACATCGCCGACGCGAGCGTGTTGCAGCTGAAAAAAACAACCCGCAGGACGCTCGTATTGCAATTATGGGAACGCCAATAACAATCGCATCTGGTTTTTATCAAGACAAAATAGTCGCAGCTGGTTTCACGCCGGTTTTGCCAGGTGAGACGCTCTTGCGAGGCAAAATTATGCCTGGAATTCGCTTTGTAAAAGCCGGGTTGGTTTTTGAGGGTGCAAAGGCTCTGAACCATGCAGTTGATGAGTTCTACGCAATTGAAGCGGATGCCATATTGCTCGCCTGCTCAGAGATCCCGATTGCGTTGCACAGTCGCATTGCACAGGACATGCGTCTGGTTGACACGACACTAGCACTTACAAGCGCGTGCATTGATTCGTGGATTGAAACTCAAAATAGGGGTGATTTGTGCAGCCCAAATAACAGCACCAATTTTTGAGCAACAAATAAAAGTCGGCTGCTCAGGTTCGTTATACCGAGATAACGTTTTTTGAGCCTCCGATTTTTATTGACGGAGGTTTGTAATCGATCTCATTTCCGTTGCTTCTGGCGACGAATATTCAATAACGCGGACAACGCTTCCAGGATGACCATGATGCTTGCGCAAATGACTATTATATCCACAATCATCAACACCCACTCTTTTTCCCGCCACCATTCAAAGAATTTAATGATCGACGCCCACACAGCGAAAAGTAAAACGAAAGCCATTGGTGCAAGAGTAAAATAGGCGTTCCGGCCCAATCGAATGAGGTAGATTGAAATCACGAGCAGCGTCAGCGCCGCGAGAATCTGATTTGTTGATCCGAAGAGCGGCCAGATCATCAGGCCGCCGGATCCATCTGCTCCCCCAACGCCAAAAGCGAGCAGGAGGCAAGCAGCGACAGCGACAAGGGTCGCGACAATGCCGTTCTGAAGGAAGCGAACGCGATAGATTTCCCCCCATTCTTGAATGATATAGCGCTGTAGGCGCAATCCGGAGTCCATTGTCGTGCCGGCGAAAAGCACAACCATTGTCGCTAGCAGTGTCGAACCAATTTCAGTTGGAAGACGCCATCCATTTTCAATAAGGCGGGCGCCGCCTTCTATAAATACATCAGCACCGGCCGTTCCATATTGTTCGTAAATCGCATGCCATTGAGCGGGCGTTTCAGCCAGCGCGACGCTGCTGACGACAATAATGGTTACAAGGGCGAGTGCGCCTTCGCCTACGGCGCCGAGATAGCCGACGAAACGAGCGTCTGGCTCCTTGTCCAATTGCTTGGACGTCGTGCCGGACGAAACAATGCCATGAAATCCGGATATCGCGCCGCAGGCGATGGTTATAAATAAAAGAGGAATTAAGGACGGGCCGCTTTCGATACTTCGATTGATCGCTGGCGCGGCTAAGTCTGGCATGGAAATCAAAGTGGCGCCATAGAGCAGCCCTAGCCCGATAAACAATTGAATGCCGTTAATGAAATCGCGTGGTTGCAAAAGCGCCCATACTGGAAGAACGGAAGCCACGGCGGCGTATGCAAACAGGATCAAAATCCACATTGCCTTGTCGGAGACGCCAAATTGGACCTCCGGTAAGGCTATTGGCATGCTGCTGCCCACGAATATCATGCCGTATAGTATTGCTACACCAAGTACAGTCAGTATTGTGAGGCTAAATTTACGCTTGAGCAGTTGCCCGATAATCAGTGCAACGACAATCGCCGACCACGCAGGCAGAACTGATTCCGGCGCGTCAACAAATGCATTGGCAATAACAACGCCAAAAACCGCGTTGACCATAAGGAGAACAAGAAAAACGATAATCATGAAGAGTGCGCGGGTGCGCTCTCCGACGATGTCTTTCGCCAGCGCGCCAATCGACTTTCCTTCATGTCGTGCGCTAATCCACAATGCGCCGAAATCGTGTATGCCGGCGAAAAAAATCGTGCCCAGGGTGACCCACAGGACAGCCGGAAGCCATCCCCAATAGACAGCGATGGCGGGGCCGACAATAGGGGCGGCGCCCGCTACAGACGTGAAGTGATGGCCCCAAAGAACGTATTTATTGGTCGGGTGATAATCCACCCCGTCCTTGAATTCGTGAGCGGGTGTGATGAAAGTCGGGTCAAGAGCGAAAATGTATTTCGCTATGAATCGGGAATACAAAAACCAGCCCGACAGCATCCCAAAGATGCCGATAAATACGATTATGACAGATGACACATCTACCGCTTTCTTTCATGCGATTATCGTCATCAAACGACCGCGTTTTGGGCACCCGTTGCTGACGTTAATTTGAATTTATAGGTGGATCGCCGTTGCCTCGATTCTCCAAAGACACGGCGGCGAAGGAGGTCGACTAGCCTTAACGTTTTTAACGGCGGGACGGCGATATTTTCCTTACTGCTCCCGCGTGATCCGGAGCAACTCGCCGTTTGCAGCGTCATTCGAAGCTGGATCATCTATATTTTCATTTGTTGTAAGTACGAAAATTGACCCGTCCGATGCGACGCGGACATCGCGAATCTTCTGTTGACGCTCGCGAAGATATCGTTCCTCGCCCATGACTTCACCACCTTCCATGTCAAGACGATGAAGGGTCATGTCCCGGAGGCCGCCGATTAACAAATCGCCGTTCCACTGCGGAAATTCTGTACCCCTGTATACGGTCATGCCTGCGACGCCGACGGGGACAGACCACCAAAAGAGCGGATCAATGGCGCCTTCGACTTCAGTGAATGGTGTAATTTGGTCGCCGCTGTAATCAATACCGTACGTTGCAACAGGCCAACCGTAATTCCCGCCCGGTTCAATTACATTGAGTTCATCACCGACAAATGGGCCATGCTCGTGGGCGTAAAGGTGGTCAGTCACCTGGTCGAACGCCAGCCCATGCGGGTTGCGGTGTCCCTTCGAGAAAAGCTCCGGCAGTGCTGTATCAATGCCCCAGTTTGGATTGTCGTCCGGGATAGAACCGTCATCGTTGATCCTGATAATTGCGCCGTAACTTGCGTCCGCTTGCTGGGCGAGGTTTTTTGAGTCCTCGCCAATAGTCACATACAAAGTCCCGTCAGGGCCCCACGCCATTTTACCGCCAAAGTGCAAGTCGGTGGCGCGCGGCGGCGTACTTTCATAGATTACTTCGAAGCCTTCAAGCGCACCATTAGAGAGGACGCCCCTGCCGACGTTAAGCGTGTTGGCGTTTATATCGCCCGCAACATACGACAGGTAAACGAGCTTATTCTGTTCGAATGCGGGATGTGGCAGTATGTCGAGATAACCGGCGTGATAGGCGACAAAAGTGTCGGGGCCGCCGGTGACAGGCGCTTCCAACAACACTCCGTCTTCAATCAATCTGATGCGACCGATTTTCTCCGTCACGATGATTGATCTGTCGGACAGGAAAGAAAAACCCCACGGATAGACGAGCCCCTCGGCGATCGTTTCCACAAGAAGGGGCGCGGTTCCGTCCGGCGCTGGTTCCGTTACGACGCCTTGCAAGGAGACGTCGCCGCCACCAGCGCCCAGTGGAAGTGCTGTGCCGTTTGATCTGTCTTCTTGGGGCGTTGACTTCGCTAAAACCGGGATCGCCGCAGCTTCCGACGGAGTGTCGGCGGTGTCGTTATGGTCATCTGAACAAGACGTGGATACGACAGCGAAAATCAACGCCAATATTATGTTACGCGGAAAGGGCATTTGAGTTTCCCATTTGAATATATAGTAATTTCGGTGGATTCGAACGCGAAATGAGGCGTCGACGCAAAATGCGATCAACTATTCAGTTTTGCTCGTTTTTCAACCATTCCTCCGTGTCAAGACGGAATGTTGAAACTGTCTGAAGACCATCTAGCAACTGGAAACGACGCTGTTCTTCTTTTTTCCATTGCTTCTGGTTTGGATAGAGTCGTTCATAAATCTCCTTGCGATCCCGATCGATCAATTCATGCGCCAGCAATACGTTTTTCCAGGTGATCGTGACGCGAATGTCCCAACGATGAGTCTCGGGAGCGAGGTCATGGGCTTGGTCAATCCGAACATCCAGCATGTGACCGCGCTCCATTTCAGCGGCAAGCACCGGCCAATGGTTTTTTTTGTAAAGCGCCATGAACTCATCGAAATGCCCCCATTTAACGCGGTAAAGATATTCAACCGTGAATGGCGTGTTTGCGCCCTGCGGTGGTTCTTCGGCGCGGGCTGCAGACAATGCGGCGAAATACGACGCAAACAATATTAAGAACAAGCGAACGCGCATAATTTAAACTCCTCATTGATTGATGGTAGAAATGATGACCGACGGTGATGTGAACGGCTTCAGGAAGTTCACGATTTACCAAGAAGCGCGGCAAGGTCTTTCACATTGTCCAGCGCCTCTAAGTGCAAAACGACGTTTTCCAATTCCGAAAGTTGAGCGGAGTCGTAAAGACGCTTGCCGTCTTTGCGGAGCCAGTCGCCCCATTCTGCGGGCGGAAACGGGAAGGTGAAACCATCAGATGCTTTTGAGAAAGATTGACCGTCCTTCCTGTCGACCTCGATACGGCAATACCGCTGCACGTCGTGCCCGTCTTCAAACTGTATAAAGATCTTATCGATGACAGCTTTCGCTTTATCGTCGTTGATAGTCTCCGGCGTATAATTGTCTGGAGAAACTTCGTCATAAAGATGCGCGAGGGCGAGCGCGTAAGGCATGGACGAATAGGCTTCGCTCTCATTCTGAAACGGTCCCTTGAACAGGTTTTCTCCACGATGGCGGCGTTCAGGGTCAATGTAGACGCGAAATTCGGCGACATTTTCAGGTGTAAGTCCGTGCGTCTTGGTCAACGTGCGCATCAGTTCAATTGCGATTGTGTTTTGCCCCGTGCCATGATGGCGTTTGTATTCAGCGCGTAAAATTTCCCAATCCTGTCCCAAGCTGTCGATCAGGTCCGGCAGACTTTTTGGAACTTCGCCAAAAAAGCTGTGATACAGGCCGGTGTCGCCTTCTATGATAGAATTTCCGTAAGGCGCACCGCCTGCCTTTACGATTTCGGCGGCAAACGCGCCGTTTCGATTGATCAGGCTATAGAAGTGATCAACCTGGCCGCCTTCCGGGACGCCGGCGCAAAAATTCGCTGCATAAGCCATCGCCCGCATGGTTTCTTCTTTATTGAATTTCAGAAGGCATGAAGCTGCAGTGAGGGAACCGAAACCGCCGAATATCATTGTCGGTCTTCGCGGGAATGGCGCAGTCCATCCGCCGCGCGCCGCCGATAGCTTTCCGAGCACCTCATATGACAGGGCGACAGCAAGTAGTAACTCTTCTCCTGAAGCGCCGCGCATTTCTGCAAATGCCAATGCGGGAGGGATCGACATTATTCCGGGATGGACGCCGCCGGGAAACAGAACGTCGTCTCGCCAGATTGCACGCATTAATGTGGTGTTCGCGAAGACAGCGTCAGCGGTCTGGAGACGGTAGGGCGCTCCAATCACAGAGGCGCCCGAAGGATGCTCGTATGAAGAGACAGCCCGTTGCATCTGTTCGCCTTCAAGATTGAAAAATCCGGCGAATGCAAGGCCTAAATGGTAAGCAATCTGCGCCTTTGAACGCTCTACAACTGCATCGGGAAGATCCTTGAACGACGTGTTGACGATAAAATCTGCGAGCCTGCCTTCAGCCCGTTGTGCGGCTTTATCTTTGCCGGGTTTTATTTTGTGTTGCGGGTCGGCTTGAAAAATGTCCATGGCTGCAATTTCGGTTTCTGGTCAGATTGAGTTGATGTCGTTCAGTTGAGGCGTTCGCCATTGCGTTCTTGCGTTGGAGCTAAGCCGCATACACCATCAAGTCGCGTACGCTCTTTACGTTTTCGAGATCGACTAATCCGTCCGAGAGGCGTTCTAACTTTGAGTCCGGTAGGACACCCTTTCCATATTCCCCGATCCATGACCGCCATTCACGCGGGCCAAAAGCGATGCCCAGCGTCTCCGACTCCCGGCGAAAAACGCGGCCGTCGGTGGTTTCAAGTTCAAGTATCGAAAAGCGATCTGATTTATCAGGCATGGCCGCGAAAATGACGTCTATTTTTTTCATCTGCGCGGCGACCTCAGGGTCGTTGTATACCCGCATGCTTAGATCATCTTTGTATCGCTGATAGGGTATGTCCCGTTCAAGAAGAGCGAGGGCTGCGCCGTAAGGGAAGGAGGAATACGCTTCGACAGCTTTCTCGAACGGCCCCTGGTTTGAAACTTCCTGCTTGCGAGCCGGCGCATCACTTACTGAGGTGTAAGTGACGCGAAGCGATTTCACGTCATCTGCAACTAAGTCGTACTGTTCGAGCAATTCCAGTAACAGTTGGAAGGCGATGGCATGTTGGCCGGTGCCGGGAAAGATTTTTCTTTCCGTCGTCAATATGTCCCAGACCACTCCCAGATTATCAATTCTGCTGTAAACCGTCGGCGGCATTTCGCCATAAAACGATCGGTAAAGGCCGAATTCGCCTTCAATAACATTCGGCGAGTAGGGAACGCCGCCTGCTTCAACAAGATCTATAGCGAACAGACCGTTTCGATTAATAAAACTGTAGTAGTGTTGCATCATGCCTTTTTCGGGTACGCCAATCCCGATATTGGCGGCGTAACCCATCGCGGATGCAATTTGCGATGGATCAAGTTTTCGTAATTTCGCTGCGACGGTGGTTGGTCCGAACCCGCCGAAAATAATCGTCGGACGCCGCGGCAATGGCGCGCTCCAGCCGTCTCTGGCGCCGCCCAACTTGCCGAGGACCTCATACCCCAGCGCCACCGCCAAAATGAGGTCTTTGCCTGAAGCGTTGACCGATTCCGCGATGGCAAGTGCTGACGGGATAGTAATAACCCCGGCATGGATTCCCGCAGACCAAATAACGTCGTCGCGTGTGGAGCCGCGCATCAAGCTGCAGTTTGCAAAAGCAGCGTCTGACGGGAATAACTTAAAATTTTTGCCGATTACAGTAGCGCCGTCCTGAGGTTTGGCGAGTGATCGCGCAACGTGATTGATGTGTTTCGCACGCGCGTCGGTGTGCCCCTCAAACGCGCGCCCAATTAGAAAAACAACTTGCTCCTTGGTTTTACGCACGACTTCCGGAGGAAGGTCGTCAAAAGTAGTTTCAGCGATAAAGCGCGCAATTCTGTCCGACAAGAACGGCGCGCCGCTTTTATTTGGCGGTACATCATTTTTGGAGCCAGCCGGCGCCGCATAAAGCACGTCAATTGGCGTAGCCATCCCGGCCGCCATGAGTTGAACCATCGTTCGTCGAGATAAAGACGTCATTCAAACTCCAATAATTCGTCAATGAGCGTTGGCGGCAAGCGGCTGCAGCATGATTATGCGTTGGCGGCCAACAACGACATCAAGCTGGTTACATTTCGAACGTTTTCCATCCGGCGGACGGAAGCGGCAAACTGGTCTAGCCTCTCACCTGGAAGAAGCGTCTCGCCGTCCTTGCGAAGCCATGCTTTGCCGTCGAGAGGCGGAAAATCATGGTGGGCTCCATCTTTGGTGAATATTGTTCCGTCTTTCTTGTGGACGGTCAGGCGTGCATATCTGTCGTTTGAATGTCGAATGAGGCGAACGGAAATTTTTTCAATTTCGGCGCGGATTTCCGGAACGTTCGGATGGTCAAAACGAACAGAATTTTGGTTGTCTCCGTCTCGAAGCATGATCGCGGCCTGAAAGACGACTGATGATTCGGCCTGCGTTCTTGTCGGATATGGCCCGGGCGATATGGACGTGTTGAACGTGCTGCGATCTTCAGGAAGCTCTATCTCCACACGATCAACGGCGCTTGACCCCAGTTTGTTCTCCATCAGAATCGACCGCAGCAATTCAATTGGCACGATGTTCATCGCCGTGCCGGGGTAGCGTTTTTGTGTTGCCCGCAAAATTTCCGGTTCTATTCCGAGATTTTCTATGGCCTTAAGCGGTGGGGGCATGCCGACAACGGTAGGATAGTATCCGTATTGTTCTTCAAGAATTGTCGGCGACGTTTCACCGCCTGCTTTTGCAATTATCGCCGACATAATTGAGTTACGCGCAATCAAACCATATATATGGGTTGGTTGTTGTTCGTGCCCCGCTTTCAAGCCCATCGCGGAATCCGCGGCGTAACCGATCGCGCTGGCGATTTGCTCGCGGCTAAGGCCCATCAGTTTTGCTGCGACTGCGGTCGATGCGAATGGACCAAACGGCATGGATGGGCGGCGTAATCGGTCCAACGCAACGTTGACTGTCATCTTGCCCAGGACTTCATACCCGACGATAACCGCCGTCAGAATATCATCTCCTGCGGCGTTGAATTGTTCGCCAACGGCAAGGGCAACGGGATAGGTCAGTAGCCCCGCATGAGTTGCAGACGGAAATAATACGTCGTCTCGCCCCAATGCGCGTATAAACATGCTGTTGGCGAATGCCGCTTCCAGACTGCCGGTTTTTAAAGAATGTCCGATTACCGTTGACGGCCCCGGAGCACGGGTCAGGCTGCCAGCGATCGCAACGGCTTGTCGGCCGTTTTTGGTTAGCGCACCACTAAGCGCAAGGCCGGCATGATATATGAGTTGCTCTTTCGCTTTCTCGACGACCGCAATACTGAAATCGTCGAGTTTGGCGTCAAATATATAATCCGCGATATGGGTCGCAAGCGGCTTTTCTTTCATCGGGCTTGTCGCAACGGCAGTGCCCTTGCGGGCCTCAGACGTTGCGATGGGGGCACCTTCTGATGCCGCCGTTTGGCCATCGGTATTGCCACAACTTTGAAGCAAAACTGGTGTCGTTAGGCCGATACCCCCGATAATGGCACTTCGCCGCGTCAGCGTTTTAGGGTTATCGGATACTGAGGTTCTGGCGCGAATCACGTCTGGCTTATTCATGAGACAAGAACCATCCAAACCTATTTCGACCGGCGTTCGCAAAGAATTTACGGTGTAGCATCATTACAGAACCGTTGAGTCGCATACGAACTATCGACCTTATTTAAGACATCAGAGCGCTGTTACACGCCCAATAACAGGGCATGCAAAATTGCATCCGACAGCATAGTTGCTGCAAGATCACACATAACATTGACAATGCCCGGGAAGAGAATCCTCTATTGCCAATCGCGAAATTCAGGACTTATTTTAAAACTGCATGAATTTAGTCGTGTTTCGCACGATCACTCTAAGTGCCGGCAATTAATGGCTCGACCCGACCAGCGGCGGCTAAGAATGCGGAAAGAAATTACGTTGACGGTACAAAGAGACAATAAATCGGGCGCCTCGCAAGAATCCCCGATAGAATCGGCGTTTCTTGCGATTCGATCACAACTTGCCCGATACGTCGCGCGCATGGTGACAAGTTCCGTCGATATCGACGATATCCTTCAGGAGACGTACTTAAAGGCTAGCCAATGCTCGAAAACGACTGTCGTAAAGAACCCGCGCGGGTATCTATACTCAGTTGCGCGTAGCGTCGCCCTTAATGATCTTGCGCATAAATCCAGAAGTATCATCGAGTATATAGAGGAAGCGTCCGTTCTGGAGGTCGAATCTAATGAGCCGCCAGTTGATGAACAGGTTTCATCTCGTCAGCGGTTTGAGAAATTTTGCGATGCGGTGGCAAGCTTACCGCCAAAATGCCGGCGCGTTTTTATATTAAGGAAAGTTTTTGGATACACCCAAAAAGAAATTGCAAACGAAATGGGTATATCCGAAAGCACTGTCGAAAAACATCTGATTAAGGGCTTTACGCGGTGCAGGGGTTATATCAAAGAGCGCGCAGAATTCGAACTGCCGAGCGCTCTTAGCGAAGATGCGAAAAGGAAACTCTAAGAGAATTTGATTATGGGTAACGTAATTGACTTTGACAATCTAAGCGGTATCGAGGCGGAAGCTGTCAACTGGATCGTTCGCCTGGACAGGAATAAGCCAACCGACGAGGAACTCGGCGAATTGGCGGCGTGGATAGCGCAAAGCTCTCGTCACCGCACATTGATCGTGGAGATGTCCGAACAGTGGGGTGAGCTTGACCAACTTACCGATTTGCTTGCAGTCGCGGAACCACAGTCAAGATTGGCGCGGCGTCCGCGCAGACGAATTTTCCGTACGGGAATAGCTGCGCGCGGGCTGGCATTTGCAGCGACAATATTGCTCGCGGTCTCTGCGGTGGTTTTTGTTGGGACGTCGTTTTTTGAGCGAGGGCCTTCAGTCTACAAGACAGCGATCGGTGAGCAAAAGAGGGTGTTGCTGAGCGATGGCTCAATTGTTCGGATCAATACGAACACGGTTCTGCAGGTTAAATTTGCCGACGATGAGCGGCGTGTCGTTCTTGAATCCGGCGAGGCGCTCTTTGAAGTTGCGAAAGATGCGTCTCGTCCATTTGTCGTCGCTGCCGGAACAAGCGAAATTGTCGCGATCGGCACCGCATTCTCCGTTCGTTTTGAATATGACACAGTTGAAGTGACCGTTTCTGAGGGTGTTGTCGATTTCCAGGCCCCGACGTTGTTGGCAAATACAACACAAGAAAGCGGAACGAGAGTTAAGTCGGAAAAACTCGTCGCGCTTGAAAGCATCGAATACAATCAGGGGAATGCCGTTGTGACGAAGTTGGAACAGGAAGAGATGGCGCGCGCGCTTGCCTGGCGTGACGGTGCACTCGCTTTCCGCGGTGAGCCACTTGATTATGTCGTGGCCGAGGTTGGTAGATATTCCGAGATTGAATTCGTTTTCGAAGACGATTCACTACGGGATTTAAGGGTCGGTGGGTATTTCGGCATTGGCGAGACAGACAATTTGTTGATTGCCCTTGAGGAGGGGTTCGGGGTGTACGCAAGCCGTAATCCGGACGGAAAGATTCTTCTCTCCCGCAGTCGAACAAATTAGCCTGTCGTGTAACGTGAAGCGAAACGAGAAATCTGCAGCGGATTTCACGTGAACTTATTTTGGCGAAATTACGAAAAACAAGTGGGGGGTTTTGTGCGTCGAATTGGTCCTTTCTATAGGAACCGGATCTGGATGTTGACCGTATGGGTGCGTCAGAGCTGTTTCCTTAGGAAAAGGTGCCAAATTCGGTTTCTACTCGCGTTTGCGGTGTTGGCTGGTGTTGGTTTTGCGGAAGGGGGGCTCCAGCACGCGCACGCTGAAGCCAAAGTCTATAACTTCTCCGTACCAAGAGGTACTGCGGATCGATCTTTAGTTGAGATCGCTCAGCAGTCCGGGTTTCGAATACTTTTTCCTTATGACGAAGTGAGTGAAATTGAATCGAGAGAACTCAAGGGCGAATACTCTATTCAGGACGCAATTAGGCGTGTCCTGCAAGGAACAGAGTTAAAGTCCAGTCTATTAGAGCCTGGTGTTGTTGTTGTTTTCGTCGGTTCCGGTTCGAACAATGTTACGGGAGAAGGTCCGATGAACAATTCTATAAGAGATGCGCTGCTAGGCTCAGCTGCGATGGCCATGGTTGGGTTGCCGTCAGCGGCGACTGCACAAGATGAAGATAATGATGACTATATCGTCGTTACAGGATCGTTGATCAAGCGATCTGAGGACAGCTCTCAACTCGTGACGAATATAGGCGAAGACGAGATACGACTACGGGTGGCTACAAACGCAGTTGCAATCTTGGACGCCGTCACCGCAAATCAATCGTCAACTTTTTCCAATATCACCGCCGGCCAGAGTGGTCTCACTAATGTTGCGGAATTGCGCTCACTTGGGCCTAACAACACGCTTGTTTTGTTGAATGGCAAGCGCATCGTCCGCAACCCCCTTACCGATGACGGCGTCGATTTAAACACTGTGCCCATCGCCGCAATCTCCAGCGTGGACGTTCTTTCCGACGGCGCGTCATCCATCTACGGCACCGACGCCGTCGCTGGTGTAATCAATTTCCGTACAAAAGAAGAGTTTGAGGGAATTGAGTACAATGCAAACACGCTTCAGTCGGAAATCGGCGCCGGCGACCTCGTCGCCGGTACGGTATCTTTGGGAATCGGCTCGCTGGACCGCGACGGCTGGAACTTTTATGCTGGTGGAACCTGGCGTGAACGCAGTCCGCTAGCGTCCGTTGAAACTGATTATGCGAATACTTCCGTCATTCCGGAGCGCGGTCAGAATTTTTCGCTTCGTCAATCATTTCCAGCGAACCTTGCACAGTTTGACGCCGGCGGAAATTTGATTCTTGACGCCAGCAATCCGTTTGCGCCGGACTGTCTTCCGCCTGTTTCCATTCCAAACCCAGGGCGGGGATGCGCGTATGATGCTGACGCTGCAGGCGTGATCGAGCTTCAGAATAAGGAGTCTCAACAATCTGTAGTCAGTAAATTCACCGGGCAAATTGGCGATCATCAATTATCGCTCGAATATTTCTATGCGCGCTCTGAAATCACAGTTGGGCTTGCAGGCACGACCTTCGTTTTTGGCGATTTCGACGTTCCGCCAACGAGCCCGTTTTATCCGGGCAACGGCAATGTTCCGGCGGTGGCCGGTCTCGACACGAGTCTTCCAATTACAATTGAAAGCCGGTTCGAGCCAGCTGGTCGCCGTTCAACGCGCAACAATACCGAAACTGACCGGCTCCTTGGTCAGCTAGATGGCGTGGCGTGGGGATTTGACTACGAATTATGGGCTCTTCACTCTACATCAGACGCATCACTTTCAGCGGTTCAGGGCGCTGTGTTTTTTGACGCCTTTGCTGACGGTTTTGCTGGCGCAAATGGCGCGCCGTTTCTCAATCCTTTTGGAGAGCAGACCGCAGAAGGTGCGGCGTATCTCGAAAGTATACAGTTTCGTGATGCATTTCAGACCGCCCGGAGTGGGCTAACATCCAGCGGGCTGACAATTGGACGGGATCTGTTTTCGCTTCCGGCCGGCGACGTCGCTGCTGCGGCCGCCTTCGAGTACGGGCGAGAATCGTCGTCATTTTTCGTCAATCCGATTATTTCGGAGCTCGACGGTGCTGTTGGTTTGCGCGAGGGCGAAAATCGCACCGGTTCGCGAAATCGTTATTCGTTGTCAGGTGAAGTGTTAATCCCAGTCGTCGAAGGGCTTGATGTAAATGCTTCGGTGCGTTGGGACCGGTACAGTGATTTCGGTTCAACCGTGAATCCGAAAGTGTTGGTAAGCTATGACCTCACTGACAACGTCAATATTCATGGTGCGTACAATACCGGCTTTCGCGCACCGACACTTTATGACCTGTTCTCGCCGGCCAGCCTGGGCACCATACTTGGCGCGACTAATGATGATCCTCTCCTTTGTCCCGATGGTGTCGTAAACACCGGGGCAGGCGGCGTGGAGCTTCGTGACTGCGATCGCCGTTTCAACGTGTTGTTCGGCGGCAATCCTGATGTGGAGCCGGAAGAGTCAACAGCCTTCAACGCTGGCGTAACATTCAGATTCAATAACGGAGAAATACCGTTCGGCAAAGCAAGCTTCAGTATCGACTACTGGAACTATAAATTGACCAACACTATTGGCACAATCAATGCGAACGATGCATTCGCGGATCCGACAACATTTTCTGAATTCTTTGTTCGTTGCAGCGAAGCGGTTTCGGAATTCCTACCGCAAACACAGACCTGTCCTATTCCGGGCGGCGGCGACGCGTTGGCCTATGTTCTGGCAGCGAACGCAAATGTCGGCGAGTCGCGCACAACGGGGCTCGATTTCACCTTTGATTGGGGTGGCGAAACACCTATCGGTATCGCCTCTCTCACTTATCGTAGCACCTGGGTGCACAATTTCGACTTTCAACAACTACCGGGCGGCGAATTTCAGGATCGCGCGGGCGCATTTATTAGTGGGCGTCCAGTCGTGCCATACAGCCATTTTGCAGCGCTCACGGTATCTAATGGCCCGATCTCGGTGCAACTTCAAAACCGTTATCTTTCCGGCTACGAAGACTGCAACGCACAATGTGGTATTGATGAAGAATTCTTCAACCGCGTTGAAGCGTATTCACTGTTCAACCTGGCCGCCACCTATTCATTCAGCGAGCAATTGGTGGTGACGGCGCATATCAATAATCTACTCGATACGGATCCATCGTTCAGTAACGGCGGCTTCTTTTGCGCCACCTGCGACCTCCGTTTCGCCGATCCTACGGGAAGAACATTTGGCGTCACGTTAAGCGGTTCTTTGGCCAGTCCGTTCCGGAGATAGACGGCGTCGTCGATGCCGATCAAAAAAGACATCCTCCCGGCGCTTGAAGCGCTAGTGCATCTACGCGCTAGCGCTTCAGGGTTTATAAGGGACATGATTAACTGGAAATGGGGATAAGGAACATGAATCGGACATTTGCGTTTCGAATAGTGGTTGCGCTCTTTGCCTTGATCGGCGCGATAACGGTTGCAGCGTGCTCCAATGGGCCTTCGCAATCGCCGATTGAGTCGAAAGACCTTAATCCGAACAAAGACTGGTTGTTGTTCGCTGAATCGGATGCAGAACGGTATCGTTTGATACAGACACAACTTCGCGGCTTTGATCAGCCCATGTGGGAGGTCGGCGAGCGCTATCGGATGTTTCATGAAGCGTTACAAAATGAAAACTATCCGCTTGCGAAGTACCATTGGTCAAAAATTGGAACAACGATTCGTAATGGCGTAGCTAAACGGCCGCCTCGTGTTAACAACGCGAACTTGTTCTTTCTGGATTCGCTTCATGGTGAGGTTGCAGATCTCTTGGAGGTCGAAACTTCCGAGACGGCGAAAGAGGCGTTTGACCTCGCTCGAAGCGCATGTGTGTCCTGTCACCATGCGGAAGGCGTTGAATGGATGAACCAACAGTCTTTGCTACAACTAAAGCTAGAATAAAAGAGAGCCAAAACTCCCTTTACTGTCATTCAAATATCAACGAAGAGCTAGGGATTCGTAAGTGTCTGAATAGCCCCTAGATTTGTAGACGCCTTGTTCCCTAAAAAAAGAGGACAAGGAGATCAACATGGGCCATCCCCGATATACAGAAGATTTCAAGATTGATGCGGTCAAGCAGATCACGGAGCGTGGATATTCCGTTGGTGATGTTTCACAGCGACTGGGCGTCAGCACGCATTCGCTTTATGCTTGGGTAAAGCGGCATTCAACACCGCTCGACAGCGCAGCAAAAAGATGACCAGTCGTCGGAGATCCGGCGCCTGAAGCAGGAACTGGCGCGTGTCACTGAGGAGCGTGACATCTTAAAAAAAGCAACCGCGTATTTCGCCAAGGATGCAAAGTGAGGTACGCCTTTATAAAGGCGCATCGCCCGCGATTCAGCATTCGCACCATGTGCCGGATGCTCCCCGTTCATCCAAGCGGTTTCTATGCCTGGCTCAAAAAGCCGTTCAGCAAACGTGCGAGCGAAGATCAACGGCAAACTGAGATGCTGCAGGAAGCGTGGCAGGACAGTGGCAAGGTCTACGGCTATCGCAAGCTGCATGATGATCTGCGCGATCAGGGCTCAGATTGGCTACAAACACCGAATAGGTAAGTATGGCGGACGACCATCACTCGCTGTCGATAATACCTTGGCGCGCCAATTTGATGTTGCAGCGCCTGACAAGGTATGGGTAACCGACATCACTTACATCAAGACTTATGAGGGCTTCGCGTATTTGGCGGTCGTCATTGATCTGTATTCGCGCAAAGTTGTCGGCTGGGCCATGGAGAGCCGCCAAACGACCGATCTGGTCTTGCAGGCGTTGCTGATGGCCGTCTGGCGGAGAAAGCCAACGACAAAAGTCCTTATCCACTCAGATCAAGGCTCGCAGTTCAACTTCGAACGGCAGCAAAAACTGAACCCGCAGGGTGCCTAGAAAACGCGGGGCTATTCAATTTGTGCGATAAACCGAACCAATTGGGTGACAGACGGTTCATCGGTTTTCGGAAAACGCCGCTATCATGGCTTTTTTAGCTTGGAGGCGGCGGCGATGGTTCGGATGAAGATCAACGGCGAGTGGCGGGACTTCAGCGGTGACGAAGACATGCCGTTGCTCTGGTATTTGCGCGAGGACGCGGGCCTGAAGGGCGCTAAATTTGGGTGCGGGATCGCGCAGTGCGGCGCCTGTACCGTTCATGTTGACGGCCAGGCCACGCGTTCATGCGTCTTGCCGGTGAGCGCGGTTGATGGCGCATCGATTACGACCATAGAAGGGTTGAGCGACGGGGAAACACTCCATCCCGTTCAACAGGCATGGGTCGATGAAGATGTTGCGCAATGCGGTTATTGCCAGGCAGGCCAGATCATGGCTGTCGCGGCAATGTTGGAGGAGACACCCAACCCTTCGGACGAGGACATCGACCAGCAGCTGACAAATATCTGCCGCTGCGGAACTTATTATCGTTTACGCAAGGCCGTGCATCATGCCGCAGCGCTTAGAAAGGAAGATCGGTGATGAATGGATCTTCCTTTGCCGCAACGCGGCGCGACGTCCTTCGTTATGCAACATCTGCCGGCGCGCTGATTGTCGCGGCGCCGCTTTCCGCCTGTTCGCGCCGGGCAAGTGACGCTGAGTCACTTGACCATGGTCCGCAAGCATCAGTGGGCGCATTTGTCATCATTCGCCCCGATGAAACAGTGCTCATTGCCTTTCCCAATCCGGAAATGGGCCAGGGCGTCGATACGTCATTGCCCATGCTGGTCGCCGAAGAACTGGGCGCCGATTTCGATAAAGTCGAAACAACGCAAATGCCGCTTGAGCTGAAGTTTGGCGATGATGGTGCGATCACATGGAAATACGCGTCGCAAGGGTCTGGCGGAAGCTATTCGATTGTCGGCCAGTGGGAAGGACTGCGCATAGCCGGCGCAACGGCGCGCCAGCTTCTCGTTGCTGCGGCTGCAGAAGAACTTGCAGTCGACGCGGCCGAACTTACAGTCTCACAAGGCGTCATACGCCATGAAGCTTCGGGCCGTGAGCGGACTTTCGGCGCCGTCGCTGGCGCCGCCGCAGCGCTCGAACCGCCAGAGGAAGCGCCTCAATTGAAGTCGCGGGACGATTTCTCACTCATCGGTACGCCGCAAAAAATGAAAAATGCGCGCGCTATTGTCACCGGCAAAGCGATTTATGGAATCGATGCGGAATTGCCCGGCATGTTGCATGCTGTCATCGCCCGCTGCCCCTATTTTGACGGCGTCGCCGACAGCGTCAACGACAGTGCGGCCCGCCAGGTTCCGGGTGTTTACGATATCGTCAAGATCGAACGACCGCCGCTGGACGGCCCTTACGGTGTTCAGGCGGAAGGATACGCAGTAGTTGCGGGATCAATCTGGGCGGCAATGAAAGGGCGCGAGGCGCTAAACATAGACTGGAATCATGGTCCTTATGCGGATGAGACAAGCGCTGGTTTTCAGGCGCATTGCGAGGAGTTGCTTTCGGGGCAGGGACAAGTCGTTCGGGACGATGGTGATATCGACGCCGCATTCGCCGCCGCCGCATCAACGCATCAGGGGTATTATTGGCAGCCTTATGTTTCGCACGCACCACTGGAACCGCAAAATTGCATTGCCGATGTGCGCGATGACGGGATCGACATTATCGGCCCGATGCAGTTCCCGAGTAGTGCAAACAGGCTGGTAGCCGAAACCCTGAACCGCGACCGGTTGTCCATCAAGGTCCAGGTGACCCGGCTCGGCGGTGGCTTCGGGCGCCGGCTATCCAGCGACTATGTGCTCGAAGCTGCATTGACGAGTGCGGCAGTGCGCAAGCCTGTAAAACTATTGTGGACCCGCGAAGACGATATGCGCCACGATTTTTATCGTCCCGCTGGCATGCATCATTTGCGCGCTGCGTTTGATGCTGACGGTGTTCTCACTGCATGGACGCATCGTCTCGCCAGCGCCTCGAAATATTATCGTCGGCCAAACTTACCGGAAACAGATTACTGGCAGGCGGAGCTTTATACGGATGATTTTCCGGCCCATCTGGTCGATAATTTGCGCGTTGAGTATTTTTCCGCGCGCTCCGGCGCGCCGCGTGGATCTTGGCGGGCGCCGGCGCATACGGCGAATGCTTTTGTCGTGCAGAGTTTTCTCGACGAAATCGCTGTCGCACGCGGGGAAGATCCTCTCGCATTGCGTTTGCGACTTCTCGGCGAGCCACAGGAGTTGGCATATGAACAACATGGCGGGCCGGTCTTTAACCCGGGACGGCTGGCGGGCGTTTTGCGTCTTGCCGCGGAAAAAGGTGATTATGGTGCGGTGATGCCGGCTGGCCGTGGGCGCGGGATCGCTGCGCATTTTACGTTCGGTGGTTATGTCGCGCAGGTTGTTGATGTCGAGGTGGACGCGGATGGTCAGTTAAATGTGTCTCGGGTTGTTGCCGCAGTTGATGTCGGAACTGTCGTTAATCCGAACGGTATCGCCGCGCAACTTGAGTCTGGCGTTAATGATGGACTTTCGACCGCCTTACGCCTGGCCATCAATATAGAGGGCGGGCGCGTAGTTGACGGCAACTTTGACACTTACCAACTGATGCGTATTGCCGATGCTCCTCGCGAGATCGAAACGCACATTATAGATAATGGTGACGAGCCCGCGGGCATGGGCGAAATGGGTTTGCCGCCATTGGCGCCGGCGCTTGCCAATGCGATTTTTCAAGCGACGGGCAAGCGCATCCGTAACTTACCAATCGGCGATCAACTTCGTGCGTGACGAAGATCACAATGCGTCCTGATTAGATTGGTATCGGCGCACTCGGTTTCCACCGATTAACGACCTCCCATTGGTCGCCGCAACGCTGTCGTGCAAGTAGCGAATTCTAATCGTATTGGCTGTACGTTATTTGAGGCGCAGCAGCGCTGAATGGCGCCGAACTTAGCCCGCCAAATTCAATGGCGTTGCAATATCGCCACAAGCAATATCCGAAATAATCGGAACGTATCTGCGGCCGAAAGGCGTTATGACCCGTGCGGGGCAAAAAAGCTGGCTTGATTGCGCTAAAAGGACGATTTCAGGTGAAATAGCATTTTTGATATAATTCACGGATAGGTTCCGGGCTCCAGCACTTCAAATCGCAGTAGACGAGGACGGTTTTGGAGAATACGACGGCGCAGGGATAATGAGGGAATATTCGTGTCGGAACCGAATAGAATCACGGGGCGCTTTTTAACGTACCCCGACACCGAAGGGCGGCGTCTGGCTGAGGGCGGGCGCAGGCTTTCCGGTGGTCCGCAGCGCAATAGATCAAGCCGTCCGCTCGTGACAATTATCACGGTCTGCTGGAATTCCGAGAAAACGATCGAACAGGCGATTCAATCTGTGCTCGGACAAACCTACGATAACATAGAATACGTAATTGTTGACGGCGCTTCCAGCGATACGACGCTCGACATTATCCAAAAATATGCAGCCAACATCGAATACTATGTTTCTGAGCCCGATCAGGGTTTGTATTTCGCCATGAACAAAGGCCTTGAATTGGCGCAGGGCGAGTACATTCTATTTCTTAATTCCGATGATTGGTACACGCCGGACGCCGTAGAAGCGCTGGTCAACGCGAAAGATTATAGCGGGTGTGATTTTGTTTCGGCGCTTGCCAATTACGTTGACGAAGAAACAGGCGAACAAAAAACACTTCGGTCTATGCCATTCGATCATTCGCAATATCTGCGCATGTCGATCCGACATGAAACGATGCTGGTCCCGGCGACGATTTATGACCAGCTCGGCGGATACGATACGAAATATCGGATTCTATCAGATCGTGAGTACGCAACGAGATTGTTTGAAAACGCGTGTACGCATTATGAAATCCGCCGATCACTGCTCAATTTCCGGACGAGCGGTGTCTCCAACACGAATATTAAACTTCTTCGCGAAGAACAGGACCTTATTCTGGCCAGCGATTTTCCGTTTCTCACTGGAGATGATCGCAAAAAACTAAATGATCACGCCAGCGCGACGCCCGAAACCTTTATCGATATGGCAAACGCCAATCTCGATCAGCCCAAATTTGCCTTTGCCTGCCGCGCGTTTCTTGTTGATCACAAAGCCAGTCACGGCGCGAAATGGCAATCAGGTGATGTCCGGACAATCGGGGCGACTGTGCCTGGCGAATACCCGGCCGTTAGTGTCATTCTCCCGTTCTACTCTGCTGAAAAAACGATCGGCGCGAGCCTGGACTCGGTATTGGGTCAAACTTTAAAAGATATAGAAGTCATCTGCGTCAATGATTGCGCCGTCGACGAAAGCCAAACAATTATTGATGAATATGTGCGCCGTGATCCACGTATTCGGTCTGTTAAAAACTTTCGTAATATGGGACTGGGCGCTTCTCGCAATGCTGGCGTCCGTGCTGCCCGTGGGCGCTACATATTCCACATCGATCCAGACGATACAATTCCGTCCAATGCCCTAAAACTTTTGTACGACATTGCCGGCGCACACGGGAGCGCGATGGTTAAAGGCGCATTTCGAGCAGAGCAACTGATTCACGGCCGACCGATTGGTGCGGGTACAATAAAATATCCTTGCGGTATCGAGGGTCGTGAGACGTTCGAAGTAAGCCCAACCGAACGTTCGATGCTTTTGCAATCAACGGAGGGTCACTGGTCAATTCTTTATGCTGCTGATTTCGCGCAAACTGTTCCGTATCCAACTGATTTAAAAATGGGTCAGGACAGCATATTTCTCGTTAATGCTCTAGCGCGGGCGCCTTCAATAAGTCTGACGCCGGAAATTGTTTACAATTACCAAGTCAATCCAGTGAGCGCGATGAATAATTTTTCGGCTCAAAAATGTTTCGACGAAATCGAGTGGCGACGGCGCGCTTGGTTTGTGCTGGAGGAGGCCGCTCAGTCTGATATGGCTGACCATATCCTGTACAGTTATTGGGATCCCGCATTTTTTGATGCGCTGTCCAGTATTCTGTCTGCGGCGCAGCGGCGCGAATTCTTTCAAGTGCTCGGCGGGATTTTTGAAAATACTGAATATCGCGGTTTTTCGGCAATAAAGAATCCCAAGATATCGAATGTGTTTAGAGAAAATTTGATGAGTGGATCGCCGCGCCGCGTTGGGTTGGCGGAAAATAACGCCGGTTGGTCCGGTACTTTTGATAAAAATGCGCTGCGCATTGCGGCGTTTTCCACGCGTGATCACGGCGGCGCCGGCCTGGCGAGCAAGCGATGCGTCGATGCGCTTCGCGATATTGGCCAGCGTGCGGAATTGTACTGTTATATTACGAAAGGCGCTGCACCTTATATCAAGCGCACGCCGCCTGATGCGAAGTTAAATATAAATCCCGGAGATGACGCAGCATTGGGTGATGCCTGGCGTGATCGCGCCGTCCTTACTCATACAAATTATCCGCAACTAAAAGCCCGTGAATTATTTTCTAAGACTGGCGCTGTCGTCGACTTCAATGATCTGAAACCAATTTTTGACGGCGCTGACGTCGTTCACTTCCATTGGGCGGTCGGGATGTTCGATTTCCGGAACGCCGCGAATGTAATTGGAAACAAACCGGCGGTGTGGACGTTGCATGACATGAACCCGTTTACAGGCGGCTGTCATTATTCGGAGGGCTGCGATGGTTTCAAACGTGCATGTGAAGCGTGTCCGCTATTAAATGGTTCTGACATTGCGCACGGCTTTTGGAATCAGAAAAAACTCGCTTACGGCGGATTGCGGAATCTGCACATTGTGTGCCCGTCACAGTGGCTTGCGGACCTCGCCGCTGAGAGTTCGCTCTTCCGTGGGTTCCCGATTCACGTCATTCCCAACCCGTTGCCAGTCGATGTTTTTCGTCCTGTAAACAAATTAACGGCGCGGCGGCGGCTGGGTTTTCCGTTAGATAAAAAACTTGTCTTGTTTGGCGCCGACAGCCTCGCGAATAAGCGAAAGGGTGGAGATTTATTAGTTGAGAGTATCGAGAAATTGTCGGCGCGCGGTTTGGCTGATGGCGTTGAGGGAGTTGTTTTCGGAGCAAGTAGTCTTCAGATTGGCGTCAAGACGCATAGTTTGGGCGAAGTTTCGGACGCGTCAAAGCTTGCGCTTGTTTATGCCGCGGCGGATGCCTTCGCTTTCCCGTCGCGCGAGGACAACGCGCCAATGACGTTGGCTGAAGCAATGCTTTGTGGCACGCCGGCCGTCTCATTTCCGGTCGGGAACGCGGAAGATCTGATAACGCATCGTGAAACCGGTTACATCGCTAGATATCAGGACACTACTGATTTTGCGGAAGGCTTGGCTTGGGCGTTGGAAGCGCCGCGCAGCGAAGTAGCGTTGGCGCGGTCAATCAATTGCCATCTTACGGCAAAAGCGCATAACGATCCCGATGACGCCGCGCGCAAACTTACTGAGTTATATCAAAGTATAATAGAAGCCGCAAAGTCTGACTTGGAAGCGCCAAAAATAGAAAGTCAGGACTCGCCGATATCAAAGACGGGCGCGTCAGCGGATGGATCATATCCTAGCCGTGCGCACACTGATTTATAGCTCCGGCTTTCTTTGCAAGCGACCCTCAGTTCGGCGGAGACCTCTTGGCGAGGGCGCGATGCAATTTCGTTGCTTTTGCGCCCACTGTCGCCTGATACGGCAATAACAGGTAAAATATCCCGCCAATGGTCTGTGTATGGCAATGCGAGTATTTCGGTCATCTGGCGCGCGCGCCGGTCCGGGTCAGCAGTGAAATCTTCGTATCGAAGCACTGGCGCGTCAGCGTATGCATCCAGGAACAGGATATAGCGACGGCAGTATTCCTCAAGCGTTTTTGGCGCAAACATCACCCACCCGTTTCGAAGTAATGAAATGAGAGAATCGAGTGGATGACGGACCGTGACCAGGCTGCGCAAGGTAAATTGTCGCCGAAGAATATCGCGAATTGTTGGCCTCTCGTCCGGATTGATCTGTGTACAGTAATGTGAATGGGTGTGGTCGCGAATAACGAGGCGGCGGCCTGCGCGTAAATTCGCCTCATACATGGCGTTTAACCCGGCAAGAAACATTTCCGACACGCCTGCGTCATCGAGGGGCCGCAGGCTTGTTTGCGATTGCCTGAGAAGATCATAAGGCGCGAAATCGACGGTGCTTAGCGGTAAGGTGCTCAACGGATCAATTTCGCTTAGCAATACCGTATTTGGCATGGCTTCGATGCAACGTGACAAAATCGTCCCGCCCGTGCAGGCGAAGTGATGAATGGTGCGCAAAGACTCTTCTGCGGCGGCGTCTAATGCGGCGCAAGCTGCTTCGCAGTCTTTTAGGAGGCTCGGCAACGGTTCTTCAGGAACTGGTCCACGAGATTCGGCGCTCCGTGTTTTTTCCAGTAACGCAAGTGTCTCTTCGATTGACAAGAGGAGATCGTGATGAGTTGACATTAACGGCTCTCGTTATCGTCAATGGCGCTATCCGTGGCCTCGTCTTCCTCATCGTCCAGCGCTGAAAAATCTGTACTCGGCTCGTTCGGGAAATTTTCGCCTGCGCTGGATTGTACATCTTCAACAAGTCCCGCGGCTTCCGGCGTATCAATTGCCAGTCGGCGAAGATAATCAGACGCGTAAGAGAGTTTCTGCGTCACTTTACGCAGCAGTTCGTCCTGACTTTGTTTGTCAGCGCGCAATTCGGCGTGTTGGCGCTGCAAGTCTTTAAGATCGTCCTGGGACGCCGACTGGAGCCGTAAGGCGACGCGTAAGTCTTCGTCGGTCTTTTTTATTTTTGCATGGGCGTCAGTGAGTGCGGCGCCGCGTGTTTCATTCTCGGCGCGAAAGGACGCCGCCAGGTTTGTTTGTTGCTCTAGATTTTTTCCCAACGGATTGCGTTGAAAATACAAAACCGGCAGATCTGGATCCGTTCCGTCCAGAACGACAGATCTGTCGTAGTGATGTGCAGCCAGCCATTCGAGAAGGTTTTTCGTTGGCGCAAAATCCGTCGACTCCGGCAGGCGTGCAATTCGCAAGACTATATTTGAAAATCGTTCGAGGGCGTCTTGGGCGTTGATTTCTTTCAATATGTCCAATTCTTCGCCAAGCGAATCGATAACAAGAAGATCAAGCCCACGGTGGTTTTGCGGGAACTTCGCGATCAATTCTGCGACCGGCAATACGTTGACGGCGATACGCTCCGTTTCGCGCAAGCCGGGGAACAGCGATTTCAGCGCATCTAGATCGCACAACGCGCTGAGTGCATCGAAATTGTAGCGTCGCAACTCGGCGCGCCGACCGGCCGCCAGAACCGCGCTTTCAATTTGATCAACGCGGTTTGTCCGCGAAACCTCGCGGTTATTTATCGCCGCGCGCGACGGATCAGGTTCCGCTATTACGACATGCGCCGCGGTGCGACGATAAAATCTGAACCGCTCATACAAAACGCTAGGCCCGATATGGGCTACAGTGTCTTGCGTTCCAAGTCTCGCAAGCAAGTCATCGAATATCATCGTCGGCCCAGCGTTATCGCGAAAAGACGCTTTTAATAGCGCGGACGGGAGTCGTCAGGCGCCAAGACGTAGAATTACGGATAAGGTCAATAGATTTCTTGAGTGCTGCATTTTCAATCGTCAATGCAGCATTGATGCGTTCTGATTTACGTTCATCGCTAATGCGTTTTGCGTCTGTCTCTTGCAACATGGATTGAAGGTCCAGCACTTGTTGTGTGAGGATGTCTTTGGTTCCGGTCACGCCGTACCGGTTCTGTTGCTCGAGATCGTCAATTCGAAGCTGCAAATCCCGGTTCGATAATTCCAGCCTTTTGTTGGTTATTTCAAGTTCATCGAATGTGACGCCAGTCTTTATGCCGCGTAACTCGCTAGCAATGAGTGCAAGTGACCTATCGAAATCGGGCTCATCTGCGTTCGGCGCGGCACTGCTTGCCTCTAATTCAGAAAGAAAATGCGCCGCTGGCCGAAATTGACGCACTGCATGCAATGCGATGAGTGAAAAGACTGCCGGCGTGCGTTGAGGATCCGGCGAGAATTCGTCTGGCGGTTGGCATCCCGGGAAGGCCCCGTTGAATGCCGTCATTGCGAAGGCTTCGTTCGTAGCGTCCTTCTCAATGACAATCATTCTGCGTCGATGCCGGCGGACGACATCTAAGTGAAGTTCGGCTTCGTCAATCCATTGACGCAAAGCGTCGTCGTCATACGCACCCTCAAAAAGCGCATTAGCAACGATGCTTGCCGGATGAGTAAATAGGAGCAAGCCCTTCGCGTTTCCGCTGTGCATTTGCGTGTCGAACCGATCCGGAACAACGAAACGTTGAAACCCACTGTCATTATTGACCGTGAATAGGAAGAACGATTTTGCGCCGGCGCGCGCCGGAGAAAGTGCTTGAATTTCCGTTTGAATTTTCAATTGTCGCCGGTCCTGAATGAGACGATTACTGGCGCACCCAGCTATTATGGATATCGCTCTTGCTAGTCAATTAGGCCTTGCTGGCGCGTTTCCCAAACAGGCTAAATAGTTGAAATAAGGTCCCGTAGCGCTACCCTCGTTGCGGTTTGCCTGCGCTATTGAAATGTATGCCGCATTCGGTTTTGTTTTGCCCGGCCCAACGACCGGATCGCGCATCGTCAGGGTTGGTTGCCCGCGACGTACAGGGAATACAGCCAATCGAGAGATAGTTTTCCTTGGTCAATGGGTGCTCGGGCAACCGGTGCTTTGAGACATAGGCGACAATTTGCGCGCGCGTCCAAGTGGCGAGGGGATTGAGTTTAAATCGGTCGCCGTCGCGCTCGATGATATCGATCCCGTCACGCATCGCGGTCTGGTGACGCTTGCGCCCGTTGATCCAACAGTCGAAACCGCGCAATGCGCGGGCAAGCGGTCGTGTCTTGCGCAGATTGCAACAGGCGTCAGGGTCAGACATCGAAAGGGTGCCTTGCGGGTCGTCATCTTCGATTTCGCGTTTGCTGGGACCAATGACGCGGACATCTTCAAGCCCCAGATGATGTTGGAGACGGGTGCGATACCGTAACGTCTCACCGAACAATTTATGGGTGTCGAGGAAGATCACCGGGATCGCCGGATCTACGGTAGCGACGAGGTGTAACAGGACGGCCGATTCAGCGCCAAAAGACGAAACGACGGCGGTGCGCTCCTTGAAGAGTTCTTGTGATGCTTGCGCTACAACGTCTGTCGTCGCCATTGTCTCGTAGCGCTCATTAAGCGCGGCGATGTCGATCGCTTGAACCACAGTGGATCGCCTCTTGTTTCGCCAATCGCCTAATATAGCCAACAATATAGAGCTTTTTGCTGATAAAAAAGGTAAAATTCTTCAGCCAGGGCGTCAATGCCCCGGTCCAGGGGCAATTGGCGACGCTGGAGCGCGGACAGATCGACGGCGCAGGCAGATGGCGACACCCTGCGTGACAGTAACGTTTCCCGAATTCGCCAGAAATTGGAGAGAATTATGCAATTGAAAATCGTGGCGCTAATCGCCGGTTTAATCGGACTCGCCGCTTGCGCCCAGCAAAGTGCGACCGATGTGAGCGAACGGAACAAGGAAGTTGCGCGCAGCTTTTACGAAGACCTTTGGTTCGGCAACAATACGGATCGGTATTCGGACTACGTCGCCGACTCTTATGTCGTCCATGATATCGGTGTTCGAAAGAATATTACCGAGCCGGCTGTTGAACAAAAAGCTATTGCCGACTTGTTTCACGGGTTCGGCGAGATGAGCGGCAAGATCGATTACCAGATAGCTGAAGGCGACAAGGTCGCGACGCGCTGGTTTATCTATCTGGAGCCGAACGATCAGGCGCGGTCGATGGGCATTACGCCAATAGACGGGGTGGCGATCATAAATGTCTTCCGGTTCAACGAAGATGGGAAAATCGTCGAAATTTGGAATCACCGTCACGACGTCGAGCTGCCGCGGCCCCCTGATGATTTTGCTGACTGACGGTAAAAATTTAAAATCGACGCTTCGCAACGGATGTTTGCGCATCAATCGCGTGGAAATTGGCGTCCCCGGCGAGATTCGAACTCACGGCCCCCAGATTAGGAATCTGGTGCTCTATCCTGCTGAGCTACGGGGACGGCTCAGGATCGGCGGAGCTTAGCCATTTCCGCGGTTTGTAAAAACCCAAAGCGCCTTTGCCGCCTAAATTTCCTGAAAATTCCCCAGAATTGTTTCGCGAGCGCTGCCGAACGGCCATAATTGCACGCAAAGTGATTTCGTACGCGCCGGCGATCATCGCACGGGCGCAAGGGAGGAGACGCGCATGGATCGGCGCAATATCATCATCTTGACCGGAGCCGTCGTCGTTGCGTTTGCATTCGGCCTGCTTTTTGG
>JAJFFU010000049.1 GCA_021776465.1 Parvularculaceae bacterium
CATTTCCGCCATTTTGGCCTGCATTTCGCCGGCCTGTTTCATGATCTTGCCAATATCCATGTCGCTTTAGCCTTTTTGGTTGTCGGTTCGCCCGCGCAGCACGCTGAGCACAATATCGTCTTCCTCGATCTCGCCGAACGCAGTGTCCTCGTCATCAGGATCAATGGGCGGGTCTTCTTCCAGCTCGTCGGGCGCGGCGTCCAGGGGCGCTTCGGCTTCCTTGACACTCGTCACTTTGGCGCCCGGAAAAACCTCCAGCGCCTTTGCGACCAGCGGGTCGGCCAGCACTTCGGCCATGCGCTTGTCGCGCACCGACGCCGCGCCGTTTGCCTGCTCGGTGACGGAGACAACCCATTGCCGGCCGGTCCATTCTTTCAGGCGCCGGGTCAGCCGGCCGGGCAGCGTGTCGGGCGCGTCCGGCCCGAGGCGCATTTCGATATGGCCCTCTTCGAAGCGCACGATGTGAACGTAGGACTCCAGCTCGGTGCGCAGTTTTGCATCGCGCAGGCGTCCGGCCAGCCGCGTTACGTCCTCGAATGAGGCCAGCGTTGTTTCCTTCGCCGCCGGTGCGGCGCGCAACGGCGGTTCAATGTTGATGATGGTCGCGGTTGGCGCCGTGGCCGGTTCGGATTGAGCTGGTTGCGGCGCGCTTACCGCCCCTCGCCCGTTTTCAGAATTTTTTTTTAGCGCTTTCAGGGCTTCGTCCGGGGTCGGAAGATCAGCCGCGAAGCAAAGGCGGATCAGCGCCATTTCGCCGGCGGCGGCCGGGTCTGGCGCGGCGCCGGTTTCGGCGATCCCCTTCATCAACAGAGACCAGGCGCGGGTCAGCGCATTCAGTTCCAGCCCGTCGGCCAGCTGTTTGGCGCGCTCGGCGTCAGCCTCGCCAGCAGCCCCATGGGCCGCCGCGGCCGGGCCCGCCGCCTTCACCCGCGTCAGCAAATGCACGATGTCGAGCATGTCGCGCAGGATAACGGACGGCTCTGCGCCCGCATCATATTGGGTCGCGAAGATATCCAGCGCCGCTTTGGCGTCGCCCTTGAGGCAGGCCGCGACAAGATCCCAGACTTGCGTCCGGTCAGCGAGGCCAAGCATGTCGCGAACCGCGTCCGGCCCGATCTCTTCCGCACTCGCTCCGTCTACGGATTTATGCTGCACAATGGCCTGATCGAGGATCGACAAAGCGTCACGAACAGAACCTTCCGCCGCGCGCGCGATCATGAACAAGCCGTCGCGCGCGACGGCGACATTTTCCTGTTTCGCAATATGGCTGAGGTGGTCTGTCAGCGCCTCCGGGTCGATACGTCTCAAATCAAAACGCTGACAGCGCGACAGGACGGTCACCGGCACTTTGCGGATTTCCGTCGTCGCGAAAATAAACTTCACATGGGGCGGCGGCTCTTCGAGGGTTTTTAACAGCGCATTGAACGCCGCCGTCGACAGCATGTGCACTTCGTCGATGATGTAGACTTTGTAGCGCGCCTCGATCGGCGCATAGCGCACGCCCTCGATCAGTTCGCGAATATCACCGACGCCGGTGCGCGAGGCCGCATCCATTTCCAGCACATCCGGATGACGGCTTTCGGCGATGGCTTTGCAGTGACGGCCTGCCGCGGCCATCTCCATCTGCGGGCCGTTATCTTCGTCACCATTTTCATCTGAATTGGGGCCGACGTAATTCAACGCCCGGGCGAGAATGCGCGCCGTCGTCGTTTTGCCGACCCCGCGCACGCCGGTCAGGATATAGGCATGGGCGATGCGTCCCGAGGCAAAGGCGTTTTCGAGCGTCCGGACCATCGCCTCATGGCCCACAAGGTCCTCAAAGCGCTGCGGGCGGTATTTCCGCGCCAGCACCTGATAGGGCTCGGGCGAGCCCGCCGTGTCAGCTTCGTTCAACAGATCGCTCATAACCCCAATCGCTTAGCGCGCCGGAAGCCGGGCCCGCAAGGGCCGACGAAAAACCTAGGGGGCTGGATGGCGCTTCTTAAAGGACGCGTCACCTGCGGGATCATATTGAAAGACCTCGCTGATCGGAGCGCCGAAGACAGCGGCGATGCGAAACGCGACCTCCAGCGATGGGGAATATTTTCCCTTTTCGATGGCGATGATGGTCTGCCGGGTGACGCCAATGCGCTCGGCAAGCTGACTTTGAGTCATCTCGCCGGCGTTGAACCTGAGTGTTCTGATCGTATTGGCAATCGACTTTGCGGCCATCAGACCCCGCGTCGATAGAGCGCGACAAGCCAAACGCTTTTCACGATTTCCGACCAAACGAGCCCAAGGAAAAAGATGTTTGCAAAAAGTCTGTTGTCCTCAATCAGCGCGACGACAAGCCCGAAAACAGCGGCGGCGCCAAGCGCGTATGAACCCGCGCGCTCTGCGAAGAGCGTGTTTCGCTGATCGCGTTCGTCGGCGTTTTCATCCGCAAGCTTTGGCGCAATAACGGCAAGAACAATATGCGCAATAATAAAAAGCACGATAAAGGCTGCGACGAAGCCGAACATCTCACGACTGCCGCCAGCGTCCAGATTTCCCGCCGAGACCAACGGCCAAGCATAATCGGCAAACAACCAGACGAATAAGACCAGCAAGATCCAGGTTGAAATTTCACGCAAAGTCATCGCCATACCCTCCAAACAACGCCAGATTGGATGTATGATATTTTTTACACTATGTCAATAATAATGTACATGACAATTGGCGACACAGGTCCCGCCAGTCGTATCGCAGTCGAAAAAACCTTGAAATAAAAAAAGTGGAAGACTGAAACGACCCGCGCCGAAACTCGTTACGGCTGCTTCCTTCCGGATCTGACCGGGTTGGCGAGAGGTGCGTCCGCCAGCCTTCCGCGCCTTATATCCGCGCTCGAAGTCGTGATTGCAAGAGGGCTTTTTGTGACACCGCGTGAATAAATTTGCCGCTATGGACGCCCGACAACACGAAGGGGAGATTCAATGGAAATCCTGAAACGCATCATCATCTGGGCCGGCGGTTTGTTCATATCCGCCATTTTTGTTGACTCGTTGCGGTTTAAATTCGCAGGGCACCCAACGCCGGAACATATCTTTACGACCTTGCGGGACTGGTCCGGGATCGGCCTGTTCTTTCCGGCCGGTCCGTGGGTGATCGGACTTGGCGAGCTTCTCGCCTCGTTTTTGCTGGTAATCATTCCCGTTGCCTTGCTGCTCATGAAGAAGGGCGACGGTTTGATCGGCAAATCGCAGTTTCTGGGCGCCTTGATCGCCTTCGGCATTATGTCCGGCGCGATCATTTTTCACCTCTTCACCCCGCTTGGCATAGAAACGCCTGTGGAATGGGCGAACGGGGAGCCGACCAAATATTCCGGCGCGCTCTTTTATTCAGCCTGCGCAAGCTGGCTGTTCGCAGCGCTGATAATGATACTGCGAAAAGGCGCCATTCTCGGTAAGTGATCGTTGCCTTCCGTCGGGGCGGGCCGATAAAACCGCCCCATGGAACCTCAAAACAATCCGAACTGGTTTGCCCATTCACCCATCGCGCGCCTCAATAATGAGAACGCACTCGATGATATTGTCGCGGACAAACTAAACGACCCGACAAGCGTAATGATCCCGCTCTGGCGCGGCGATCCGCTGATTGCCAATGGTGCGGCGGGCTTCCTGTCGCTGGCGGCGCGGTCGGAATTTCCCGCCGGCGCGCCGATTGTCATGCTAGGCATGCGCAACGACGCGGCTGTTTTTGCGATCGACGCGTCGGGCGCGGCGCAAACCGCGGAAACGGCGCCGCTTGCCGACCTTGGCGAATATATGCCGATCAGACAGGCCGCCTCTATCATCACAAAAGACGATCTGGCGGTCATCGGCCATGGGCGCTGGCTGTTTGAATGGCATCGCACCCATCAGTTCTGCGCCAAATGCGGCGCGGAAACGGAGATGAAAAATGGCGGCGCCAAGCGCGCATGCGCTGCCTGCGAGACCGAACATTTTCCGCGCACTGATCCTGTTGCAATTGTCCTCGCCATTCATGAGGGCGCCTGCCTGCTCGGACGCGGCCCGCATTTTCCGCCGGGATTTTTGTCCGCCCTTGCCGGCTTCATTGAAGCCGCGGAAACGCCGGAAGAAGCGGCCAGACGCGAACTGTTCGAGGAAGCCGGCGTCCGCCTGACCGACATTCGCTATCAGTTCTCGCAGCCCTGGCCGTTCCCTTCGTCGATGATGATGGGCTTTATCGCCGATACGGAGAGCCGCGATCTGACGCTTGATGAGACCGAAATCGTTGAGGCGCGCTGGATCGACAAGGAAGACATTCAGGCGTTACTGGCCGGCGAAGAACGCGATTTCTTCATGCCGCCGAAGTTCACGATTGCCCGGCAGTTGCTGGAGCGGTGGGCCGACGCCTAACGCCGGTCTGGCGCAGCTTTATAAACGCCCAAAATATTGAGCGAGCTTGAGAAAAACCCAAGCTCCTCAAGCGCCAGGCGCACCGGTGTTTCGCTCGGGTGGCCTTCGATGTCAGCGTAAAACATGGTCGCCGTGAACGCGCCGTCGAGTTGATAACTTTCAAGCTTCGTCATGTTGACGCCATTGGTCGCAAACCCGCCCAGCGCCTTATAGAGCGCGGCCGGAATGTTGCGAACCTGAAAGACGAAACTCGTTACGACCGCGCCGTCTTCCGGGCCGGCGTCATCAGGTTCATCAGCCATTTGCAGGAACCGCGTCGTGTTGTGACCGGCGTCCTCAATATTCCGTTCAAGGATTGTCAGGCCGTAAATATCGGCTGCGATGTTCGATGCGACGACGCCTTCATCCGTACCGCCCACTTCGGAAAGACGGCGCGCCGCGCCCGCTGTGTCGCCAGCCACTTCCGCCCGCAATTTGTTCTGGCGCAAAAACCCGCGCACCTGGCCAAGCGCCATGGCATGGCTGCGCACGACTTTAACGTCGCCCATCGCGACGCCCGGCCTGACCATTAAATGGTGTTCAATCGGCAGGAAGTGTTCGGCGACGATATGAAGATCGGCGGCGGGCAACAGATGGTGAATATCGGCGACCCGGCCAGCCAGCGAATTTTCGATCGGCAGCATGGCCCGCGCCGCACGGCCGGATTTCACCGCCTCAAACGCGTCCTCGAATGTCGGACAGGCGAGCGGCTCAAAGCCCGGTGCAAATTGCCGGCAGGCCACTTCCGAAAACGCGCCGGGTTCGCCCTGAAAAGCGATCCGTTCGGCGGGGCTGTTGTTGTCATCGGTCATGGGCGGCGCTCTGATCCGTTCTGAAGCGGCGGCTTATGCCCAATCCGCCTGTTAATAACAATTCGGGCAAGAACAATTCCTGCAAAAACAAAGCCGGCGCCGCGCGAAAAAGCCGCGCTCAACCGCGGCGCGCCCAGATTGCCCTTATTGGCCGAGCCCGCTAGATACCGCGAAACGTGTGTGTTCCAGTTCTTTAACGCGACTGAACCGATAGAATTCGAGGCTAGAGGCCATGGCTGACCAAAATCAAGGCGACCAACAGGGCGATCCGCTCCTCTTTAACAAGATTGCCGGCGCGATACTCGCCGCAATGCTGCTCGTCTTCGGTCTGCCGCAACTGGCGAGCGCGGTCATGGGCGGCGGGCATCACGGGCCGAGCGACGAACTCCACCTTGCTTATTGCTGCGTTGAACTTGAAACCGCATCCCATGGCGGCGGCGAAGAAGAGCCGGCTTTCGATCTCGGCGCGGCGCTGGCGGCAGCCAATCCGGCCGGCGGGCAACGTCGATCGGCAATCTGCGCTTCTTGCCACACTTTTGAAAAAGGCGGCGCAGACAGCACCGGCCCACATTTGTGGGGCATTGTCGGGCGCGACGTCGGCGGCGTGGCTGGCTTTAATTATACAGCAGCGCTGCAATCGGCCGGCGGCGTCTGGACCTATGAGCGCCTCGACGCTTATCTGAAAAACTCGCAGGAATATCTTCCCGGTACAGCGATGGTGCAACGTTTCCCCCGGGACGGTCAGCGCGTCGATATCCTCGCCTATCTCGGCAGCCTCGCCGACAACCCGGTTGCCTACCCGGCGCCAGCGATCGTTGCGGCGCCCGAGGAACATACGATGATCGAAGATGGCGCCGAAGCCGTCGCAAACGCGGCTGAAGGCGCTGTCATAGAGGTTGGCGATGTCGTTGATGGTGCGGTTGAGGCCGTCGAAAACGCAGTCGACGGCGAATAATCAAAAGCGCCAGACCGGCAATAAACCGGCCTTATCCGCTAAAAAATTCCGAACCGTTTTTTCCGGGTCCGCTTTAGCGTTTTGCGGCCTTCATCGGATTCGAGGAACCGACCATAGTCGAGATCGGTTCGTTCAACCCGCATTGCTGTCGACAACAGGCCGACATTTAAATCGTCCTTGCCCCAGGCTTTCTCGTCGGGCGCCATGCCATCGGCGTGGGCCTCGGGAGAATAGACGGTTTTTTCGCGCTTCTTTTTGCCGCCGAATTTTTTCTCTTTGGTTTTCAGATCCGCCCGCAACGCGGTGAACGCGCGCTCCGCCGGACTTTCGTAATCCTCAGGCAGCAATTGCCGGTCGAGCGCGTCATAATCCGCGCGATGGGGCACGATGATATTTTCAACGCCCCGGCCCGTAAGCTTGCGCTCGGTTTGCGATGAAAACCCGGACCAGATTTCTTTCAAGCGTTCGACCATCTTTATAGCTCCGGTTTCTCGCGCGACCATTCAAGCCCGCCATTGCGCGTGATGACAGCAACGTCGATCGGTCCGCCGACTGTTTCAACGGAGTGCATCACTTTTTGCTGGAATGAATTCAACTTGATCAACGATGCCGCCGTTTCGCCAAGCTCTTTTTTAGGCAACGAATTCACCGCGCGCAGGATCGGCCTTGTATGCACGGCATATTGGTAATTATCGATCGACTTGAAAAACTCATGCAGCGCCATTTGCAAATTGTTCTGGCTGTAATCTTGAAAAATCTTGTCGCGCTGAGCATCCGAGAGATTGGGCGTGCGGCCGACAACATCAGTGACAAGCCCCATCGACAGTTTCAATGACTCAGAAAAAACAAACATGCGCAAATGTTGATCCATACCGGTCAGGAACGTGCGGATCATGCGGTCTTGTGCAAATGGCTGAAAGACGGGACCGGAGTCCGCATTGATGTCAGCCGCGCGGTCGCGCTTGCGTTTCAAAATGCCTAAAATAACACTCGATGCGAGATAGGACCGCATGGAGGGGAATTTTTCGCGGCTGCCGAACCCCGCAAACACAACGCCCGTGTAATGTTCGAAGAAGGCGTCTTTCGTAACGGCGAAACAACCGATATCGCGCAGCTTCGCTTTTGTTGCTTCGCTGACTTGCAGGCTTGAATATTCGTTGCGCAGTGAGCCCAGCAGGCTGCCCAGCAGCTGATCAATTTCTCCGCCGTAACGCCGGCGAACCTGTTCGCCCATGCCGTCTGGAAAGCACGGCAGATTGGCGCGCGGATTATCGTCCGGATAGCGCTGATAGTCGGCGTGAACCTGGCCGACAACATATTCAAAGATCGCGCTTATATGGTCGCTCGGCCGGCCGGCATTCGACTGTTTCATTTTTTCGACCTGATAGTCGAACTCTTCGGCAATCACGGTAAAGACCACCGCGACCATCTTGAAAAATTCCGTGTCCTGATGGTCCGCCGGAAACAGGTCAGGATTGCCGGACAGGAATTCCATGAAGTCTTCCGCATAGGCAGCGACGGTTTCCATCGGACGCCCGCGCGCATGTTCGCGGTAAAGGGAGATCACCGTTTCCCACGGCGTCGACATGATTTCAGCGTTATTATAAATCATTACCGCAACCGGCTGGCCTTCGACCAGTGGAAACAGTTTGTCTACGGATTGATACGTCTTGAGATAGCGGTCGCCTGAAATCGTGACGGCGCTGTCAGCAGCCATCGCCACGGCCTGGCGGTTCATCAAAACAACCTCGGATGTCATCGACCCCTCACGACTTCCCTTGTTCACGCCCGGGCGCAAAAACAGACCCGTCCCCAACGCGATTGCGCCGCGCCAATGCGCGGATTTAGGCGATGTTAACGATAAAATCAGCCATTGGGAACAATGGCCGCGCGGTGCGCGCACCTGCGGACCAGCGCCTGTGACAGGCAAGGCACAGGCAAAACAAGGGCTTCAAGGGTTACCCGATTTTTACCAAGGCCTTGTAAAGTTTGAAGAAATTTTAATCTGCCGGACCGATCCTTCGGGTCAACGCCAGTGGCGACGTTTCTCAGGGAGAGTAAGAATGTCGATATTTGAGTTTACGCCTACCACCAGCCCGGCCGAATATGTCCTCTTCGGATTCATGACCGTGAACCTGCTGCTCTCGGCGCTCATCCTGGTGCTCCGCGGCGTTCAGAAGCTGAAACCGGCGAAGGCTAAGTAACCGCGGCAACGTCATATCGCGACGCCTCAAATCCATAGGCCGTGCGCATTTCGCCAATCTTGGCGCATTTATTTTCAAATGGCACCCAATCATCGTTCTCTGCGATGGTGGCCCATATCGCCTCGACTTCGTTGATCAGCATGGTGCAAGGTTTGCGTCCATCGAAATAGGCGTGCGCCAACCGCTCAGGACGCAAGGGCGCAACCGCTTGTAACGCAGTGCGGACAGGCGAAAACTCTTCCTTTTCGTAAAGCTCCGCGACCGGACTTTTACTGGCGCGATCCACCGAGGCCGCGCCACAGAACCAGTCAAACATAACCTGCTCGAAGGGCGCGCCCGATGCGGTCATCCAGCGCAGCAATTCGGTGACCACCGCGTAGTCTTCGGCGCCTGTTCGCGTCAGCCCGAGCCGGCGGAAATATTCGTCAGCCATGGCGCGCTCATAGTCTTCGCCGAAACTACGCAGCGCTTCGGTGAGCGCATCCGCGTCGGCGACACGCGAAAGCGCGCCGCCGAATTGCGCAAGGTTCCACGCCGCCGCTTCGGCCTGCCGGCCAAACGCATAAAGCCCTGTCTGATCGAAATAGGCGGCCGTAAAATTCGGATCGGCTACGGGCGTAAAACGCCATGGGCCATAGTCAAAACTCTCTCCCGTCACATTCATGTTGTCCGTATTGAGCACGCCATGAACAAATCCCGCCGCCATCCATTGCGCGGCGAGTTTTGCCGTGCGCGCAACAACGGCGCGAAAGAAAGCGATGATACGCGCCTCACCGGTCTCGGATTTAAGCGCCGGATAAAACTGCGCGATACAGTAATCGACCAGCGCCGCGATCGCGTCGCCGTTCTTTTCGAAGGCAAGGCGCTGGAAGGCGCCGAAGCGAACATGAGAATGAGACAGCCGGACAAGGACGGCGCTGCGCGTCGGCGACGGCTCGTCATTGCGCTCCAGCGCCTCTCCGGTTTCGATCAGGCTGAAACTTTTCGACGTGTAAACGCCGAGCGCTTCCAGCATTTCCGTCGCCAGAATTTCGCGTATGCCGCCCTTCAGTGTCAGACGTCCGTCGCCGAACCGCGAATAGGGTGTTTGCCCGGAACCCTTCGTACCAAGATCAAGCAGGCGCCCCTGATCGTCACGCATCTGCGCAAACAGAAAGCCCCGCCCATCGCCGATTTCCGGATTGTAGCTACGAAACTGATGACCGTGATAACGCAGCGCCAAAGGCTGTTGTAAATTGTCTGGCAAGGCGCGGAACCGGCCGAAATGATCAACCCATGCAGCCTCTGACAGATCGCCCAATCCGACCTTCTCCACCCAGCGCTGATTTCGATAGCGCAAGATATGCTCAGGAAAACCGGCGGCCTCGACAGCGTCAAAGAAAGGCGCGCCGTCGCCATTCTGGCGTAGTCGTGCAAATGCCGGGTCCGGGCGGTAATTTTCGGCCATTTTTATGGACCTTTTTACGAAAAGGCGCCAATAAGCGACGCTTCGCTGCAGTTGCGAACATGAAACAGCCATCAGGTAGCGCGTTATGAGTGCCGAAGCCAACGAAGATAAAAGTTTGCCCGACGCCGGCGCCGTTAAAGACGCAGCCGCGCGCATCAACGGCCGCGTCATGAATACGCCGTTGGTTCGGGCCGAAAAGCTCTCCGCGATAACCGGCGCCGATCTCTGGCTTAAACTGGAAAACCTGCAATATACCGGCGCCTTCAAACAGCGCGGCGCCCTCAACAAACTGTTGATGCTTACTGACGCCGACAAAGCGCGCGGCGTGATCGCCGCCTCCGCAGGCAACCATGCGCAAGGTGTTGCGTATAATGCGCGCGAGATCGGCATCGACGCGGTCATCGTGATGCCGACGACAACACCTGATGTAAAAGTCCGCCAGACCCGCGCGCTCGGCGCGGAAGTCGTGCTTCATGGCGAGGACTTCGACGAAGCGGGGGCCCGCGCGAAGGCGCTCGGCGCAGAACGCAACCTCGTTTTCGTTCATCCCTTTGACGATCCCCATGTGATCGCCGGACAAGGGACCATCGGCCTTGAGATGATGGAGGCGGGCCCGCAATTTGACGCGATCATCGTGCCTATTGGCGGCGGCGGCCTGATCGCCGGCATGGCGCTCGCCTTCAGGGACGCCTCGCCCAAAACTGAAATCATTGGTGTACAGACGGAGTTGTTTCCCTCCATGGCCAACGCCGTTAACGGCGCCAATCACGAAGTCGGCGGCAATACGCTTGCTGAAGGCATCGCCGTGCGCGAAGCTGGCGCGATCACGAGAAAGATCGTTCGCAACCATGTGGACGATGTTGTCCTTGTTGACGAACGGACGCTGGAACGCGCGCTCAGCCTCATCATCAACGAACAAAAAATTCTGGTCGAAGGCGCTGGCGCAGCCGGGCTCGCCGCCGTGATGGCCGACCCGAAACGCTTTGAGGGCAAAACCATCGGTCTTGTCCTGTGCGGCGGCAATATCGACGCACGGCTCTTGTCGATGATCTTGATGCGCGACCTTGCCCGCGCCGGACGGCTGGCTCGGTTACGCGTGCAATTGCTCGACAAGCCGGGACAACTGGTGCGGGTCTCCAGCATCATTGCCGAGATGGACGGCAACGTCATCGATGTCGGTCACCACCGCACCTATTCCGACCTGCCGGCGAAAATGACCTGCATGGATGTCACCCTCGACACGCAAGGCCAGGACCACCTCGACCGCATCATCCAATCCCTGCGCGACAATGGATATCCGGTAGAAATTGCAGCCTATTAAGCGTTCGCGGCATTCGGCTTGATGGGCCAGCCAATGGCGCGCCAGTACAACCTCGTTGAAATAGTGCGATATTGGCTTATCTTACAGGCTGGGGATGGCAGCTTCGAAGGGGCAGGGCGACAGCATGGACGTTCAGCGAAAACAACGGCTTTTAATTCTGTCAGCTATCGCGTTGTTGGGCGCAGCGCTTTTTACAATTTCCGCTTTCGCCCAAAACGACGCGCCCGCGCCATCGGAAACAGGCGTAATTTTATCCATAGATGGCCCCGTTTCGCCGCCGGTCGCTGACTACCTTGCCCGGGAAATCAAAAACGCATCCGACGCCAAAAAAGAACTGGTGATCATCGAGATCGACACGCCGGGCGGCCTCGTTGATTCCATGAAGACCATCATCAAGGCGATCCTCGCATCGGATACGCCGGTCGTGACGTATGTGTCGCCGCAAGGTGCGCGCTCCGCGTCAGCCGGCCTTTACATCATGTATGCAGCGCATGTTTCAGCCATGGCCCCGGCGACGAACACGGGCGCGGCGACACCGGTTGAAATCGGAGGCGCGCCTTCCGACGGAGACAACCCGCTTGAGGAAAATCCGTTTGGGTCGCAGGACGAAAACGAACCGGCGACAGCAAGCGATGAACCTGACGAAAGCCCAGACAACACAGACGGAACAGCGGAAGACTTGGCCGGGCCGTCCGACAGCATAACGGACGCTGGCGATGCGCCGGAACCGGCTGCCGAACAAGACGCGCCGCCGCTGTCATCAAGCAACGCGCTTCGCGCCAAGGTGATCAACGACTCGGTTGCTTACATTCGCGCGCTGGCCGAAGAGCGCGGTCGCAATGCGGACTGGGCCGAGGAAGCTGTGCGCGAGGCGGCGTCCATCACCGCCAATAACGCCCTCGAAATCGGCGTCATTGATCTTGTCGCCGATGATATTGACGATCTCTTGCGCCAGATTGACGGGCAAACGGTATCCGTCGCGTCGAGCGAGAAAACGATCTCAACAAAGAATCTGAAACTTGAGCGTGTCGAGCCGACTTTCCTTGAGCAGATCCTGAGCTTCATCGCCGACCCCAACGTCGCGGTGATCCTGATGTCGCTCGCCACCACCGGCATCATCATCGAAATGTGGAACCCCGGATCGATCTTCCCGGGCGCCGTCGGGATTATCAGCTTCATCCTCGGTCTTTATGCGTTTCAGGTGCTTCCCTTTAGCTGGCTTGGCGTATCGCTGATGATCGCCGGCGGCGTGCTGATACTGGTGGAGGCCTTTACGCCGACATTCGGGCTTGCGGGGCTGGCCGGCATATTAGTGTTCGGATTCGGATTATACGTCCTCTTTCCGGAAGGGTACCGCGTCTCACCCAGTGTCATCGCAGGCATTCTCGCGGTTGCAGGCGGATTTCTGGCGCTGGTCCTCTTCGCCATTGTCGGCTCGCGAAGTCACGGGCCGCTAATCGGTGCGGAAGCCATTCGCAGGCGTGAAGGTATCGTGGACGAGTGGAACGGCCGCGAAGGCTGGGTCATTGTCGAAGGCGAGCGCTGGCGCGCCCGTGCAGACAAGCCTATGACGCCTGGAGACAAGATCCGCGTCGTCGAGATCGATGGGCTCGTACTCGTTGTCAAACAAGCGAAAGCCGGCAGCTTTCTCGGCGCGCTTCAGCCGAAAGAAGCATAGGGCTTATGGATTTATCTGACGGCTTTTTTACAAGTCCAATCGGTCTTGGACTGCTTGCAGTGTTTGCTGGTTTCAGCCTGGTGGCTGTCGCCAAACTATACGGCCTTTTTTTCATGCGCTGGAAAACGCCTTTCCGCGTCGGCGACGTCATGAGTGTGAAGCGCGCTGAAGTTGTTGACTGGGAAGGCGGCGCCAATGGCGGCGAAGGCCATGTCCGCGCCGGCGGCGAATTGTGGCGTGCGACGTCTACGGATGAATTGTCGCCGGGCGACGACGTAACGGTGGCTTCGGTTGACGGATTGCTGTTAAAGGTAAAACGAAAATAAGTTCGCGCGACGCGCGCGGCAAAAGGAGAACAAAATGGGCGGTATCGGGTTTATCATTCCCATCGTGGTGGCGCTTTTTGCTCTTGCCACTGCGATCATCAAAGTCCTTCGGGAATACGAACGGGGCGTGATCTTCACGCTTGGTCGGGTTGGCCGCAAGGCGGCGGGGCCGGGTCTCGTCCTGCTTGTTCCTGTCATCCAGCAAATGCGCAAAGTCGATATGCGCACGCTCGTTCACGACGTGCCGACGCAGGACGTAATTTCACAGGACAACGTTTCGGTGAAAGTGAACGCGGTCATTTATTACCGCGTCGTCGATGCGGTGCGCGCCGTTGTTCAGGTTGAAAACTATATGGCGGCGACGAGCCAGCTTGCGCAGACGACCTTGCGCTCTGTCCTCGGCAAGCATGACCTCGATGAAATGCTGCAGGAGCGAGACAAACTCAACAAGGACATCCAGGAAATCCTCGACCAACAGACCGAGGCCTGGGGCATCAAAGTGTCGAACGTGGAAATCAAACATGTGGACGTCGATCCGTCGATGATCCGGGCGATCGCCAAACAGGCCGAAGCAGAACGTGAGCGGCGCGCGAAAGTCATCCTCGCCGAGGGCGAACAACAGGCGGCTGCAAAACTTGCGGAAGCCGCCGTTATCCTCGCGACGTCACCAGGCGCAATGGAACTGCGATATCTGAGCGCGCTTCAGGAAATCGCCAACGACAAGACCAACACCATTGTCTTCCCGTTCTCCATGGAACAGGTGGCCAAGGCGATCCGTAGCGATAATTGACCAATTGTGGCGGTATTTGCGCCCGCAACATAAAATCGCGCCCATGCACTGTTGAGTTTTCGCAACAGGGCCGCGAAAAGCCCAGCAAAAAATTCCGTTAGCGCCCGCCAACTGCCCAATGCAATTGGCGGGCGTCCGCTTTTCCTGCATGCTGCAGCATACAAAAATTATATGACGACCCCGGCGATTGGATCGGGGCGCATACAGGGAGGTTTTTATGCGTAAAGGGTTGGCCCTTCGGGCCTCATTGATCGCGCTTGGCTGCGCGATTGCTGCACCGCAAACAGCAATGGCGCAGAGCGCGACAGAAGCGTTGCGCGACACAATTCTAGTCACTGGCACGAAAAAGAAAGATGCGGAAAACGTTCAGGACGTTCCG
>JAJFFU010000050.1 GCA_021776465.1 Parvularculaceae bacterium
ACGGTTACGGTTACGGTAACGGTAACGGTGAGGGTTCAAGTAACGGTTCCGGGCACGGTTCGGGTGACGGTGACGGTAACGGTAACGGTTCGGGTGACTGTTAATCTTAAATAAAAAAGGAAAAACACAATGAAATATTATGAAGACACAATTAATTCAACATCAAATAACCCATATATCGGTATGCGTGTATTAGTTAGAACATTTAGTGCGGGTGTTCATATTGGAACCCTGGTAAGTGCAAATGGTGGAGAGTGTGAGTTAAAAGATGCGCTTAGATTATGGAAATGGGAAGATGGCGGCTTGTCACTTTCTGCAATTGCGACAAATGGCGTGGTAAAAGCACGCTTGAATAAAACACCTAAAATCTATTTAACAAATGCAATCGAATATATTCCCATTACTTCAAAATCCGATGAATCCTTCGCAAAATGGATTGAAGATGATGAATAACCATCATATCAACGAAATTGTAATAAGAAGTTACAGTTCGGGTAACGGTGACGGTGACGGTTCCGGTTACAGTGACGGTGATGGTGACGGTTACGGTTCAGGTGACGGTTACGGTTACGGTTACGGTTACGGTTCGGGTTACGGTTTCGGTGACGGTTCCAGTTACGGTTACGGTTACGGTTCTGGTTCCGGTGACGGTGACGGTTCCGGTGACGGTTACGGTGCGGGTTACGGTGACTCTTAATTTTAAATAAAAAAACCCCGAGGAGGACACTCGGGGCCAATCGACACTATTAACTAAGGGATACGTATATGAAAAATACACTTACAACTTTATCACAAGATTATGACGAATACATCCATTTTGTAGATGATACAAACACGATGAACTACCCAACTTCTGTGCATTGCATGTTTTGTGGTGGCAATCACGAAGGCTCATGGTGTATGGCAATTGATGATATGCCAACGTTAGCACAAGATGCACTATCTATGGAGAACTGGGACCAATGCTAACAGATGAACAACATACAGCGCGCTCACAAGGGGTGGGCGCGTCTGAAGTATCAGCTCTATGGGGCATACATCCTTACATGACTGCGTATCAATTATGGGCGGTCAAAACGGGTCAAATTGAGAAACCTGATCTATCTGACAATGAGTTTGTCTGGTGGGGTCATGCAATGGAAGAACCAATCGCACAATGGTATATGAAAGAAACTGGGAAAGAACTCATTGTTCCACATGGAACGTACTTTTGTAAAAAAGAGCCACGTTTACTATGCCATCCTGATCGCGTAGTTCTTGGACAGCCAAGGTTAGTTGAGATAAAAACTGCTCAATATAATCCTGATAAATGGGGTGCAGAATCTAGTGACGAGGCACCGTATGAATATATATTGCAATGCCAAGCACAGATGGCATGCGCACCAGCGGCAACTGCCGTAGATTTAGTAGTCATGTTTAGAAATGTATTTAAGTGCCAGATTTATACGATCAAACGTGATGATGCGCTTATTAAAACAATCATTGATAAAGTTCGTGACTTCTGGGAGGTGAATGTAGAAGGAAAAATCGCTCCTGAATTGCAAAACATGGACGATGTAAAAATGTATTATCCGTCAAATACAAAAGATGATTGCATCGAGGCTGATCAAACTATTTTATCTTCACTAGAAGTTTTAGAAGAAGCTAAAAAGTTAGAAAAAGATTTGAAGCAAACAAAGGCAACTCATCAGAAAATCATCTGTGAAAAAATTGGACAGCATAGTGGTGTAAAACATGAAGATTACATTCTAGCTACTTGGAAAGCCGATAAAAATGGTAAACGAACTTTGAGGATTAAGTGATGGATAGGTTTAAGTTTCGCGCATGGGACAAACATAACGAATGTTGGGTTAAAGATTTAATGATGGATGATGAAGGTAAGTTTTGTGAATGGCTAGGAAGTGAAGGAGGTTATGAAAATGAAAATGAGTTTGATTTAAGGGTGAGTTATCAATTTTCAGATAATTATGTAATCCAACAATGCACGGGTCTCAAGGACAAAAATGGTGAGTTGATATTTGAGGGTGATATTGTCGGCGCACCTAACTACATTAAAACGGAAACTATAACGATAGAAATAAAATGGGATGAAATTATTCCATGTTGTTGTGGAGGGGAAGGCGTGGGATTTGATTTCGAACTAATTTATAGACAAAAAGATAAATGGGAAATTATCGGAAACATCTTCGAAAACCCAGAATTATTGGAGCAAGTAAATGAATGAATTACAAATGACAGAAAAAAATGGTACGTGGGTATGGAATGACCAAAAACAATTAGAAATAATTAAAAACATGTACGCACCTACGGCCAATGATGGAGAGTTTAATACTTTTATACAAATTGGTAAGGCTACGGGTTTAAATCCCTTCCTGCGTGAAATATGGCTCGTTAAATACGGTTCTAATCCTGCTCAAATATTTATTGGGCGTGACGGTTACCGTAAGTCAATTGGTGGAAATGCAAATTACTTGTCACATGTTGTCGATGCAGTCTATGAAAATGATGAGTTTTGGGTTGATAATCAAACAGGCTCCGTTAATCACAAATACAATTTAAAAGATAGAGGTAAAATCATGGGTGCTTATTGTTGTGTTTATATGAAAACAGCGCCTCGTCCCTTTTATGTATTTGTTGATTTTAAAGAATACAACCTAGGTCAGAGTTTATGGAAGACTAAGCCTGCCACCATGATTAAAAAGGTAGCTGAATGTCAAGCAATTCGCATGGCAATCCCCGCGGAAACTAACGGTACATATGGCCCAGAAGAAATGGAAAAACCAGCGCTTAATACTTCAGTTCATAATGACAAACTTGGTGTTAAAGCTGTGAAAGAGAAGATAAAAAGACTAGAAGATGGAGTTATTATTGATAAACCTGCCAGAAACACGGATCAAGAAGATATTTTGACTGAAATAGAAAATGCGAAAACTACTGAAGACTTAGAGTTAATTGGGAAAAAAATAAAAGATTTAGAAATACATAGTGAAATACGCGCCTTCTTCGCCATAGCATACAAAGCAAAACTAAACAAACTGAGAGAGGAAAATGAAACCAAGGAAGAGTAAATACACATGTTCAAACTGTGAGCAAAACACCGAGCAAATGGCAAACCCAGTTTGGTCGGCTAAAGAGAAATCATATTTTTGCAACTTGGAATGCTTTGTAGAACATAAACAAAATAAGGAGGAAGACAACTAAATGCTATGGATAGCGGCAATATTAATATTTTGGGGCTTAATGCTTTTTAATAACGAAAACAAAACTAAACCTAAAACAAACCAGGAGAAAAGAAGTGTCCAACCAACCACCAAACGAAAGACAAGAAAACGCACAAGACCCAGAAGCGCCAAAACAAATAACCCCCGAGGAAGCAGCGCAATTGACAGACCTGTGCAGCAAACAGGCTGATCAGTTTCTTCAACATATCAGGCCATTTTTTGCAACACGAGAAGAAGAATTTGGCACGCAGTGGGCAATAGAAAACTATATTCGCATGGCATTACTTCCCGGCATCTATGTGATGAGACAATCTCTTTCGGATGAGGCAATCAAAGAAATGATGCCATTATTAGAGAAAATGATAATGAGTTTTGAAATTGTAATTGATGAAGAAAAAAAGGAAGAAAATAATGAAGTTTGATAATACGGAAAAACCTTCTCCAACATATGCAGTATTTGATGAGGGCGTATATGAATTTTTAGTTTTAGATGCACAAGAACAAATTTCTAAAACTGGAAATGACATGATGAAATTAAAATTAGAATTTAAGAACGCTAATAATGAAATTTCTACTGTCTTTGATTATTTGGTCGCACCTTATCCTAAAAAGATAGCTGCATTTTCTCAGACTACAAATTTATTAGATAAATATGAGGCTGGAGAATTAACACCGACAGATTGCATGAATAAAAAAGGTTATGCGTTACTTGAAATTCAAGAATATGAATATGAAAAATTCAATATTGAAACGCAAGAAATGGAGAAATTAAAAGGTAAGAATAATAAAGTTAAATTCTATAAACCTGCTCCAGAAAAAAAGGAAGAAGTTCAGGCCAGGGATGAATTAATTGATGATGACGTCCCATTTTGAGGTAACCATGGTTGTTTTTTTATTAGTATTAATAGTTATAATTTTGCTGGGTAGCAAATAATAAAAAACCCCTCCGAGGACGCACATTCGGAGGGGTTAAACTGTTACTTCTTTTTATGCTCTCTACGCAATTTCTTATTGGCTTTTTCACCACCTAAAATTTCATCACGTTTCTTTTTGCTTTTGCCTTTTAGCGCACGACGCTGAGCAGGGCTACGATCCATAGCTTTTTTCATGCCACGAGATTCATCTTTGCGGTCTTTTTCATCTTGTTTTTTGCGATGATCATCAGCTTTATCCATTAACTTGCAAGCTTTCTCATGATGCTTAAGGAATTCTCGATGCAGTTTATCAGCCTTTTTCAAAACCTCATCGACTTTTTTACGAGCTTCTCTTTCTTTAGACATTTCAATTTTCCTATTATTAACGTTAATAATTGGTTCTAAGAACCATAACCTTCATCGCCGCGTTTGGCAGAATCTGGAACCTGTTTTAATTCTAAGTTGGCAGGAGGCGTATATTGCGATACACCATCATAAACAATAACTTCACAAATTGTACCAGCTGGTTTATTGACGGTTTGAATATCCGGAGTGTAGTGGGTATATGTACCGCCTTCGCCATCATCTTTTTCTGATGAAATCCAACTTTCAATAAGCATATCCTTAGATTCTGTTGTAACTAATGCCCATTTCATAAATTACCCCTATTGACTTAAAAATTCGGTAACCACAATATAGCCCGCGCCGCCCGCAACACCTGCTAGATTTCCAGCCGAAGTAGAAGTAGATAAGCCAGATGCGCCTTGACCAGAATTTGCCTCACCTGCAACACCCGTAGTTGCAGAAGAAGATGCAACAGTATTTGGAGCTGCTAAATAGGTTCCACCACCTTGAGAGGTGCAAAACTCACCAGAATTACTGGTCTTCATTCCCGGAAGAGCATCACCACCTTTTCTAGTAATTTGTCCGGTCCCCACTGTGCCACCTGCGCCACCTGCGGCTCCCACACGAGCAGTACCACTTGTCGCCGATCCTGCTGCTCCTCCTTGACCACCGTTAGCTGTTACTAACAAGCCAAAACTGGAAGCACCGCCAGCAGAGCCAGGATTAGCCCCAGCAGCACCACCCGCTCCTACTGCACCAATTGTGACAGTTTGACTAGCACCAATAGTAGCTCCAGTTAATAAGCTTCTAGCATAGGCACCACCACCGCCTCCTCCGGATTGCGAAGATTGGGAGCCACCCGTAGTAGGCGTCCCACCAGAACCACCGCCTGCACCAATCACTTCTACAATTGCGTACTCTAGGCCAGCAGGTGCCGTGTAAACTCCACTGGTGGTAAATTCCTGTCTGGTTACTTGTACAATTGCATTATTGCTATTTGCGGATAATGTTCCCGTAACTGATAATGATGTACCGCTAGCAGCACCAATATTTGGTGTAACAAATGTGGGTGAGGTTGCAAAAACCGCAGCACCGGTACCTGTTTCATCAGTTAAAGCAGCAGCTAAATTAGCGCTTGAAGGAGTTCCTAAAAATGTAGCTACATTTGCCCCTAACCCACTCACACCAGTAGAAATAGGTAAACCTGTACAACTTGTTAAAGTTCCAGATGAGGGAGTTCCTAATGCAGGAGTAGTCAAACTAGCATTTGTAATAGTAGGGGATGTATCACCTACAAATTGCCCACTTCCTGTAGAACCGTTTAATTGAACATTCAGTGCATTAGCATTCGCCATAATAATTTCCTATACCGTAGTTAATGGACCTTGTGGTGCGCCTAATGCAGTCCATGTAGTATTTGCAACCGTACAAATTAATGTAAGGGAATCATACTGATTTTGAGAAGACACAGAACCACCAATACCGACCGCAGTAGAATTTGCACCGATATGAATTTGTTGGGATGCTGCTTGTGAAATAGTCCAGCCACCTGCACCTTTACCAATGACCTCAAGTTTATCACCCAATACCGCAGTTGCTGGCAATGCCAGTGTTACTAGCGCTGCATTATTAGCGATATAACCATTGTTCGGTAGCATTGGTTGAGAGGTGCCAGTAACTTCAGTCCAAGGGAAAGCAATACCTGTGGCATTTACTGTAATAGAGCCTGCCCCATTTACAACTGTGATACCAGAACCGGCAGTTAAAGTCGCTAGTTGTGGCACACCACCACTATTACCAACAATTAATTCACCATTGTTCATCGCCCCATAGGCAGGAATCCAAACCGCAGTTGACGATGTGCCAGTTGTTTTACACAACCAGAGCACGTCATTGGTCGTATCATTTAGCAATTGATTTTTAGTACCAGCAACAGATCCATTAGGATCACCCGCATTTTCTAAAACAACATTATCAGAAATTCTATTAGAAATTTGTTGCACGGTTTCCTGTACTGAAACACCACCTTGAATTGCATATAAAATATCTGCGTTTGTGGCCGACGCAACCGTGGGTAATTCTGATACTTTTTCATTCGCCATAACTACATCCTTGTAGTGTTTTATTAACCTAATTTAAACAATCAGGATGATAATTTCTTAAATCATTTAGATCCGCAGGAAGATTTAAAGTAATATCACGTAATTCTTGTTTTTTAGCAGTAATTTCTGCTTGTGCTGTTACATCACCTTGCTCCAAAGCAATTAGAAATTGAACATCTAACTCTTTAAGCTTTGGGATTCTTAAATAACGAAGTTTATCTTTTTTTATTTCAACAGCTTTTGTAAAATCAATATCAACCGTTTGTGTAGGAAGATCATCAGTCCATGCCTCACGAAAATATCTATCGGTTGGAAATTCATTATCTTCAATTTCACGGTGCGAAACATATCCATCAACTGCTAAAGCATCTCGTAATAATAATTCAGGAGTGCACTCTAATCCCGGTATAATAATTGAAACGCCACCGTCTGTTCTTTTAACTGCTATTTTTCTCATGGTAAATCTCCAAATGCTGCATATCCACAAAGCGCGGTATCGATTGGGCTTCCTAAGTCATCAAACGTAGCAATTTCTACAAAAGAAGTAGAAGTATTAATTACAACGGTATTACCAATAGCATTATTAACTTGCATTACAGTCACACAATAATCCGCATTTAAAGAATTAGTAAAATTCACTCTATGATTTCCCACTCCGTTATCTGTTACCGATGATGCATTATAATTACTATCTAAAGCTGGGATTCCGCCTGACGTAGAAACAACGGCCCAGGATTTTGACGCACTTAGATGAAATTGTTGTCTTCCAGGTGAAACATAAGTTGTAGTAGAGGTGCCAGTTTCTTGGTCAGCCTGTGTTGCAGCCACGAGGCTAGATGGTGGTATATCTTGCATAGTTGGCAACGATCCAGCACCATTAGAAGTAAGTACCTGTCCAGAAGTTCCAAGTGATGCAATAGATTGAAAGGCACCAGTTGTTGTAGTTCCTCCACATAAGACGCCATAGGCAGTAGCAGAAGTAAGCCCTGTACCACCTACACTCACTCCAATAGTACTCGCACTCCAAGTACCTGCCGTTAATGTACCAACACCTGTGATGCCAGTATATGAACCAGAAATTCTAGCCGATGGTAATGTCCCACTAGAAATGTTGGAAGCATCTGTGGTATCTGTGGTTGCAGAGGCCGAAAATGGAGAACCACCTGTTGCCGTCACTGTTATCGCACCGGTATTCGCTAAAGTCGCATCCCCAGACATGGCCACGGCGGTCGCCACATTAGAGCCGTTACCTACAAAAATATTGGTGTCAGCCAAAGTTGAAGTTGTAAATTGCGCTGCTAAGGAAGAATAGGCGAATGCAAAATCATCCGTAGCCCCATAGGGAGATCTTCCTAAATATAAAATATCGTTCGCGTTAAATGTCGTTGTTGGATTAGCTAAAAATATTTGATGAATATTGGCCGACATTTTTTATCCTTAATTATAAAAGTGAGAACTTGCTAGAATCTAAAAGCAAGAAATCTGTTCCGTCCAGTAAGTCAAAATCTCCAGAAACTGGCGGATAAGGGGCGCCTTGTTCAACATTTCTTTGCTTGAAAACTGAGTCTGTTGAAACATTAAAATTCACGCCAAAATGAAAATCTTTATCATTCGATCTCATTAACCACCTTCCTGAGGAGCCACATAAAATTCAACAACAACCTCAGCTGTAGCATTGTTAGTTATTAAGCTGATAGATTTTTGATTATCTTGATTATCTTTTGAATCTACTAATCGAGCGCCTGGATTTAATGTGCTAGTTGTAGATGCAAATGTAGCACCAGCAGGAACGGCAGCAGTAGCACCGGTGAAATCTACAAAAATATTAGTGCCGGGTTGAGTAGCAAAGGCAACAATCCATTTTTCGTGATTTAGTGGGATATTAATGGAATCAGCCCCACCATTTACTAAAGTAGCACTATAGAGCAATTCTGCTGGTTGAGGGGCATAGGCAACATAACCTTGATTATCACGCCCAAAATGTAATTCTTTCTCTGCCATGGTTCACATCCTTGTGATTTTAGCCATCCTAGCTGTTTATATTGTATACCAAATATCATTAAAGCTTAATAAATACATTCGTAAATGAAGTAGGCTGCGTAATATTATGGGGCAAACTATCACCAGTATCATCCGTTTCCGGGCTCGCCCAAATTATAGTATTAGAAGCACCACCACCTCCAGGAACACTACTCCCAGTGGTATAAAGTAAATTGCCCGAAGGAGATGTAATATCATGTTTATGCGCGGCCAATTCACCAATCGACAAAACATGTTCATTCGTACCATAATACGCGCCAAGTGCTGATCGAACTGAAAATGTACCCGATCCTGCATCTAAAATAGGTAAATAATAACCATTTAAAGCGTCCTCTAAACCAACTGCCAAACGAATATTGGTTGTCGATAAACTTGCAGAGCTTACATAATAAACTTTTCCTGCAATAAATCCGGCTGGTAATGTACCGGCCGTGGTTAAATTTACTGGTGTTCCAGCTTTTAAGGTAGTAGCTGAAGATAATGTTAAATCATAATCAGTATTAACTATGGAATGCGTTCCCGATCCAGTTGACGTTAAACTAACCGAATTAACACCTGAAACAGCATCAGCGCGAGTTATTGCTACTTCAATAGTTGTACCAGATAATCCAGCACTACTGACATAATATGTAAAATTAGGTATTAATGGACTAGGCAATGTGACAGTAGTGCTAAATTGAATAGGATCACCTGCAACAAATGAAGTCGAAGACCCTAAAGCTATCGTTTTTGTAGGAGTACCGGTAACGGTTACGGTCACTGGAGTTACGGAAACTGTAAAATTTACGGAACTTGTAAAGTCAGGATTTAATCCTGCTAATACTCGTCCTAAATTTTGTGTTAACTGTAGGACACGATTATTCGTATAATCCTCTTTAGCACTCGTTCCTCGGACAGCAACAGGGTTCGCATCAATAGGCGCCCAAAGTTGTAACACATGATCCCATAATAATTTATAAAGTGGCCATGTACGAAATCCACGAATATCAGCAGCAGAATTTGGAGAACCAATTGTTTTATTATTGGCAGCGATCCAACCTAAATTAACTGTATTTAATGTTTGTCTGAAATCACCAGTCCTTGGTGAGTTGATGACAGGATCAATCTGGTCGTAAGTTACAAAATCAGTGGTAGGAACTTCATCACCTAAATAAACTGATGGAATCGCCAAATCAATATCAAAATCTAACGCACTTGGTAATTCAATTCTAATATAATATGCGGAATCACCTGTTAAAGATTCTGGAATATTTATGGTAGACGGAAATTTAAAACTGAACACTGAGCGCGTCCAATTAGTTGACATCGTATCTACAGTTCCAATTGTAGTTTCCTTTGATGTTCCTGGATCAGTACCATAAAATCTTACTAATTTTACTGTAAAACTGTTATTAACATTAGTTGATGCTTCCCTAGACCAAATAGTAAATGTAGCATCTACATTGTCTAAAGTTCTTAAATGTAAAGATATAGGAATTTGATACCATTTTACGTCACTATCTAAGGATGTATTACATAAATGATTCAAATAAATTTCAGGTCTAATTGCGGATTTAAATTCATCTGCGCCAAATGAAAACTTTTTGAATGTTATTTGGTCATCACCACCTGGAATATCTTTTTGAAATCTAATATCTGGTTGGTGAAAACCATCATGTTGACTCGGACATACAACCAAATCTAGATCATTTGTGGCCTGAATAGTTTCTCCACCACCAGTAGGATAGGTTTGTGAAATATTATTCCAAAATCTACCATTTACTATTAAATTTTGATATGTAGGAACTTCAGATTCTTGTCTTTGTTGAGTAGAAAAAGGGAAATTTTGAACTGTAAATTGTCGCTGGCCTTCAGAATCATCAACCGTTATATAATAAGCTTCACTATCAGATGCATTTTCTTCATCAAAGGGATAATAAAAAGGAATTACATTATTACCATTATCATCAACAATCGTACCAATTGCACTTAAAACTAAAGGATTTGGTAATTTTTTAAATTCGTAGGCACCAAAAGTTCCATCAAGGTAATACCAATTTTTTAAAATTTGACGATCATTATCTTTATATAATGTAACAACACCAGCCGACAAAGCTTCACCTGTATCTTTGCTTACAAAGTAATTTTGAAGAATATATCCCTGTACTAAATTTGATTCTACTATCGCCATTTTGTCTTCCTTGACAAATTACTTATTTATTTATTTATTTCTTTGTAAATCATTCATTAATGCTAATTGTATTGGTTTGGATAAAAAAGCACCCGTCCCAATTAAATTAGAATGTTTATTTATGATATGTTGTAATGCTGCATTCAATCCGCTTAGTCTGCTTCTATCGTCTCTAGGAATTCCAGATGCTTCTCGCATTCTCATATATTCTTGTTGAGGCACTGTATATTCTTCCCCCAGAGATTCCTTGGGAGTAAATTTGCCTTTTATTTTTCCAGATTTTAATAATTTCATAAATGCTTGTGGAGTAATATCTTGAGACTCAGTATGACCCAACCCTATGCTTTCTAATTCAGGTTGATTACCAAAAAATCTTTTAAATTGAGAAAAATTATGATCAGCTAAAGACCAATTATCGGCATCTTCAGGAGAACCAAATTTAGAGACTCCAGGAGAAATAATATTATCTTTTAATTCTGTTCTTAACTGACTTATTACGGCATCTTTATCTGGGACTCCAGTTTTCGCTTTTGTTAATGCACGTAATACTTTTCCTCCATTGGTCGCCGTGGGATTTTTAGCAAATTCTAATAACTTATTTTTTGCCCACCCATCTTTAAAATGAGGGCTATTTAAGAAAGTATCCAGATTTTCAGGATTCAATTTACTAAATACATCTTCTGTAAAATTAGGTTGTAATTGGTCGTATGCTTCTTGCATGTCAGACGATAGAGCTTTTTTTGCGCTTCCTACCGATTGTAAATAATCAGCAGCTTCTTCAGGAGAATGAATTTTACCAAATGCAGCTTTTAAATTAGGAGTTTTTTCTCCTATAAGATTGGTATCTTTCATGCTACTTAAGACTTTATATGCTTTTTTAGCTTCATTCATTAAGCTTTGGCCATAATCAGACAAATTATCGAATGAAGAATGAAAAACTTTTCCTAGGGAACGCTGCAATAGAGAGGGAAATAAATCACCAGCCATCGAAGAGATAGTAGCCCCAACCCCACCTGATATAGGATGATCGGGGTGTACGGCTGCTCCTACAGCAGCTTGTCCTCCAGCTCGAGATAAAATTTGTGAAATTAAATTTCCTCCTTCTAATGGAGACGCTAAAGCTCCACCCATCGCAAATTGTGTAGCTGGTCGAGTGATGGCACCTACAAAACGCGCACCAGGCGTTTGAGCAACTCCAATTTCTCCGGGAATATTTGCCTTTAAAGCCGGTTGCATTTCTTGTAATGCTTGATTCCGAATCTTAGCAAATTGGGGTGATACCGATTGAGATAAACCTGGCATTCCCTGAGAACGCATTTTTTCCCCCAAACCTTCAATGCCGGTAGCAACATCTTGAGCACCAGATCCAATATTTGCAATGGCCGATTTACCCAAATTTTCAGCAGTTGGCCAAAATCCATGAGGAAGAGGAATTTGAGATTGTTGTTGTAATCTCTGAATGATCTCCGGATCAGTGACTACATTTTGTTTTTTTGGAGTTCGTGATTGCATGGATTGGTATTGTGCATTTAAGCGGGCAATTACATCCGGATCTCTTACTACATTTCTGCTCATTCTTGCACCCATCCTTCAGCAGTATGAATATATTTTATTCCGGTTTTCGGATCCATAATTGATGAACCCGTACCTGATTCACCAGTGGATTGTCCAAATATATTAGGATATTTATGTTGTAACAACGCCATAATTAATCTATATGGTCCACCTGTTTGGGTTTGTGCAGCAGTAATTGCAGACATATGTCGCGCTCTATACTGCTCTTCTTGAGCTTTCGCTAATGCTTGTTGAAGAGCAGTATGTAATTGCTGCGGCAAAAATCCTGTTTCAATACCAGATTGCTGCGCTTCTTGTTGCCCTAACAAGCCTTTTTGAATATCGCCAAAACTTCTTATACCAGCCTGAATCGGACTTAACAATCTAGGATCCATTGCATTTAAATTTGGACTTGGTATTCTCACTTCAACCTCCTATATTTGGCTTCCTATGCCACCACCTAAACTAGCACCTTCAAATGCTCCCGCAGGGCCTCCAGCCATAAATCCTAATGCACCGCCTCCCAAGGTTCCCAATAATCCTCCTATGCCCCCGGATTGCTGCGCTTGTTGTGCTTGTTGTTCTTGAGCTTCTTGGGCTTGTGCCATCAATTGAGAAGCAATTACATTCGCCATATTAGTAGAACCTTGCAGTCCCATACCAGCCATTTGCTGCATACCACCCAGTCCTTGACCCATCATTCCTCTGGCCTGATTTAACCAGTTATAATAATCTTGCTGACCTAATCCTGTTGCCACTCTCTGGGCCTGCTGTTGAGCCTCCGGAGAACCTGCCATTCCGCCCGCCGCTGCTTGATTTCCAGCGGCTTGCATGGCTTGATTCATAGCGAAATTAAATCCAGGAGATTCATGAAACTGACCACCTAGTCTATTCATCATTTCACCAGGGTGAGACATTAATTGTTGATACTCAGATCCTAAAGGTCCTAAGGCTTGTTGACCTGCTTGCATATAGGGCTTCATATAAGGAGAAATTTGACCAGGTAAATCTTTCAAATATTGGCCAGGATCTTGTGAATCACCACCTCCAAACATAGAACCTAATAAGCCGCCAATTGCACCACCTAATCCCATTTCAGGCATCAATCCTAATCCTTGACCTGAACCCATGCCAGAATCATAAGGCGATACACCCATAGTTCCACCAGCTTCAGGTGTTAAATAAGATTTTAACCCACTAGGAGTTATATCTGCGCGCATTTGACTTGAATATCGGGACATAACTCAATCCTTAAGTTATTGTAAATGTTTTCCAGTCGGGATCAGTTCCAACTGGAGTTGTAGTAGTTCCCAAAATTTTAGAATTTGGATCACCTTTTACCTCAAATTCTATTACAAATATTTTAGGTACTTCATTGTCTATATCATAAACTATTCTACCACTAATATTTGGTGTTGTTGGATTCGTATCGCTTAATTTTTTACCAATTAAATTAGTATAAATTTGCTTAATATCATCTAAATCAGACTCAGCCACAAGTGGTAAACTAAATCCTTCATTAGAAAATGTACGTTGTAAATTCTGATAAAGGTTAGACAACGAAAGATGCCAAGCTTCAGTCATACTGCCATCTTTATGCGCAATATTAACTCCTCTCGGAAAATCCGGAAAGATAGATTGTCTTAATTTACCCAATATAGTTTGAGCCATCTTCTTACCTTAAATTTACAACACCATTTTCAGCCACTACCGCACCTACATTCCAAAAATTAAATTGAAATACTACGTCATTGCCCATTCCACAATTCCACCAAATAAGTTTATTTTTCCGCTTACCAACCGGATTTAAGTCATATGGGAAATTAGAGCTAAAGGTAGAACCGCCATCATAAGAAACAGATAAATCAACACGAGGGGTGACTGGAACAATATTATCTTGCTGGCTAATTAAAAATGCTGGATCAGTTGATACTTCCACGTCACCAATTACCAAATTACCATCTTCTGTATTCCAAAAATTCCCATTTTCAAATAAAAGAAAAGGTTCCAGAATATATTGCTCAGTTAGTAATTTATCGCCGTCCTCAGTCGTTAAGAATATGGGGCCATGGTTTTGATAAATATAATCTGATTCGCCAGTTTCAATCGTAAAACTAACATCATTAACAATAAAATAATCTTGCGATGGTAGCCTGGCATTAGCCGTATATCGAATACGTGGCACTTCATTTGTGATTAATTCGTTTTCATCGTTTGTGTCTTCATAAGTATTAAAGACAGTATCAAAGATATATAAATTGGCTCTGTTTCGACTGACAGAAAAATATTGATTTTGATACCACACTACGTGGCCCATAATATAATAATTTAAGCGCTCATCCGTGGCATTAAATATTCTATTACGTGTTAAATCGAATACATATGAAAAGTTATCAGTATAGAAATTCAAATGGTAAAACAAATGACCGTTCTTTCTGAATATAAACCCTTGGGAATCTTCAGGGTTATTAATTTCAGATAACTGAAAATCTATACCATCCGTGGTAATTTTCTTAGATTCAGGCCCACCAGTTGTGTACATCACAATAGGGCCAGATTTTTCATTCTGTCCAAGCCAAACTACAATGTCATCCAGAACTGCAACCGTCGCAGGACTCACACACCCATAATCAATAGAGCTCTGGTTTTGACGTTGGTAAGGAAATAATTGATTGCCGGTATCAAACCAAAATTCAGTTACAGCTTTACCCATAACCAAAATCATATTCCCGCGTGAAGGAAATCTTGTCACCGCTTGAATAATATCTGATTTAGATTCTAGTAATCCCACATGTTGCGCATCAGACGGCCAAACAAAACCATTATTTTGTCCCGATAAACGCCATGTATTTTGTCCAGGAGGATCATAAAACAAATCGTCTTTAGCTGCTGCGATAAAATATGTATCGTGAAATGTTATAAATCCAGGCGTGAAATCAGTATAAATTTCTTGAAAAAATCCAAAGCTCTCAACCGAAACAGTGCCCACAGCATCCACTGAAATTACGCCACTAACACCATTGGCGGCATCTGCTCTCGTATTGGCAATCTCAATTGTAGTTGTATTACCCGTAGGATTACTAAAATTAGCTACGTAGTATTTTATGCCTTCTGATAAGGTAGCAGGAGGACTACTACCAAATGCTACGGTAGGCAATGTGCCACCATTCGCATGAAATTCTATAGGTTCACCAATAGCAAAGTTTAACTTAGTAGAAAAATTAAAGGCTTTATTATTAGAAGAAAAATTAGTCGTAAAATTAAAATTACCGGCAGATAGAGTTTCATCATATAAATATAATTTAGTGTTATCTGAAATTAAAATCTGAGGCTTGTTGTTTTCTGCAAAATAAACGATACCTTGATCAGTATCTAATTCACCAATTTTTACTACTTGGTGGGTTTGAATTTCTCGAGTTTCATGATTGTAATTTAATTCAATTCTATAAACATTTTTATCAAAAACCGCAAACATGCGATCTAATCTTACGCTTTGATATAAACCTCGACCACGTTCTTCATTCTCAAATATAGTATTAGGTAGACCAACTTTGTAGCCAGGATAGGGCACCAACCAATTATCTGAGATCGTCATATTGTAGGTGCGCTCAGTGCTCTGTTTGGAATAAATACCAAACACACTTGAACCTACTATATTTAAAGGCAATTGCTTGAAATTTGTGCCTCTGGAAAATCCCATATAACCTTCCTTGGTTGTGGGTTATGTTTTTATTTAATCACATTTGTGCGACTTGAGATATTCAATTGCACATTCTAATAATTCTATATTGTCTTTAAATTTTCCAATTCCCGTATTGCAAGAATGACATAGGAGTGCACGAATCTTTCCAGTAGTATGACAATGATCTATACACAATCGGCAGATTTCTCCATCTCGCCTAGACTTTCTAGTTTCAGGTTTATTGCAAATTGCGCATAAATTATTTTGGTTAGTCTTTAGATTTTCAAATTGTTCTAAAGAACAGCCTAGTTTTCTAAGAGACTCTGAAATACTATTTTTTCGCCAATTCTTTTTTCGTTGATTAGCCTCATAAGTTAAATATTTTTCCGGATTTTTTTTTCTATCATTTCTTTGCCACTCATTTCTTTTTCCTGGATTATTTTCACGCCATTTTTTAGAGTATTCCACTTTATACTCCATATTTTTTTCGTTCCAGCGTTTATCTTTTTCCTTTTTGCATAATCGACATCTTAAAGTATATCCAGATTTGGCTGATTTATTATTTTCCTTAATAATATTTTCTAATTCTAATACTCCATGTTTCTTACAAGTTTTTTCCATTTTTAGCTCCTTATGTTTAAAGAAGCTCAATATTAAGGGTTTAACCTGCTAGTGTCAAGGCCTCCAACCTATGGTCTCCACCCCTTACCAAGGTTGACGTCCCCCCAACTAAACCCGCCTCCGCCTCTAGCAAGAATAGTCTGCTTTTTAGCAGACAAATCAGGAGGAGTAACGTACATAAGCTTGCGCTGATATTGCTTAAGAATTAGATCAGACTGAGGATTAAACTCTACACCAAATTCTGAGCACATATATTGGGCTAAGGCATACCTGAGATATTCGATATAGGACCGGTCATATATGGTTTCCATATCAGTATCTAAGTCAACGTCTGTTAAAAAGAACTTACCGAAAATCTTGATAGGAAACTCGCCCTCTGGCAAGAAGTACATATATAGATCACCGCCATTACGCTTACGATTAAACGTATAACTAAATGGTAATGAACTAATGTTATCTACCCGTGCTGACCCAAAGTAATTACGTTGTGTGACATATTCCATTGGATAACGAACGACATCTAAGTTAAATGTCACGCTTTCAATAGCGGCACAGTGTTCAATAAAATACTTTTCTTGACCGGGAGTGGTTACAAGGGTTTCATCGTATTCGTAGTAGGGAACTAATTCGGTTTCAATTTGTTTGAAGTCTAAAAGCGCATTAAGCATATTTAGACCGTCAGTAATTTGGTCACCTGTAACGGTTTGCAGATTTCTAGCGACAATTCCAGATAGATACCAGGCTCGCGTTATCAGGGTCTGAGCTAACATCGTCATAAGACGCCCTCCCTGGCTAATGAAGGGCCACCATCCGTAGCGGCCCTTATGCTATAGATTAAACAGCAAATTTATAACCTAGAACACCAAGATCGTAAGCGCCAGCACTTACTTTGGCTTCAATGGTCGGTACACCAGTATCAAGACCAACAGGACATTCGAAATTAACAAATGTATCAGCGGTTCCAGTTGCTACTGTCGCTACTACTTGAATAGTATCACCACTACCACCGAATCTTTTTGCATTAAAAGTATCCGCGGCAGCATTTGCAGCAAAATCCAATAAGAACATACCAATAGCATCTGCTTGAGGTGGGATTGCTTCAGATACGTCAGTATCGTTATATGAAGTATTAACACCAGAAGCCGCAACTATGATTCTCAAATCATAAGTCCAAGTTCTTAAGTTACCACTTCCAGTCATAACACCTTTAAGGAAATCAGATGTACCATCACTAGCCATCCAACCTAGCAACCGATAGGAATCATATCCTAAAGGCATTAAAGGTTGAGAGTTAGTAGCTAGTGTAAGAATACCAGCAGTTTCTTTATAACCTTGAGAGTCTGAAATTAGATAAACAGCATATAAGGTACTTGCTGCTAAAGAACCTGTATCCAAACCATTTACACCGTTTACTGTAGCATCTACCACTAAAGGCGCTGCTTCAGTTTGGTTTTCAGCATTAGGAAACGCCGCACCTAAAACCATATCAACATTGTTATCTGCATCACGACACATACCAGCAGAAATATCCACTTTGCTATCTGGTGTCGTTGCATTATTAGAAAGTTTTAATCCATACATCGCCAAAGGAGGCAAATTGATGATTGATTCAACTTGATTAGCCATATTTATAACCTCGTTATTTTATAGCGCTCCGAAGAGCGCATATCATTAATTGTTAGCCTTGAGACAATGGTACCAAAATACGCATTGAGTATTCAGGAACAATAACAGAACCATGAACCTCATCATAAATCATACCAGTTTGGTTTTGCCCGAAGAGTGAACCATAGGTCAAACGCAATGAAGCACCAGTATCTGGATCATGCTCATTAGCAGTATCATATGGTTTTTGTTCTGGCAAACGAGGCATCGCTACATAGAATGCTTCTCCACCTAACACACCACCGCATCGGTGAGATGGGAAGGTAGTCAATTGCATACCAGCAGCAATAGCATTGTTCAAGTTTTGATCTCTACCACCAGCCCAGTTTAGCGCAGGGAAGAAATTAAGCACTACATTACCTGACCCATCAGCAGCAGCATTCGCAGTTGCACGAATTTGTACAGGGTTAGCAGAGGGCTCGTGACCAATGAACGTCAAATAACGCATATTTGGCTGACCAGAAACGCCATCAGCAAATTGGAACATATCACCAGAGAAAACTGCGTTAGCATCACTAAGAGTGGCACCACTTACAGTCATTTGTGTGACATTTTGACCAGTAGGATCATTTACAGAAACTACTGTTAATGTTTGACCCAACACGCCTGTGTTACCAGATACGTGAAGAGGCATTAAGTTGGATTGGTAGTATTCAACTGGAGGTGTTCCCCACTCACCGATTTCCCAAGACATCGCGATGTCATCATTTCGGCGTGGTACGAATTGGTTGATACCGTTACCAACTACGCTAGGAACAACAGTATCAGGTAGATACACTTTCATTCCTTCAGCTACTGCACCGTAGTTTTTGAACAACATGTGCATTTGAGCAAGTTGGTTGAATGAACTAATTGCAGTTGAACCATTACCAAAGAAACGATAAGGACCAGAGAATGTATTCACAGTTTGATCTAATTGTGAAACAACACTGGAATCCCAGTTTTTCGCAACGTTTGCTTCAACACGTGTCGCCAATTCAGCAATGAAAGACTTACCGAAGACACGCATGTAGTCTTCTTCGCCTTTTTCCAAGTTGAAGATACGTTGTTGAGCGGTTACAGCAAAGGAGCTGTTGTTAGCCTGATCGGCAACCAAGTTTTGTACACGCTGTACAGCTGGTTGGAAATCAGCGACCAATCCGGCAGAAGTAACTGCACGAGGTGGTAAATCGAATGTTACAGTTGAACCCAAGTTAGCTTCAATCTTATCGAAGTCTTTAAACTTCATATTTGCTGTTGCTAAATGAGCACATAAGTTTTGCAATAATGCCAAACTTGATCGTTGGTAAGTTTGTACCGTTTGTAAAATATTATTAGGAAAAACAGCCATCCTGGCCCCCTTAATGAATAATCATTAAAACCAAGGATAATGTTGCCGACCTGAGAAAATTAAGTTCTGTATTTAGCTTTTAGTTCTCTCATGCTTGGCACTTGCCCACTATCCGTACCTGTAGTAGAAGGTCGCAATTGGGACAATGGTTCATTTGGCAGTCTTACTCTCGTAGCATCTTCATTTTGTTTTATTGAAGCTGCTAACCTTTGGGCCTGTTTAATCGCATCGTTTGGCGACATATAACTCAAACTTTCCAGTTGAGCCATTTTGAATCTGTCCTTCCCTAACTCATATAAAACATCCGCAGAGTTTTCTATGTGCTCAGCTAAAAGCTGAACGGTGTTAGGAAATCTTCCAAACTCAATATCACCGGTGACTTGATCAAAGTCTTCATACTTCTCTTTACCTGCTTCAATTTTACTCAGAAACTTATTCACAATTCCTTGTGCTTGTTCCTGCTGACTTTTTTGAAGATTCTCTTGCTCCCAAGCTTCACGTTGTCGGCGAGATTCTTCCGCCACAATTTGACGTATCTGATCATTGTTAGATTGGTAAGTATTTTGATAATTCTGGCCATTCTCTCCCTGATTGGTCTGAGTTTGGTTAAAATTATCCCCATACTTTTTCTGAGCATATTCAGGCTGTTCTGTACGTAATCTACGATCTCGTTCCACAGCTTCTGTTTTTGCTCGTTTAACAATGTCATTTACATCGCCTTGAGTAAATGTTTTTTCACTAACTACATCAGAAGAGGGAGTGGGTGTACTCACTTCCGCCGACGGAGTTAACACAGGTGTTGATGAAGACACATCTTGACCCGAGTTCATTCCAGTTGAACTATCCATAATTGCTTCCTTGCTATTAACCCCGCAACGGTAAATGGCATTATTGCCGCCCTACATAACGTCTAGGTCCCGTACTATTTCCGCGTAACCGTAATTTCCTCTATTAACGCAAGAGTCTCGGTACTTCCATTTCAACCATCCTGGCTTAAATGTTTTATAAGTACATTTGAGATTTTATTATACACATTTTTGATGTCAATAAAAATCATTAAAAAAGCCTCAATTAAGAGGCTTTGAGTAAATAATATACTACATACTATTAAGATAATTGATGTAGAAGTCCGCTGATGACAATATCACCGGCAGTATAGTCAGCAGATCCGCCCTGATACTGGACAATTAAATTTTCACCAGAAACTGTCGGTGTTCCAATCCCTGCCGTTACAGGAAATGGTAACGCAGTATCACCCCATCGCGCATTAGGTAAAGATTGAAGATTGGCAGCTGGTATAATTGAATATATACTCGTTCCATCAGTAAATTGAAGGTTACGATCCCCACCACCACCACTGAAATCTGTGCCATCCGAACTGATATTCAATTCTAATATTTCAAAAGTGACACCTACTCCCGCAGTCACCAGGGTATTAAATCCACCTGCAATCAAATCATCCCAACTAGCAGTTACTCGGAATGCTTGAAGATCAGAAGCAAGACCCGCAGATTTGTCAGAAACTTGGATGTATAGATTTGATGAAACGACGGGTGAAGGTAAATGAAAAGTAGTATTTGCTTCGATTGGATCCACTAAAACTGTAGCTACTGCTTGGTTAGTATTTTCAGAACATTCAATCTCAGCGCGACCTTTATCGGTACCACTTGGGTATAGAATATATTTACCTTGAGTGCCATCAAGACCCGCTTGGAAACTACCAGCATTAATCGCAATAGCAGGATCATCTTTGATAACACCATCAGTGGAAGCATATACCGCTACATGATCAACGCTAACAGGAAGCTCTACGTTTCCTTCTGATAGGTCTTGTTCTAAAGTAATAACGCCGTTGTTAATTTGAACTTTTAATACTGCCAAATCACCAGCATTATCATCAGTTTCACTGGCATTATATTTAACATGGATTTCATCTTCGGGACTTAGATCATAACCTTGAAGATCTGAAAACTTTAAATAACCAGCAGCTGTGATGGTTGTCAAGTCATCAGTTACTTTCATCATTTTAAGATTAGGAGTCACGCCCGTATTAGCAGCAATAGGGAGGGGTAATTGTAATATAGCCATTTAATTTATTCCTTTAAATTATGGTAATTTATTTTAGTAGCCGCCTTCAGGACGAGGATTCATTTTTTTGCTCCAGTCACCTTTAGATGTCCACTTCATTTTACCGCTATGACCTGCAACATCTTTTCTGTCTTCTTTTTTTTGAAGAACTCTTTCAATGCCACGATCTCTAAGATGGTCGTTGTTTTTATGTTTAGCCATTTTTCCCCTCCTTGGGATTTATTTATAATTAGTAATTTTGACAAAAATTTGTTAATAGGGAAAGCTCAACGTTTTCTAAGCTTGGATAACGTTTTTGCGAGATCAGCCCGTCTCTCTGTTTTTTCTCCAAATTTCCCAGATGCAGCTTTTTTAATAAATGATTTCTTAATCTTACCGGTTTGTTTATCATAGCCGCCGTGTTCTTTAGCAGTGCGTGTTAAACTTCCTTTATGTTTGACCGCACCTTGGATCCAATCTTTAGCCATTTTAGGTTTCCTTTTCCAATTTATTCTATCTTTTAAAATCCACCAACTAATATATGTACATAGTGTAGCATTAACCACATGCCAAATTATCATTAAATTCGGACTATTCTTTACATATTCCCAGTCGCCTATATCCATAATTTGGATAAAATCATAAATCAGAAATGCTACGGCGCCATCTATAAAATTAGTCTTTACGCTTGTAGGCTTCATTATAAACTTCAGAAATAACTTCTTTAGAGTTTTGATCGCCAATCACACCTCTTACATTAGCTTCAAGTTGCCTTTCCGACCATCCATAATGCTTTTTAATATCAGCCATTTTGTCGTTTTTGATGTTGTACATGCTGACTTTGCTCTTGCTGCGCATTACGTTGGGTACTCTGCGTCGTGTTGTCATTTTGTCTATTCCTTTGTTCAAAAAAACCAAAACTTGCTCGTAAATATTCTAAACTCATGCCAACAGTACGTTGTTGTTTAGATTGTTCGTTGTACGCGTTTAAATTGCCATCAAACATTATATCTCTTCTATTATGTCTTTAGATTTTTGCTGAATGCCGCTTTGAGTAATCATATGCTTTGTCATTTTTTCATGATGATCCAATGCAGCCTTAGTTACTTCAGCTTTATCTTTTTTATTGGTTTCTACAATCTTTGCATCAATCTTATTATGCTCTGCTTCTAATTTTAACATGTCTATTTGATGATCAAGCATCATTTTTTCTCTTTCCATCTGGAGACGCTGTTGCTCAATCTGATTCTTCATGACTGCTGGGTTTTGCTGCATTTCTTCTTGCTGTTGCTGCATCGCCATTTGTTTTTGCTGTTGCATCTCTTGCAACCAAGAATCAACCATATCTTTTAACTGCTCAACGCCTTTACCTTCCATATTATCCAATACGAAATTAAGACCTTTCTCAGAAATGAACTGCGCAAAGAGTTGAGACATGCCCATCATTTCTTTAACCATGGTCAATGTTCGGGATTTCTGAACTTGGAAGCTAGCACCGGCTTTCACAGATACGCGTAAAGCATTCGTTTCATATTTAAAGGTAGGGTCATTATTCTGGTTTATGGGTAAGTAATAACGCTTACCTTTATCGTCAACCATTGGGATGGTACGAGGTGTTACCCAGTACTTAGGAATGAGTTCAACGTAGATTTGGGCTGCTCTTTGAAGTCCATGCATAAAACCGACCACATAAGGCATAGCTGCTGAATTTGACTGTGTAGCTGCCTCAACAACTGCAACTCCTGATAACTGATTTTTGTTGATTCCCAAAGACGCATCGTAAGAACCTAAAATTTGTTGAATAAGTGAATCTGTGCCCTGAAAGGTGCTAGAAATTTCTGGTGGACACGGAACTTTTGGTACCGATGACCAAGGCGCTGGTATGGGCTTATCCGGGTCATTATCTAAAAATGCCTTATGAACCAATACATTTTCATGCTGCGGGTTAATCCAAGCTTCCATATATTCGGGTTGATTAGGTAATGCCTCTTCTGCTACTGCAAACTTATGTTGCACTTCATTCTCAATCGCATTCGCCAGACCAATACCAGCACGGTTTTTCAACCTCTGAGCATCTTTGGCATGGAAGACATAGGGTCGTGTCATTTGTCTGACATCGCCATTGTTATTGCCTCGAAGCAAAATTGAATCACCATCTACAAATACAATAGGCAGCATTGTGAAATCAGTTTCTTCGCACTCTAAAACCATATTCTCAATTAATCGATATCTAACGATATGATCAATCTTAGTTGAGCGCTCACCAACAATAGCTGGGGGCACTGAACTCATATCATTCCAATTCTCAACCATCTCATCATATGCCGCGCGTGGCATTACTCTGCCATCCCTTACCTGAACAATCTTCATGCGTTTGGGTTTTTTAACATAGTAATCAGCAACAATAAGTGTTTCTTTATTGTTATTAATATATGACCAATTGAACCCTTCAAAATCTCGTCTGAATGAAAGTTTAGAAATATCTATTTTTGGATAGTCATTCTCAAATTCTTCCTTGGTCATTGGGAAAAGCTCAAAGCAATAGTTACCATCACCTTTATGCGCCATGCGAGCTTTAGGATCAAAGCCACAAAGCGTTGGGTCAAAAACACGTTCTAAATAGATGTTCTGCTTAAGCGACATAGGTGAATCATAATCAGTGAAAATCTTAATCGCTGAGAATCCACCGGATAGTAAATCTTTGTAGACTTGATACCGCATATGCTCATTATCATCGTCACTGAGCGCAAAGCGCATGTGCGCTTCAACCATTTCAATAACAGAAGCACTTAATGCATCTGCATCTTGCGCACTCACTTCAATTGCAGGTTCAGATTTACTAAATTCACCTAAAAGACGTGAAATGTACGCTTCAAGAATATTAAATTCTAATTGAGGAAATCCCATGGCTTGCAACATGGTGACATCATCAGTGGTTAGTGAAGATTCGAACACAAAAGATCGAAAATCATTAAATCGTTTATAATTATCTTGGAAATAATCATATGAGTTTTTGATGTTTGATTTTATAGATTCGAGTTTGTCCTGGATTCTTTTACCTGGTAAATCTGCCATGTCACATCCTTGTGAGGAAAAGCTAAGATAGAAATATTTTGTTTATTTTATCAAGATTTGGTTCTATTTTGACTATTTTGCTCTAATTTTATGACACTTTCACGCAAAGATGCTACTTTTTCAAACAAAAGTTCAACTTCTTGGGTTAGTTTATCAATTTTATATGAATAATTATTAACAACGTAAGATTCATAATCCCATCCATGTACATCATTTACCATAAGCTTTCCTTTTCACATAGTCTAAATGTCTAGATTTCATTTGTAATTTATGCGCAAATTCTGAAGTATCTTTAGGCTCTACATGCGTATTAATCACAGTTCTGTCAATCAAAGCTAACTTAACTGCATCATATAAACTGTCAGCGATATCGTCGTGTCGATGCGTATCGTTATGAGTAATCTTGCTCATATGGTCTATACACATCTTGGTATGCTTTCCACCATAAGGCAAAGTTATCAATCTTTTGGCCACATACGGCTGTGCTTCTAAATACCTCGTGGTCTTGCTACCAGATGCTCTTGTACGAGACACATCCACAATCTTCAAGCTCGGAATGGTCTTGAGCATTGAGCTTAATGTCACACCCGTTGATTTCTTCTCAATGGCCACAAATGAAGGTTGTTTCTTATGGCGCAAACATCCTGCATAAAACTCCATAAACTCCGCCTCAAGGTCTTTTGGCTCAACCCTTAATTCCATACAGTCAATCCAAAACAAGCCGTACATACCCTCTAAATGCGTCCCATTGTACAAAATCTTATGAACACCCCAGAAGCTAAACACAGACGCATCATTGTAGGTTTTGTCGGTTTCAGCCGTGTCAATTGTTAAGAATGTACACTCAATTTCTGGATGGTCGTCTGTTATTACAAAATCTTCAGTTTTAAAGATACCACCACCAGCAGGGCTTGGGTTCTGTTGATGTTGAGATGCAAATACATAGGGATTGAACTCAGCCTCTTGAAGTAACCTGTCTTTAGTCCAGATATTAGGGGCGAGTGGATTACCAGCCTCATCAATAGAGGGCAAGATAACTTTTTTCCAGTCATCACCATCTTTTCCTTCTAACAGAAACGCTGGCAAATCATCTTCGTGCAATCTTTGACCAATAAATATAATAGGCACATTAGGGCCACGAGGTCTTGTTTTAACAGTCTGGTTATAGTTATCAATCACATGATGCCTACGCGTGTCCGAATGAACCTCATCTGGCTTGTGAGCATCATCGTAAATTATCCCACCTGAGAATCGTTCTAGGTTAGGCAAACCAGCATCTTGACCGACAATAGAACCTGAGCTACCAAATGCCATGACACGACCACCCTGCAATGTTGCAAAGTTACTCTTTGATTTAGATGCAGGGTCAATTGAGATACCAAAAAGCTTTTGATAAGTAGGAATGCTCATAATGGCTTTAATCTCAGCTGTGTTTTTTTCAGCCAGAGATTGAGAATGCGCGAGATAGAGAAACTTGCAATCAGGATAATGCGTATAACACCAAGCTACGAAATAACAGGCCATAGTGGATTTACCGGAGCCAGGAAATACATTTAGAACCAATCTCAACGTATCAAGTGTAAAGACCTTGTTAAGTTCTCGTGCGATAGTGATGTAATGGGACTCTCTACCAACAGGCTCTGACAACTCAAACTTACGATTGTTTCTTAGCAAATAGAACACCTGTAGGAACTCTAAGAATGAGCCTTTAAGCCTATAGCGTTCTGTTTCTCGGTCGTCGTATTGCATTTACTGATTTACTCTTAAATTAATTGTAGGCATCTTGTACGTATATGGTTCGTCATTACACTTGCAATACAAAGTTATCGTATGGGAGATATATTTATTTGGTTTTGTCATAGATTTAATCTCCTCAATTTCAAAAACTTTCCCACATTCACATTTCAAGGATTCACAAAATTTTAGTATAGATTCATCAATTTCTTTTAGATATTTATTCATTTCGTTGGCCCTTCTGGTTTATCCAACCCAAATCCTTTTCTTTGGGTTTCAATTGTTTTTGGGTTAGTCATTTTTGTCTCTATCATGATTAACAAATGCCTTGTTCGCCCACATACACGCAGTTTCAATATGAGTTAATGCTATTGAAGCTTCTCTGGATGTATAGAATGAAAGCAACTTAACTGTTTGCGCTAGCATTTCATCCATAAGTTTTATATTTTCTTTGGTGCTTTCTGATAATTCGTTAAAATCTTTTCTCATTGTGTTTTATCCTTTTCTTTGTGTCTCAATTGTTTTTGGGCTAGTCATTTTCTTCCACTTTTTCAATTGTTCCTATGTAAGCGCTTAAGTACTCGTTTATCGCAATATTAAATACATGATCACCGTCTGTAGCCTCAATATAAGGCTCTAAATTTGGAATAGTATGTAATATGCCAGATGTTGGACCACCCCAGCAGCTATGATTTTCCATCCTAAATCTAACCTTTTCACCATGTTTTAACGCTGCATCTGCTAAAACTTGATTCTTCCATTCAATAGAATTGTGTTCAAACTGGTTAGTCATTTTTCTCTCGCTTAAATCGCTCACCTACCTGGCACCAATAGCACAGATCAGATATTTTCATACTAAAGTCACCTTTGATGCGTACTCTAACCTGACCACATTTTTTGCATTTTATTTCAGTCATGCGCGCTTATTCCATGTTTTGATTGCATTTTCTCGGCCATCACATAAATCGGTACCGGGAGCAACACTACATTCATTATTACAGCACCATATTTCCCAAATATCTGAATGAGACGCCGACCCAATATCTCGTTCACAATTAGGTAATTTTCCACAAAATGGGCAGCCTTTAATCTCTGGTTCTTCTTTTTCTTTTGGTTCTAGTTTGTCTATCATTTGCTTTAACACTTCTATTTCATTACCTTGACACGCAACATCCGTTAGATGCATGTTAACCGCATCGATGAGCTCGTTTATTTTATTGTGTTGTTCTCTCGCAATTGAGTATAAATTATCTGAGACGTACCATGTGTGATCATCTAACTTTTCAATCTTCATATGCTCACTTCCTATGCTATTCTAAAAATAAAAGGAGATTCATCATGGGTCACAAGAAAATAACCATCGAAATGGATAGCTCTAGCTCGTCAGATACTCCAAATGCTACTCAACGCACAAAGACTCCAATGCCTTCACCTCGTGCTGGTGATGCTGCTTCTTCGTCACCAGTTGCAGATAATAGGAACTCGTTTGTAAACAACATAAATATTCAAGAAACCGAAAAAACCGAAGTAAATTGTTGCGAGTCTTTTTGTACATGGTTTAAATCACTTTTTTAATAATTCGGGATTCTCAAAGATATTTCCGATTATTTCATAATCATAATTTTCATGAAGTGTGAAAGGGCAAGAACCTAGCACCTCAGGGTCTATATCATCTACCCACATAATCCCTTCGGACCAATCAATTACAAAAACCGCGGGATCAAACAGTTCGTCATTTCGTTCGCTATGAAGTAAATCCCCCTCAAAAATAAATTCCCCATTTTTGTCCTTGAGCCCGGTGCATTGTTGAATGACGTAATTTTCCTGATTTTCTAATGGTAATATATCCCACTCATTTCTGTGATTACGTTGAAGCACATTCAACGAGGCATCCATACCTACAAAATAATCAGGCATATCGTGAAAATAGTTGCATTCTTTATCCCAAATTCGAAACTTAAATCTGTCATTCATAACAAGCCTCATTAACAGTTGAGTTCTTATAAACTTGGGCCATGATGCAAGTATTAGCTACGCAAGCGAACATGCAGATGATAAGCACACCTACAATAAAGATATTTCTTAAATCATTCATTATCACGTCCCGTTAAAATCATTTGAATTATTTGCAAATCACTTTTCTCTGGGTATTTCTCTTGTAAATCCTGAGCTATTTCAGTTTCAAGCAAATCATAGGCTTTAACCCAATCAGGCATTTCCATCTTTCGGACCCTCTTTCACTCTTTCGGAAACTTTGTGCAGATAATAATACAGACGCACAGATTGCTGAACAATGCTGGCTTTGCTCTCACCAAACTCATCAGCCAAGCTCTCTATCTTGCGCAGGTCTTCTTTTGAAAGGCCTACTGTTAGGCGGTTAATTGTTTTCATTTTCTTTCGCTAATATATATTGTTCTAGTAAATCAAAAAAATGCTTACCTTTATCGGAGAGCCAGCCAGGAATTGAGCCCCCGTGCTCTAAAATTTCTAACTCATTTAATTGATACCAAATAAATTGCAATACTTCTTCAGCGTGAGATTTTATATAGAAAATTAATTTTTCTTGAGATTTTTTATAATTCTTATAATCATTATCAAATAATTCTTTTTGATATTTTAATAAATGATAAATCAACTCTAAATTAGATTGATTACAACCACATCCACAGTGATTCAAAACTGAACAGTTTAATAATTCTTCTAAATCTTCAACATATACACCATCAGGAATTTGATAAGAAGCATAAATATTGTCTTTAAAATTATTCTTTATTTCTTCCCAGTTATATTCCATCTCAACCCTCCACAAAATCAGCCAAAAATTGCACAAGCTTCGTCTAATGCGATATCAAAATCAAATCTCGCACCAGCTTCATAGAGTTTGCACAATTTATTAATCAATTTATCTTTTGTGATTTCCAGATTGTATAAGGACGACAAAGCATAATCTGCAGCAAATGTTTCTGCCATTTCTAAATTCATTTCGTGATTGATTTTATGTACAAAGTTTTTAAGGCTAAAGTTCATTTTGTAATCCCATTCATAAGTTAGTGTGTTAACACTTTAACAATGTATTAATCATATTGCAAGAGAATTAAGAAAGTTTAATAAGGTATTAACTATTAAAGGAAAGGGAGGGTTTATTTATCAACAGACTTCTTATCTTCTATAAAACGCCACATATCATCAATGATTAAAAAACAACTCATCAATACAAACATGCAGATATAAGGCAGAAATGCCCCTAGGATTAACAAAAAAATGATTTCTAATACTGACATCAATACTCTTTCTTGAAGCTGTCCTCATACGCTTTGCGCGCTTCTCGGACTTCTTTTACTTCTTCAGCAACCAAACCAATATCTTGTTTGACTTCTTTTTTATCGCTCCATTGAAAACGATTTGTAAAATAAAACTTAGTCAAAAGGCCATTTACATTCTTGTTAGACAGGTTTTCCATCAGCCAACTTTCCCAGTGGGCCTCACATTTTATCTTAGAAACCCTAAAAGTATCGGAAAAATCCTTATGTACCTTAACCCATTCATAAAATGTGTCTGTACAAATATCTTGACTTGCACAAAATTGAACCACTGATTTTCCATCACTCATAGCTTTATACAAGAGTTCAGGCATTTCATCAGTATATTTTGTTGGTCTGCCACGTGTAGCCATTAAGCAGCTTCTTTTTGTTGGTCATCGTGACGTGTTTCCGCATCTTCGAATTGTTTTTCGGCTTGTTCTTTTGTAAGACCCAAGTCCATTAATTCTTTTATAGCTGACTTATACTGAGAGCTTCTTTTATCGATACGTATTTTTTTCTTATGAGGAGTTTGATCTTCTAAATGACCTTTCGTTGTATTTTGATAGATGTAACCATCTTCACAAGTTGTGCAAGGCCCTTTCATAAAACCACCGATTTCCATCTTCTGTGATCCGTAGCAATTTTGGCAAAGCTGTTTAGATTCCATGTGCACCTCAAAAAAAAGGCCCGGCGAGAATGGGAGTTCAACATACCGAGCATGTACATTATAGCATAAAAGTATTTTGATCCAAACTTACAATTTCGATTTTATAAACGAACCGAGCAGAAATGCGACAGCAGTTGAGCCAACATCCCAGAAAACGAATAAGAAATCCTTAATCCATGGCATATTTGTTTTGTTGAGCAAGCCAAACAGAATTAGACCGTTAACCAGAATAATTCCACAGACAACCCATTTGTTATCTTTGTACTCTTCTACGAGCTTTTTAATGGTTGGAATCACTAAATGCTTTATCAATCGTCTATCCATTTTCCTGTCCTTATCATCTGTGCCAATTCTAGCGCCCTAGAGCCTGTCTGAATGGCGAAACGCGAATCAAGTAGCTCATCAGCAGCCTTTAGATATCGTTGCTGAGAGAGCGCGTGGTTCATCTTACGGAACTTTTGATATTTTGTCGCACCTAAACAAAATGCCATATCGACTAAGGCGGCTTGACGAACAGGATCCAAGACGGCAAACCAGGGGTAATTAATAAACAGGAAATGGGAAATATCGCCAATATCGTTTTGAAGCATGAAATCGATTTCTTCGGGACGTAAGCCGTTGTCTTCAATATTACGGCCACAGCCAATAGTGAGTTTATTTTTTGTACAGCGATAGGGCTTACGTTTTACGCCCTCGTGCCTTTTTAACATCTCTTCGATGCATTTGTACGTGTCGTGCGAAAACACTATTCTCATCCTTTAACATTTTGCCGCGACAAATATTGCCACATTGACACATAAAATCTTTATTCTCATTCAATTTGACTGGTTGTTCACAGCAACCGCTAATTAACATAATTAATCTCTTTAGCGTATTCCCTCCGAAGAGGGAGCACACCGGGATAAATGATGAAAAGTTACTTTTTTAAAATTTCTCATTGTTGAGATATCTTTGAACAAGTTCTCGCGCCTGATCAAATCCATACACAACATCCCCATAATAACCTGCTTCTTTCATTTGCTCAATAAATGCCAGTTGGCATTGACTAACCCTGCTTAATTTTTTAACAGTTCGCTTCATTTCCAAAAATAAACCATGATAGTGGTCACTAGGATAAGCCAGGAAATAGTCACTTGCCCCACGTAATAATCCAGCTCGTTTTAAGTTTGCACCTGTTCGGACACTCCGTGCACCTTCGTTCGGGATATGAATTAAATACGGGCCAATTTTTTTTTGGAGACGCACCCACTCCACAAAAGCTATACATTCCTGTTGTTCAGTTGGACAAATTTGTTTCATCCCCCACCCTCCTCCGTGATATTAAATATAATTTACCCCCCTAACCCGCATGGTTCCGTACATTTAAGACGAAACGGCATAGTAGGGGAGTGGTTAGTTATTGTTGATTAGCCTTTTTCATCAGGTAATTTATTTTGTTATCAACCAATAATTTCCAGGTGGACAAAATTTGCTCACGAGTATAAACGCCATCTTTAATCACAGCATTTAATTCTTGATGCCACTCATCCATCGTTCCACCATAAATTACACTAAGTTGAGTAATCAAAAAAAATACATCCTTGTTAAAGCTCATCGTTAACACCTTTTTGAATATTCAAAATATGGTTTGCAATTGCATCTGCCGTATTTATCAACCATATGGTTATCACTCAATCTTTGAAACTTTTTGCAGAAAGCTAAAAATTTAATGAAGTTGTCCCCAACATCCCGATTTTTATCACGAATGAGAATCGTGTCTCCCTCATGCAAGGCTGATTCCTCTTTTTTATCTAAAGCTATCCCATTAGCCTGTTTACCTTGGGCAATAATTTTTAAATCATTTCTGGTCACTGAAATATGATTATCGACCATATTGACCATATTACTCGTTCCGGCTACGTCATAAAGATTAGGAGGTGTGGTTACACGGATATTACCACAATGCAAATAAGATTCCGGTTTCTTTGGGTGGGCAACTAATATGACATGAACATTTCTAGTTTGAGCAAAATTTAACAATTTTTGTACAATCATTTGTTGTTCAGATAGTTTTTCAGACGCATCGTTTAACATCATCAAGTTATCAAAAATGAACAAATCAGGTTTGGCTTCTTGAAATATCACTTCTGCACTTTCTAATACTTCATTAATTTTGGCTGATCCAAGCAGGTCGTACGTGAAAATCTTTTCATCATAGTAATTACAAAACGCTGACATACACTCGAATGAACTCTCACCGAGGCCCATTCCATATTGAAAAAATCGATTCCATAGCTTTCCTTGCTTTAGCTCAAAACTGCAAACAAAACTTTTTATGTTCTTGCTGGCCAAATCTAGCGCAATATGGTTAACAAACGCAGATTTTCCATGACCGGAATAGCCAGAGACAATCGTCATTTCCCCTTTTACAAGCCAAAACTTTTCATGCAAACTACCCCAAGGTAACACTAAGCCTGTTTGGGACTGCGTTCTAGCTTGCCAGCTTTCCTGTCGCACGTCCCATCCTGATACAATGTTATGTTGTAATAACTTATTTCTATTCATTTTATTTCCTTTATTAAATTTCACATATTCTAAAATCATATGAGGACCGTTCTTGTTCATTGATTAACTTGTCATATTCTTCCTTAGATGTTTCCCACATTCGGTTATTTAAATAGGTAGTCGCATGTACTGGTCTTTTAGATTTAAAATCTTTTCTTTCTTCCTCTAGTTTCTTTACATACCATTTAGAACCTTCCAACAAATCAATGAATTCCTGTTTAGATAATTTTTTAAGTTTGGGTAAACACCGATTTCTAACATTGCAGTCCGGATAAATCTTTTGCCATTCCTTCCAGCGATATAACTCCAAGGATTCTACATTTTCAGATGTTGCCGGTGTAGCTTTAGCGGAATCGGCTATTTTGTCTTTTTTTTGCTTTGTATTATCTTTTACTTTGTAGTTACTCATATCGGTACCCACCGTAACGGTACCCACCGATTCCATGGTACCCGTCGACACATCGAGCGGAAGCATATGAATATGGTAATCAGTGATAGTAAAAAAACCATTTTCATCTCTTCCTTGAACGATGGTTAACAATCCTAAATTTTTTAATTCTGTAAAATATTTATCCAATTTATTTTGACCAATTCCAAATTCACCACGAATTTGAGATTTGTGTATTTTCCAATCATCGGGAAGCATTAATAAAGAAATATACAGACCGCGTAATTCTAAATTTTCGATTAGTTTAATGCTTTCATTCGCACACACTGTGTAACCTTTTGCATCATTTTTAAAACGGGCAAAACCACCAATTTCTGATATTTTTTCTACTGACATAACTTTTCCTTGTTAATTGGACGACATCCATGTAAGTGCCGTCCGTGGCTTGTATGATTATTCAAGTATTAGAAGGCCCTCTAACTTGTCGTTCATAAAATCAATTGTAGTATTCATAGTTATAGCTCCGTCCTCTTCTAATTCATCAAGATTGGTAACAAATTCACTAATAGACATACATGCCAAATCACTCATTTTTTCTATGGATTTATTATTAATTAATATTTTTCGATCATTTTCAGTAGCTTCGGAAGCTAAAATCAAAAGTATTAATTTCCATTCTGGATGATAATAAGGCGTTTCTAAAAATTGATTAAAAATAGTGGTATTCATTTTTCTTCTCCAATATGTTTATGAAATCGACACAATTTATAGATATGTCGAAATTTTTGGTTTTTTTAACTGCTTTGGAGAAAGGGCTGTTGACACGAAAGAAAAGATGTATAATATGCTTGTCTTTCTGCTCCAGCCTTATCTTAAGCAGATCGTGCCCCAGTCGAGCGTCAACTCACTGGGGTTTTTTATTATGAACCTCCGACAAAATAATTCAAGCTATTAATACTGAAGCGTACGACATAACCACTTAACCGCATCTTCATACTCAGAATTACTTCCAGATGGTATTTTGTTTTTAAAATGAACATACGTTTTATCCGTATCAGCTGTAGGCCCATAATGACAAAACTCTGCAACTTCTTTTTTCCATTCCGCTATATTCATCACAAATTCCTTTTAGTTAATACCGCCTCAAATGGACAGTAAATCAATCCTAACCTGAAAAAAATAAAAAGTAAATAGCTATATAGTTTGCTATCGTATAGCAATATGGTAATATGGCATTAGATTTTAACGGAGAACAAAAATGAAGAAAAAAGAAATACAAGTTTTTACAGCGCGTCTACCCTATGAAACATGGCGTTTATTGAGAATGATGGCTGTTAAAAAAGATCAAACAATGAGTAAAATCATAATTGATATGGTAGAAAAACAACGAAAAAAATATGATGACGGTCTTGACACTAAGTAATAGCATGCTATTATACTATCATTAACTAAGGGAAATTAACTATGTGGAATTTAGATGCGTTTTATCATGAAAATATCAAACCGATTGTGCAAGAAGAATTATATGATTTTTTGGATCTGGGCGGTATTGCTTGTCCTGAATGGTACGATTTGGATGATGATGTTCAAGCCGTTTTAGCATCGAAATTATTTATACAAGATTCAGATAATTTAGATGTGTTGGCAGATTTTGATCTGCGCTATGCAATGGGAAATGTTGTTAAAACAAATTCACGGGAGGACAAAGATGATTTAGCAAATCTACTAACTGGAAAAATAATCAAATATTACAAAGATACTATTACTGAAATTTTAGAATATGAATATAAGGAAATTAAGTGTGAATATGACCAAGGACTACGCGAAGACTACGACCAAGAATGTTAAGAAAATGGCTACTAAGAAACCAAAAGATAAAAAGCCTAATTTTTTAGCAGATACCATTGCATTTACAACAGCAACGGCGGCTACGGGTGCTTTGACAGCTTATACATATTTTCAATGCAGATAAAAATGGAAATAAAAAACAACAAGATAAATAACCA
>JAJFFU010000006.1 GCA_021776465.1 Parvularculaceae bacterium
GACGGGACAAAAATCGCCTTCGTGGCAACGGTGGACGATCAGCGAGAAATCTTCGTCATGAACTCCGATGGAAGCGCCAGAAAGCGATTAACCCACGACATTGGCGATGATTTGCACCCCCATTGGTCAACGGACGGACGAATTTTTTTCAATTCCGCGCGCGCAACCCCGGACCGCGACGCAGATTGGTCCGACCAGTGGCACGAAATTTTCAGCATGCGCGCTGACGGATCGGACATCGTTCAGCACACAAATTGTCAGTCGGTGTGTACGTTTCCGTCCCCATCGCCGGATGGTCGTATGATTGCCTACAGGAAAGTTATCGACACGCCGGGCGTGGATTGGGATCAATCGCCCATCGAAAAAAATTCCGAGATATTTATCGCGAATCTGGACGGCAGCGAAGTACGCAACATCACGAATGATCCAGCGTTTGACGGATGGCCGATTTGGGCGCCCGATTCGCAATCCGTGATTTTCGCGTCCAATCGCGACGGCCAACCTTACGCCGCGCAAACGTATTTCGTTGACTTGGCGACGCATGATGTAACGGCGCTGACCGCCGGCCCATGGTCACACGCACAGCCCACGCCATCTTCGGACGGCTCAGTTATCTATACGTTTCGATTCCTCGAAGGCGAAAACTTTGAGTTCGGTCACATCGCGCGAATTGACATCCAGAAATAACGGCTAGTCTTCGCCCTTTTCCGGGTCAGCCTCTTCGTCGCCCGCATCTTCATCCCACTCATTGATTTGTGTGATGAGACAGCGATTGACGAAATCGCCGGGCCCTTCGACCAGCAGCCTGTCGCCCCGTGTCAGGCACCCGCCAGCGGGCCGGCCAACAATGCCGATCGTCTGGGCAAAGCGGAAATCGGAAGACCGGCACGCGCCTGTATATTCAACGCGGTAGTCGTCGCGAACGCTGCGGCGAAGAACGATAGCGTCATCATCGCCGTCGATGGTGCTCCAGCCGTTGATGCTGCGCTGGAAACAAATGCGATCGACCTCTGGCCCCAACCGCGGATCGGCTTTGGCGAGCGGCGCCGGGCCGGCGTCGGCGCCGGTTTGCGTCGGCGCTGGCGTAGCGCAGGCCGATAGAGCGAGCACTCCGACCGCGGCGAAAGAGAATTTTTTCCTAGTCATATCCGTCTCCGTTTGATCCCAAACTGTCTCCCAGCCCCGGCGATGGTCACATGTGCGCCGCCGGAAGGGAACATCACGAAAATGATATAAAGAAATCTTTATATGTCTCTTGGCAGGGCGGATTGGCCCTGTTATATGCGGCGCAAATCCAAATCAACGCCTGAGCAAAAGGACCGCCGACATGAATGCGCCCGCGCACCACGATTACTTTGTGAAAGACATCAACCTCGCCGATTACGGTCGCCGCGAGATCGAAATCGCTGAAACCGAAATGCCGGGATTGATGGCGACACGGGAAGAATACGACGCCACGCAACCCCTGAAAGGCGCGCGGATCGCCGGCTCGCTGCACATGACCATTCAGACGGCCGTTTTGATTGAAACCTTGCAGTCGCTCGGCGCCGATGTTCGCTGGGCCTCGTGCAATATTTATTCAACGCAAGACCACGCCGCCGCCGCCATCGCGGCGACCGGCACGCCCGTTTTCGCGTTCAAAGGCGAAACGCTGGAAGAATACTGGGATCTTGCTGACAAGATTTTTGAATGGCCCAATGGCGAAACCGCCAACATGATCCTTGATGATGGCGGCGACGCAACGCTGCTCATCCTTCTTGGCGCCGACGCTGAAAAAGATCCGTCGATCCTAGATAACCCATCCAATGAAGAGGAAACGGCGCTTTTCGACACGATTAAACGCCGCCTCGCCAAACAGCCTGACTGGTATTCGAAAGTGAAGGCGAACATTCAAGGTGTGACGGAAGAAACAACGACGGGCGTTTTGCGCCTCTATCAGCGCCAGAAAAACGGCACGCTCCCCTTCCCGGCAATTAACGTCAACGACTCGGTTACGAAGTCCAAATTCGACAACAAATATGGCTGCAAAGAGTCGCTCGTCGACGGTATTCGCCGCGGCACTGACGTCATGATGGCTGGCAAAGTCGCACTCGTCGCCGGTTATGGCGACGTCGGCAAGGGCTCGGCCGCTAGCCTGCAAGGCGCTGGCGCCCGCGTCATGGTGACGGAAGTTGATCCGATCTGCGCCCTTCAGGCGGCGATGGACGGCTTTGAAGTCGTGACCATGGAAGACGGCGCGCCGCGCGCCGACATCGTCATCACGTCAACCGGCAACAAGGACGTTCTCACGGTCGATCACATGCGCTCCCTGAAAGACATGGCGATCGTCGGCAATATCGGTCACTTCGATAATGAAATTCAGGTCGAAGGTCTGAAAAATTTCAAATGGGCGAATGTTAAAGACCAGGTCGATATGATCACGTTCCCGGAAGGCAATCGCATGTTGCTCCTTTCGCAAGGGCGTTTGTTGAACCTCGGCAACGCAACGGGTCACCCGTCTTTCGTGATGTCGGCCTCGTTCACCAATCAGACGCTGGCGCAGATCGAGCTTTGGACCAAAGGCGATCAGTACAAGAACGAAGTCTACGTGCTGCCGAAACACCTTGATGAGAAAGTTGCAAAACTGCATCTCGACAAAGTCGGCGCGCAATTGTCAAAACTCTCCGAAGAACAAGCTGATTACATCGGCGTTGACGTAAACGGTCCGTTTAAGTCCGACCAATACCGCTACTAAGCCTAACGTCATCCCGTGCGCGATGCATCGCGCAGCGTTGCTTCGCAGACACGGGATCGATCACAGGTAATGACAAAAGATCCCGGATCAGCAACGCAGCGATAAATCGCTGCATTGCATCCGGGAAAACGCAATTGCGCGGCGCGATTTCCCTTGCGCCGCGCTCTTTTTTGCGCCATGATGCTACATATGTCGCAACGCGCTCGATCAGATGTTGCGGCCCGTACTCCGCATGCGAATGAACCTTTCGCAGCGGCGCCCGATTGCGCGCCGACCCTTTGTGGTGCGCCAGTAAATGATGGAGGCGCAACATGCATATTTTACGCTGGATTACCGGAACGCCAATCGCAGCACTCGTCACGGCGGCCCTGTTTGTCATGATGGCCGCAATGATCCGCCCACCGGTTGACGGCTGGACGACGCCGAAACCAAGAAACCCGATTGAAATCACGCAAAAGATTATTGAGACGCCCATTCCACGGCCAAGGCTTGTCGAGCCAGTGAAAGAAAAACAACCGCCGATCGAAATTCAAAATACCACTGCCGGGGAGAAACCAACGCTGCAATACGAAGTCCCCAACCATACGCCGGACAACACCAATCCCGGCGATGGCGCTGGCATTATCGTCGCCCCACTCATCCGCGTGGCGCCCGCCTACCCCGAACGGTGCCGCGCCCGCGGCGCCGAAGGATCGGTTCTTGTCCAGTTCGACGTCGCCGCCGACGGCAGCGTCGCCAGCCCGATGATCATCGAATCATCCGACAGCTGCTTTGATCGAACGGTCCTCAAAGCAGTCTCGGGCTGGAAGTATCCACCAGCCAGCCGAAACGGAAAAGCCGTGCCGCGATACGGCCTCATTGAGCGTTTCAGTTTTCAATTTGAAGCAGAATAACCGGCGCAAACTTTCTAATACGAAAAATGCAATCAGCGATTGAGGCCAGACCGAACCATTGCGTCAGAAGCGCAAATGCTTCCAAGGAAATTTCCGATATACATGTCGCGCCGCGCACGATATCACGAACTGTTCGAGCGTGACCGCCGATTGTCGCTAAATCGAGATTGGTTATTCAAATGATTCTGATGCACTGATATGAACAATATTCCTCGTAATCTTATTGTTTTTTATCATGACAAATCGGATTTGCCGGAACCGTTTGCAAGCGCCCTCGCGACGACACAGGCGACCAACCCAGATTATTCACTAATATTTCTGGACGATCAGTCGATCTTGAAAATTATCAAGGATAACTTTCCGCACTTCTCCGAAATTTATCCACGAATTCGGATTCCCGCCGCGCGCGCCGATGTCGCCAGGCTTATCGCGCTCTATTTGTTTGGCGGGATCTATGTCGATATCGAAATGGCGTTTCACAAACCGTTCGCCGACTTGTTAGATCCCGGCGAAGAGTTACTGCTCATCCGCAAGGACGACAATCCAATTTTCCGGGGACGGGAACAGGCCGCCAACCTGATCAACAGCGTGTTGGGCGCGTCTAAACATTCTCCATTTATTTTGGAATGTCTGAAGCGCGCATTTTTTAACCTCTCAACGGGATACTATAATTTTAGCGTCCATATCGCGACGGGCCCGTTGATGATTACGGAAGCCTATCTTCAATACAAAAAAGTGACCAATGACTCTGTCCGTATAAAGAAATTTTCCAATATAGCTGGGAAATATTTTAAGATGCAGCCAGTAGCGGGCATAACCAATTCCTGGGTGGTAGAACAAAGAAACGGCATATTGACCGGCACCGTCGAAAACTGTTCCTCGCCCCACAGCACCGTTTGGAAAGAAGCCGGCGGCGATTAAACGCCACCGCGGGATTTAATACACGATGTCGGAACGAGATAGATCAATTGCACGCGACTTCATCATAACTGGGTTACCTCGGAGCGGAACGACGCTCGCGACGACACTCGCCCATAATCCACCTTTCGGGATCGCTCTGCATGAGCCCGTTAACAAAGAACGCCATAGCGATGACTTAAATGAAGTTGCGTCCCGGCTAATCGTTGAATACGAAGAAACGCGCCGAAAATTATACGCCGGCGAAGCTATTCGGGTTCGCGAGAGCCTGGATGGCGCGCCGCTAACGAACTATTTGACCCGCGCGACAGGCAACAGGCAAAAAAATTACCGGGAAGCACAGCAATCGTTTGCAAATTTGCCGAAGGATTTTGCTCTCACAACGAAACATCCCGCCCTTTACACTGCGCTTTTGCCGGAAATCATGAACCTAAGTCGGTTTAAGATTGTTGCGCTCGTTCGAAATCCGATTGACACAATCATTTCATGGCGTTCGGTTCCATTTCCGATTGCTGACGGTCGTTTACCGGGCGGCGAACGTTATTGGCCGGCGTTAAGGGAAATTGGTCTTTCAAATTGCTCAACGCTGGAGAAGCAAGTGCGCATTTGGGAGTTATTTGCGAACCGGTTTGCCAGCGTGGAAGACGATATTTCGATTCTGAAATACGAAACGCTATGTGAAAACCCGCAATCGATTTCTACGATCTTGAGTATCCCGTTTCGCGGCGCGCAAATCTCGCCCCCGACACGACATGAAGACGACATCCCTTCAGGCTCGCACGAGATGATCCGCACCTTCGCGCCGACAGCCGCAAAATTTTATCCCGCGGAATATTCCTGAAATTGCAGGGCGGCCATGTTGCCCCAAACCGCAGAATAACCGGCTGCAATCTGTTGAAAACTTCACGGGCGTTGCCCGCAATTCCGAGCTATTGGCTCTAGCTAGTCGTTGCGAAACAAGTACATATTGCGCTTTCGTACAATATTCGCACTAAATCTGGGCGAATCTCCATAGATTCGCGGGTTCGGGCGTTTCTGGCAGAGCGTAATTGGCGGAACGAGGGTAAAACGCAGAATGCGGCGACGGGTCAACTTTCTGGCATTGTTTTCGGCGGCTGCGTTTTCGGCGGCCGCAATAGCCGCCGGCGGCGCGAGTGCGCAGGACGCAACCGTTGCGGAACCGGCCGCGTTCGCCATCGACCCGCTCATTGCCGCGGCGGCCGGCGCAATCGCCCTCGCCTGCGCCGCGATGCTCTGGGCCTACCGTGTTTCCGCCTCGACCCGGCACCAGTCCCTCCATTGGTCAAAGCGCCTCGCCGAAATGGAGGCGCGCCTTGAAAAATCGGACGCTGTCCTGTCGGCCCATCCGGGCCTTGTGCTCGTCTGGGAAGACGACAATGAGGCGATCGAATCGGGTTGGGGCGATCCGAAAATATTGGGCGGTCCGGCGGCGCTTGCGTCGCTCCTCTCCTTTTCCAGCGAGGACGGCGCAACGCCGAAGACGCCCGTTGATACGCTGCTGAGCACGCTTGGCGATCTGCCTGTTGACGAAGACGATTCAGGACCGGCGCGCATCCTTCGAGAAAAAGTGCTGGAATTGCGTGGCCATGGCGTCGCCTTTTCCGGCGTTGTCGTTACGCAGGATGGACGATCAATCGAGGTCGACGGACGCGTCGCCGGCGGTCAGGTGGCGCTCTGGATGACAGACCCCGCCGTTCGCATGGCCGAAGACGGCGCCATCGTCGGCACCATTCGCGAGCGCGCAACAGACCTGCATGGCGCTCATGCACTCCTTGAACGCGCGCCGACGCCAGCCTGGCGCCGAAACGCCGACCTGGCGCTGGTCTGGGTCAATCGCGCTTATGTGGAGGTCGTCGAAGCGTCGAGCGCAGCCGACGTCATACGCCAGCAAATCGAACTCGACCCGGCCCTGCGCACCCTCGCCGGCGAAGCATCCACATCGCGAAAAACGGCCGAAGGCGGCGTTATCATCAACACGAAGGGCGAACGCCGCGTTTTCCGCATCGTAGAAACGCCGCTGCATGGGTCAGGCGACGCAGCGCTCGGCGGGCTCGCCATCGACGCCACCGATCTCGACAAAGTTAAAACCGACCTGAAACAACACATCGAAGCGAACCAGCGCACGCTCGATCAGATCCCGACCGCCGTGGCCATCTTTGGCGCCAACCAGAACCTCGTCTACCACAACCGCGCATTTCAGGCGCTCTGGGGCCTGGACGACGCGGCCCTTTCCGGGCGCACCTATCACGGCGAGATCCTCGACGATCTCAGATTCGCTGGAAAATTGCCGGAACCGGCCGACTACGATATCTGGAAAGACGGCCAACTTGCTCTTTACACGGAAAATATCGGGCCGTCCGGCTCAACACGAGAGGGCGGCTCGCCCGACGAAATCTGGCATTTGCCGGACGGGCGCGCCATCCGCTTGTCAAAAGAGCGCCACCCCCTGGGCGGCGTTGTCATGGCCTTTGACGACATCACAGAAAAGATTGAGCTTGAGGCCCGGTTTAATACGCAACTCAATGTTCAAAAAGCGACGCTGAACAATCTGGCGGAAGCTGTCGCCGTTTTCAGCGCCGACGGAACGCTTCGGCTTCACAACAAGGCGTTTGAAGAGCTCTGGCGTATTGCACCGGCGCGCCTCGCATCTGCGCCCCATATCGACGACATTACCTCTCACTTGCTTGCCAAGACCGGCGGCGGTGACGCCGGTGTCGCGATGATCAAACGCGCGGCCACATCAAAGTCGCCGGAAGACCGCAAGTCCGTCGCCGGCATGGAAATCTCCATACGCGACGGTCGCGCCGTTTCATTTGGCCTTGAGCCGCTCCCCGATGGCGCCACACTGGTGCACTTCCTGGACATCACGGACTCCAGGGAACGCGAAAAAGAACTGAAAGAACGCAACGCCATTCTCGAACAGGCGGACCGTTTGAAATCAAAATTCGTCGATCACGTTTCCTATCAGCTCCGCACGCCCCTTTCCGCCATCATCGGTTTTTCCGAAATGCTGGACGGGCAAATGTTCGGCATGCTGAACGATCGCCAGAAAGACTACGTCGCGAGCGTATTATCCGCATCATATCATTTGCGCGACCTTATCAACGACATTATCGACCTTGCCGCCATAGACGCGGGCAAACTCGAACTTGATCGCGGCGCAACGAATATTCGCGCGCTGCTGGAAAGCGCGGCGACGTTCTCCGCCCTCAAGGCCGAGGACACACAAGTCGCGCTGAAGGTCGATTGCGCCAAAGACATTGGCGACGCCGCACTCGATGAACGCCGCGTCAAGCAGATGCTGTTCAACCTCCTGTCCAATGCGTTCTCTTACACAGGCGCCGGCGGAGCCGTTACGATCGGCGCGCGCCGGGAAAAGGGCGTCATCAAGATCTGGGTTGAAGACACCGGTCGCGGCGTATCACCGGAAGATCAGGCAAAGATTTTCGATGCCTTCGAAAGCCGCGGGCCCAGCGCCGGGGCCGGTCTCGGCCTGTCGCTGGTCGACCGGTTCGCCCGCCTCCATGGCGGCTGGACGCGGCTAGATTCCAATGAAGGTCAGGGCGCGCGGGTTACGTGTTACCTGCCGGAGGCCCTCGCCCTGCCTGAAACGAAGCCGCCCGCCGAAATTGCCACAGAGGCCGATGAGGCGCCGACCAAGCCCCAGCGCGTGAAAAGGAAGGCGCGGACGAAGCGCAAAAGCGCAGCACGGGCCCAGGCGGCCGAGTAGCCTCCAAGACTAATTTCGCGAAAAATTTGACGACGCCACTATTGCGCCGACTTTCGTCGCGATAAGACAGGCTTATGCAGTATCTTATCGCTTCGCTTTTTTTGTTTGCGTCCTCACCTGCCGACGCCTCTGATCGCTATCTCGATTGCCTCTTACTGATTGAACAGGACATCGAACTGGGTCGGCGCGCGGCGCAAATCTGGGCCGCAGAAGGCGGCGGCGCCAATGCGCAACATTGCCTCGCGCTCGCCGATATTGCCGCAGGATTTAATAAGCTTGGCGCAGCGCGCCTTGAAACCATTGCAAAAAGAAATGACGCCGGCGATGCGCTCGCCCAGGCGCGGCTCTATGCGCAAGCCGCCGATGCCTGGCTTGAAGCCGAAGAGCTGACATTCGCCGAAGCGGCGATTACCGCCGCCCTCAAACTCGCGCCCGACGAAGCCGAGTTACATCTCATCGACGCCAAAATTAAAGCCGCCAACGATGACTGGCATCACGTGATTGCGGCGGTTACGGCAGCGGAGAAAGCCGGCGTTGGGTCTGCCGCCGGCTTCGTCCTGCGCGGTCGGGCCCAACTGGAGACCGGCGATACGGAAGGCGCCGCCGCCGATACAGTCAACGCGCTCAGTGTCGAGCCGACAAACATCGACGCCTTGACCTTGCGCGGCGATGTACAACGCGCGGGCGTAAATATCGATGTCGTCCTCAGCGCACCTGAGTAACGCGCGGGACGGCCGAAGCAACCGGCCATTCGACGGACCGGGTTTCTTTTTCACGAGAATATAATGTGGACGCGCGGCCCGTTAACCTTTGGTTAAGGAATGGCCCGTTTCATCGTCCGTGAACAGCGCGGCGGAATTCGCGACATGGCTGATACAGCAGCGAACGACAAATCGATCAAGGAATTGCAACGTCTTGCGCAGGAAGCGCCGAGGCGCGCGCAGCCACGCCGAAAGCTGCCGTCGCGCGCGGCGTTACTGGAATCCATCGATCTCCTGTCGCGCTGGAGCGCCGCCGGCCTCGCGGTGATTGCCGGCGCTGGCATCTATTTGTCGATCACGGTTGGCCGGGAATATCCGGCGCGCGCGGCCGCATGGGCGCTCATGTTGCTTGGCGCCTTATATGTTTGCCGCCGGCTGCAATTGAAATTTCGGGCCGGCGCGGAAATCTCCGCCCATCCGTTTCGCTGGCGCGCGTCCTTTGCCTCATGCCTGTGCGTCCTTGGCGTCGCTTTCGCCAGCGCGCCGATCCTGCTGACCCCCGTCGACGCCGCGCCGATATTGGCGGCGCAAGCAGCAGCGCTGTCCCTGGGCGGCGCATTTATCGCGGCATTGTTCTTTAGCGCTCATTTCAATAGCGCCGCGGCGATCTGTGTACCAGGCGCGATATTTCCGCTCCTTGCGGCCTGGCGCAGCGGCGACGGCGCCGCTGCAATTTACGCGTCTCTCGCAGCTGCAACAGGCATCGGCCTCATTCTTGTTGCGCGGTACGCCGTCGCTAACCGGGCCGCCCTTCGCCATCCACGTACGACACTGTTGCGCGCCGATCCCGCCGCCAGTGCGCGCAGCCATCGGCCCCATCACGGCGACCGCCAAACGGCATAATTAAATGGGCCTGATCGGTCGCCAAAATCTTCGTTAATTCGTTAGACATCGCTGCTACGTTCACGCTATGAGAACGTGCAATTTCATATCCATTACTGACAAGGCGGGGCGATGCCAGAGGGCTTCCTGACCGAAATCGACGACGAGATTCTCGTCAGTGTTATTGAGACGGCGAAAACCAAGAAAATCGGCGACTTCGATAAGGATGGCCAGCCGGTCAAATCCTACGGGCGCTATCTTGAACAGCTGGTTCGCTACGCCACCGGCGAGGACTCGGTCTGGGAAGACCCGGAGTCCCTCTTGGTGCGCGCCGGCGCTGTCTGGGCGCACGCACAAACGCGCAAGCCCAACGAGAGCAAGATCGCGCTGCGCGTTGAAGGCGGAAAAGGCTGGAAGGACCGGCGACTGGTGCTCGACATCGTCACGGACGACAAGCCCTTTCTCGTCGATTCCATTTCCGCAGCGCTCGCCGACGCCGGCAAGCCGCTCTCGTTTTTCTCAAACGCCGTCATCGATATTCGCCGTGACGCAAAAGGAAAACGCCAATTTGACGGAAAAGGCAAAGCCGTCCGCGAGTCGCTCATTCACGCAGAGATGGACCCGCCAGTATCAGACGCCGACATCGATCGGCTCACGGATGACCTGAAACGGGTGCTCGAAGATGTTGGCGCGGCTGTCGAGGACTGGGAGCCAATGCGCGCGCGCCTTGCCTCGTGCATATCGCAACTTGAAAAAACGCGCATCACCGGCGTCGAGCGGGAGGACCAGCGCGAATCCATCGACTTCCTGAAATGGCTTTGGGACAATCGCTTCGCTTTTCTCGGGGTCCGCGCATTCGCCTATAGTGATGACGACGAAACGCGCTTCGAGGCCGAAGAGGGAAAAGACCTCGGCATATTCAAACATGCAAAACGCCAGGTGCTGCGCTCAACTTACACGCCGAGCGGCGAAATTGCGCCGGCGGTGAGGGATTTTCTGGCGTCGAAAGAGCCGATCGTCATCACCAAGTCGAGCTCGGTTTCACTGGTCCACCGGCGCGTTTACATGGATTATGTGGGCGTCAAAGTGTACTCGCCCGACGGCGTTGTTATCGGCGAGGAACTGTTCGTCGGCCTGTTTACGGCTGACGCCTATAATCGTCCGGCCACGGATATTCCATTGATCCGCGCCAAGCTGCATGCCGTTCTCGATTCTACGGCGTTCGATCGTGGCGGCCACAACGAAAAAGCGCTGAGCAACATTCTCGAAACCTATCCGCGCGACGAACTTTTTCAGATCGACGCCGACACGCTGCGCGACACATGCCTCGGGATATTGCGGCTCTTTAAACGCCCGCGCGCGAAACTATTTATCCGGCGCGATCGGTTCGATCGTTTCGTATCAGCGATCGCTTTTATTCCCCGAGACCGGTTTAACTCCGACATTCGTAGCCAGATCGGCGACTTACTGGCGACGACGTATAACGGCAACGTCACGAGTTTCTCGCCATTTTTTGGCGATGCGGCGCTGGTCCGTGTTCATTTCATCATCGGCATCGGCGCCGACGCGCCAGACGGACCGGGCGCACGCGCGCTCACCGCGGAAGTCCGCAAAATTTGCCGCAGCTGGAGCGACGACCTACTGGAAGCGATGCGTCGCGCCCATGATGGCGCACTTCCTGCAGCGCTATACGAAAAATACGAAGACGCGTTTGGCCCCGGCTACATTGAACGTGCGGAGATCGCCGATACGCTGCGCGATATTGGCGCGCTGGAACAACTCACCGATAATCCGGCGATTGTTAGAGCGTATCGTAAAGCGGGCGACCCGGCGCATACTGTCCGCCTCAAAATTTATCGGCGCGGCGGACCTTTCCCGCTTTCGCGGCTTATTCCGACCATTGAGAATATGGGCCTCAGCGTCATGCAGGAGGCCGGACATGATGTAGAACCCGCCGGCGCCAAAGACGACGTCATGTGGATCCATGATTTCCACACGGAACAACAAAACCAACTCTCCGTCGATCTTGATGATGTGCGCCAAGGTTTCGAAGCGGCGATGCTTTCCGTGCTCGCCGGCTTGACAGAAGATGATCGTTTCAACGCCCTGGTCCTGACCGCCGGCGTTACGTGGCGCGAAGCGTGGATATTGCGCGCCGCGGCGAAGTATCATGTTCAGGCCGGTTTTTCCTATTCGCAAAGTTACATGGAAGACGCGCTACTCAATCACCCGGCTATCGCACGCGGCCTGATCGCGGCGTTCCATGCGCGGTTTAACCCTGCTGGCGCAAAAGACGCCGCCAAGCGTGAAAAAGACGCGGGCGCCGCGGCCGCAAGCGTGCTTGATGCATTGAACGATGTTCAAAGCCTTGCAGAAGACCGGATATTCCGGCGGTTCCTCAATCTGTTTTCGTCAATCCTGCGGACAAATTATTATCAGCCCGAAGAAGACGGCGCCGCGAAAGCCTATATCTCGTTCAAGATCGACAGCGCTCAAATCGACGACTTGCCTGAACCGCGGCCCTATCGCGAAATTTTCGTCAGTGGGCCGCGCGTTGACGGCGTTCATTTGCGTTTCGGTCCCGTCGCGCGCGGCGGCCTCAGATGGTCGGACCGACGCGAAGACTTCCGAACAGAAATTCTCGGGCTCGTCAAAGCCCAGCGCGTCAAAAATGCCGTTATCGTTCCGACCGGTTCGAAGGGCGGCTTTTATCCGAAACAATTGCCGCAGACAGATGACCGCGCTGCGATTTACGAAGAGGGGCGCGAATCCTACAAGCTGTTTATTCGCGGCCTTCTCGACCTCACGGACAACATCATCAAAGGCGAAGTCATCCGTCCCAAGACGATGGTGCTCTGGGACGATCCCGACCCTTATCTCGTCGTAGCAGCCGACAAAGGCACGGCCGCCTTTTCAGACACGGCAAACGCGATCTCGGAGGAATACGGGTTCTGGCTCGGCGATGCCTTCGCCTCCGGCGGTTCGGCCGGCTACGACCACAAGATTATGGGCATTACAGCCCGCGGCGCATGGGAAGCGGTCAAGCGTCATTTCCGCGAAATGGGCAAGGACATTCAATCCGAACCGTTTACGGCGGCCGGCGTCGGCGACATGTCAGGCGACGTTTTCGGCAACGGCATGTTGTTGTCCGAACAGACAAAGCTGATCGCTGCCTTTGATCACCGCGACATTTTTATTGATCCTGATCCGGACCCTGCAAAGTCATTTGCTGAACGCAAGCGCATGTTCGAACTGCCGCGCAGCTCGTGGGCTGAATATGACAAGAAATTGATTTCCAAGGGCGGCGGCGTCTTTTCGCGCGCCGCGAAGTCAATTTCGACAACGCCGGAAATGCGGGCGCTCCTGAATATCGCCGATGAAAAAATGGCGCCCAACGACCTGATCCAGGCGATCTTGAAAATGCCGGTCGAATTGTTCTGGCTGGGCGGCATCGGCACGTACTTCAAGGCCGAGACAGAAGAGAACTGGCGCGTCGGCGACCGCACCAATGATCCATTACGCATCAACGCAAAAGACGCCGGTGCGCAAGTTATCGGCGAAGGCGCTAATCTCGGACTGACCCAATTTGCACGCATCGAATTTGCCCGGGCCGGCGGCCGTATTAATACAGACGCCATCGACAATTCCGCCGGTGTCGATTCCTCTGACCACGAAGTGAACATCAAGATCCTTCTATCGTCCGCGATTGAACAGGCAGAGTTGAAGGCGGCGGATCGGAATGAACTTCTCGCATCGATGACCGACGATGTCGCCGATCATGTCTTGCGTCACAATTACGACCAGACCCGCGCCATTACGTTCATGGAAAGCACCGCCGCGCGCGACGTCGATGTCCATACGCGCCTCATGTCGACCATGGAACGCGCTGGTCGGCTGGACCGGACCGTTGAAAACCTTCCGGCCAATGACGAAATGTTTGCGCTGCGCCAGCAGGGCCTTGGTCTTACACGGCCGGAGCTCTCTGTTCTTCTCGCCTATGCAAAACTCTGGGTGTTTGATGCGCTCGTACAATCCAATGCGCCCGATGATCCAACTTATGAGCGCGAGTTATTCGCCTATTTCCCCGAAGCGCTGAAGTCTTTCACAAAACCCATCGTGTCGCATCAATTGCGACGCGAAATCATTGCGACGCGCGTTTCAAACGAAATCATGGATACGTGCGGCGTTTCGTTCCTGCAGCGTACCATCGAGATGACCGGCGGCGATTTCCCGTCCATGGCCCTCGCTTATGAAACCGCGCGCGGCGTTTATGAACTCGCCGCATTCGCTAACGCCATTGACGCGCTTGACAATAAAGCGTCTGCGGTACTGCAGACCGAGCTTTATCTCGAAGCGTCGTATTTGTTGCGCGAGCAGGTGTTTCATTTGCTCAACGACCCTGAGTTCGAGACTTCAGCCGAAAAACACGGCGTCAAATCGATCATTCAGAAATATCGCACGCCTGTCACCGAGTTGAAAAAGGCCCTGCCGAATGTCCTTGGCGCTGCGGAAAGCGAAGCCCTCGCCGCGCGAGTCAAACATTGGCGCACCCAAGGCGCAACCGCAGCCCTTGCCAAGGAAGCCGCCTCGCTTCCGCTTCTCGAACATACATTCGATATCGTCGATCTCGGCAGTGAAGCGGGCTGGTCAAACCCTGGCGTCGCTGCACTCTATTTCGCTGTCGGCCGCGAATATTATTTTGACGCCCTGCGCGACAAGGCCAGAAAAGAACCGCCCGCTGACCATTTTGACCGAATTTCCGTTCGTCAATTCGCTGAAGACCTCGGCGGCCTGCAACGGGCGTTGACGAAGAAAATTATCGCCTTTGCCGGCAATGAACCGAAGGGTTCACCGGGCGGCTGGGGCGGCGCCGTCATCGCGCGTTGGGATGAATGCTCTGATGGCGTCGTCGCAGCATTCCACAGCGCCGTTGGCGAACTTGATCTCGCGGGGCCCGCCAGCGTCGGCAAATTTGCGCTCTTTGCCAAACGCGTCAGCGGCCTGATAGACGACCGACGCGTTTGACCGCGCTCGTTAATGCCGGAAATGGCGAACGCCGGTGAACGCCATGGCGAGACCGGCTTCATCTGCTGCGGCAATGACGTCCTCATCGCGGATCGACCCGCCCGGTTGAATGACGGCGCGCGCACCCGCTTCCGCAGCGGCAAGTAAACCATCAGCAAACGGAAAAAAAGCGTCCGACGCAACGACGGAGCCTTCGGTCAACGGCGCCGACGCACCGCACGCCTCAGCCGCGTCAACCGCTTTTCGCGCGGCAATGCGGCTTGAATCGAGCCGGCTCATCTGCCCGGCCCCAACGCCGACGGTTGCCCCGTCCTTGACGTATACGATCGCGTTCGATTTGACGTGCTTTGCGACACGGAACGCAAAAAGCATGTCGGCGATTTCCTTGTCATCGGGTTTGCGTTTCGTGACGATCGTAAGGTCGTCCGCGGTGATGGCCCGGTTGTCGCGCGACTGAACTAGAAATCCGCCGGCAATCGGCCGAATGAGCGCGGCCTCATCATCGGATGACGGCAGCGCGTCCGTCAGCAGCAAGCGCAAATTTTTCTTCTTGGCGAATATAGCGCGCGCGCCGTCATCAGCGCCCGGCGCAATGACGACTTCGGTGAAAACTTGTGTGATTTTTTCGGCGAGCGCTTCGGTCAGCGGCCCGTTCAGCGCAACGATGCCGCCGAAAGCAGATACAGGATCGCAGCGCAGCGCCTTTTCATACGCGTCAACAAAATCGTCGCCCAGCGCAACGCCGCAAGGGTTGGCGTGCTTGATGATCGCAACAGCCGGCTGCGCCCCGCCCAGTTCTCCGATGAGTTCGTAAGCTGCGTCCGTGTCATTGAGATTATTGTAGGACAGCGCTTTGCCCTGGGCGAGTTTTGCGGTCGCCGCGCCAGGACGCGACGCACCCGAAAGATAAAGCGCCGCACGCTGATGCGGATTTTCGCCGTAGCGCAATTCCTGCGCGAGGCGCCCGCCCGTTGAATAATGCCTCGGGAACCCCTCACCGTTCTTATCACGAAGCCACGCCGCGATCGCGCTGTCATAGGCGGCTGTCATAGCGAAAGCTTTCGCCGCCAGACGTCGACGCGTTTCCGCTTTGACGCCGCCGGCTTCTATCTCAGCAGCAACGCCCTCGTAGTCCGCCGGATCCGTCACCACACAGACGAATTCATGGTTCTTGGCCGCCGCCCGGATCATTGCCGGCCCGCCAATGTCAATATTTTCGATGCAGGCGGCAAAATCACCGCCGCCGCGCACTGTTTCTTCAAACGGATAGAGATTGACGACAAGAAGGTCGATCGCGCCGATATCATGGTCCTTCATTGAGCGCACATGTTCGTCATTATCACGCAGGGCGAGCAGGCCGCCATGGACACGCGGGTGCAGGGTTTTGATGCGTCCGTCCATCATTTCCGGAAAGCCGGTAAGGTCAGCAACATCGCGCACATCAAGCCCCGCGTTGCGCAATGATTTCGCCGTTCCGCCGGTCGACACGAGTTCAGCGCCGGCGCCTTTGAGGCGTCGTGCAAAGTCTTCAACACCCGACTTGTCTGAAACAGAAAGAAGGGCCCGGCGAACAGCGGCGGTGGTCATTGGTGATTTCCTTTGGATTACGCGATTACCAGATGCATCGCGCGTTGAACGCTGATTCGGGCTACTGGTCCGAACGCGATCCTGCGTGGGTCTCAGAAGCTTTCATTGCCCGAAACTCAGGAACGAGATGGTGCACTGCTTCGTCCAGCGCCGCCTGATCGGCGGCGATAGCGGAACGGATAACATCTTCCAGACGCGGTTTTAGGAGCGGCAAATCGATCATCGCCGGCGAGGCAAGCAATACGCCATCAGCGCCCGTCTTGACCAGTTTATCCGTATCGAGAAAGACTTCCTCAAATAGCTTTTCGCCGGGCCGCAAGCCGCTGAAATTGATTTCTATGTCTTCACCCGGTTTCAGGCCGTAGGATTCGATCATCCGCTTTGCAAGATCAAGGATCTTTACAGCGTCCCCCATATCGAGAACGAACACGCGGCCGTCATGGGTGACGATCGGATTTTCGGCGTTGTCGAGACTGGCCGCCTGCAGCACGAGCTGTACGGCTTCGCGTGTCGTCATGAAATATCGTTTGATTTCCGGGTGGGTGACCGTGACCGGACCGCCATATTCAATCTGGCGCCGGAACAGGGGAACGACCGACCCGCTTGACGCCAGAACATTGCCAAACCGGACGGTGACAAAACGCGTTTCCGATTGCGCGACATCATGGGCTTGCGCGTATAGTTCCGTAATCCGTTTTGTCGCGCCCATGAAACTTGTCGGATTAACGGCCTTGTCCGAGGAAATGACGACGACAGATTCAACGCCGTGTTCCATCGCCATATCAATGACAAGTTTCGCGCCATAGCAATTTGTGAGCGCGCCGGCGCATCGGTTCCCTTCAACAATCGGCACATGTTTAAACGCCGCCGCATGAACAACGATGTCCGGTTTGTCGCGCTCAAAGACGCGGCGCAAATGCGGCTCGCGGCAGATATCGGTCAAGGATGATGAGATGATGGACTCAAAGCCGGCTTCGCCGAGCTCCAGCAAAATCTTGTAAAGCGCGTATTCTGAATTTTCGAGCAGCGTCAACCGCGAGGGGCCAAAGGCTGCAATCTGACGCGACAATTCGGCGCCGATCGTGCCGCCGGCGCCGGTGACAAGGACGCTGCGCCCTTGAAACAACCGGCGCGCCGCGCGCTGGTCAATCTTTTGCGCCTCGCGCGACAACAAAAACGACAGATCATCGCCCGCGCCCGTTGGCGCAGGCCGACGGCCAAAAAGTTTGCGGAAAATGTTTGTCGGTAACGCCATAGATATTCAGCTCTGGAAAAGCGCAGGCTAGCCGATATTCCGCAAACGGCAAGCCGTAAGGCGCCAAAGATACCGGCGTGCGAGAATCACGCAGCGTCAATCCGTTTCAGCGCCCATTTGGCAATAACCGGGCTGTCTTCCACAGATGGCAAGGCCGATCCGCGCATGACAATTTGTTCAGCTGCGGTCGGGCTGTCGCCATCGCCGCAATAAACGGATTTTTCAAGGTCCAGCGCCGCGGCGTTCGATTTAAAGCGCCAACCTTCTTTGTTCGGCAACAAGAGGAGCGCCGAGCGCTTGTCGCGGGCGAGCGAGGCTTTCACGCTGGGATGAAGATGGAACCGCCAAACGCTGCGCGAAACCAGCGCCGGGGGTAGATCATCGAGCTGTTCCTCGCCGCGCAAATCAGCGCCGCCCGGCGCCAGAAACAATCGCCGCGTCCAAGTGGCGGAGACCGCCTCAGCATGCAGCTCGCGTTCGATCTCAACCAGCAG
>JAJFFU010000051.1 GCA_021776465.1 Parvularculaceae bacterium
ATCGCGAATGCGTTTCAGGCGCTGGAGGCGCCGGGAAAGCCCCAACCAGAGGACCAGCCGCCGGACCAGCCACAGGACCAGCCGCCGGCCTCATCGGGGGCGGCGTAGCAAAATGGAGCGCCTGGTTTTCATTTGCCGTCCTGCGGCTCGGCCTCGCGCCGGAGGCCTTCTGGTCATTGCGCCCGGCGGAATGGCGCTGGCTGCTCGACGCGTCGCTTGGCGCGGGCGATGCGGTGGACAGCGACGCGCTTCGAACCCTAACCCATCAGTATCCGGATTATAAGCCATGCCAGAACGCGTGACCATCAATTACGACGCCAGCGGCCTCGCCGCCGGGCTCGGCGAGGCGGGCGCCGAAATCGAACGCATCGCCCGCGACCAGATTGCGCCCGCTGCGGCGTTGATCGAGGACGCCTTCGCCGTCGCTGCGGGATCGATCCAGTCAAACCTCGCGCGGGCCGCCGAACGCGGCGAATTGTCGTTGAAGAAATTAACGCGAGCGCTGGCGCGCGATTTGCGGCGCTTCGCTATCGACAGTCTCGTGCGCAAACCGATTGAAAATTTAATCACCAATGCGTTGACGGGTTCCTTCGGCGGCGCGCGCGCGGCGGGCGGCCCTGTCGCCGCCGGGCAACGTTATCTTGTTGGCGAGCGCGGGCCGGAATTTTTCACCCCCGCCAGCGCCGGCGCCATCTCGCCCATGGGCGGCGCGCCGGTCTCCGTCAACATCACTTTGCCCGGCGTTTCCGATGCGGAAAGTTTTCGCCGCTCCGAAACGCAGATCGCCGCCGCGCTGGCAAGAGCTGTCGGGCGTGGACGGCGGAATTTATGAGAGAGGGAATAGGGAATGGGTTTTAGGGATTAGAAAAATGTTTTCGCCCCACGCACCTAATCCCTAATCCCCAAACCCTAATCCCTGACTTAGGTGAGTATCAGTATAATGACCAATTTCCACGAAACCCTTTTCCCCGCCGATATCTCGCTGAACTCCGAAGGCGGGCCGTCGCGCCGGACCGATATTGTGGCGCTGGTCTCCGGTCATGAAGAGCGCAACTCGCCCTGGGCCGGGTCGCGGCGGCGGTTCAACGCCGGCTATGGCGTCAAATCCATCGATGATATCGAAGACATCATCGCATTTTTCGAAGCGCGACGCGGCCGCCTTTACGGCTTTCGGTTTCGTGATCCGTTCGACCACAAAAGCTGTCGTATTGCGGAAACGCCTGCCGCCGAGGACCAGCTTCTCGGCACAGGCGACGGCGCGGCGGCCGACTTTCAACTCGTCAAACGCTACGCATCGGGCGGGGCGTCATACGCGCGCGACGTCAAAAAACCGGTCGTTGGTTCTGTCCTCGTTTCATTGGACGATGTTGCACAAACGGCTGGACCGGATTTCACCGTCGATGAAGCAACCGGGACCGTTACGTTCGCAGCGCCGCCGGCGCCGGGTGTTGCGGTGACAGCTGGTTTTTCTTTCGACACGCCGGTTCGTTTTGATACGGACGAGTTGCGCATCAACCTCGCGGCCTTCAAGGCCGGCGACATTCCGTCGATCCCGCTGATCGAGGTGCTGGTTTAATGCGCGCTATTGATCCCGATTTACAGGACCATCTCAATGCCGGCGCGACAACGCTCGCAACATGCTGGCGTATAACCCGAACCGACGGTTTCGTGCTCGGCTTTACAGACCATGATCGCGTGCTCTCTTTTGACGAAACCATTTTTTCGCCGGAGAGCGGCGCGTCCGGTTCGGCCTTTGCATCGAGCGCCGATCTGGCCATCGACAATAGCGACATTGAAGGCGCGCTCGATGACGCCGCGCTCTCCGGCGTTGACCTTGCCGCTGGGCGTTATGACGGCGCTGAGGTTGAGATCTTCCGCGTCAACTGGGCCGCGCCCGCGCAGCGCGTTCTGTTGAAAAAAGGCGTGATCGGCGAGATCACCCGCGCCGGCGACGCCTTCAAGGCGGAATTGCGCGGGCTTTCCTCTGCCCTCGATCAACCGGTGGGCCGCGTCTTTCAGCGCCTGTGCGATGTTAATGTCGGCTCGGCGAAATGCGGCGTCGATCTTGATGACCCTGCGTTCATAGCGACAGGCGCTGTTACGGCATTGCGCGACGATCAGAGTTTTATCGGCTCGGGATTTTCCGGTTACGATGACAATTGGTTCGCCCACGGACTGCTGCGCTGGGACACCGGCGCCAATGCCGGCGGGCGGGCCCACATCAAGTCGCAAACAGTAGCTGGCGCTGTCGCCCTGTGGCTGCCGGCTGGCGCGGGCGTTTCCATTGGCGATGCCTTCACCGCGACGGCCGGCTGCGACAAACGCTTTTCCACCTGCCGCGACAAATTTTCAAACGGGGTGAACTTCCGCGGCTTTCATTTGATGCCCGGCAATGACTTCGCCGTTTCCTATCCCCTGCGCAGTGAGAAAAACGACGGAGGAAAACTGTCGTGACCAAAAAGTACCCCGCTCATCCCGGCGCAGGCCGAGATCTAAAACCAAACGTTCAAAACGCGCCGCCTGAGATTCCGGCCTTCGCCGGAATGAGCGGTTGAGTATTTTTCCCATGTCCAAAACACAGTCCTTCTCCTCCACAATCTCACGCATCCAGATCATCGACGCGGCGCGCGGCTGGCTTGGCACACCTTACGTGCATCAGGCGAGCGCTCATGGCGCCGGGTGCGACTGCCTCGGTCTTGTGCGCGGGGTCTGGCGCGAGCTTCATGGCGGCGAGCCCGAAGCGCCGCCAGCTTACACGCCGGACTGGAACGAACGACGCTTTAACAGCGACGCCGACACGCTGCTCGATGCGGCGCGTCGCAACATGACCGAGCGCGCGGATAAATCCTTCGAGCCCGCCGACGTTTTGATCTTCCGCATTTGCGCCGACGGGCCGGCCAAACATTGCGGCATCGCCGTCGCGCCGGACCGGTTCATCCACGCCTATGCGGGCCGCGCGGTCATCGAAAGCTGGCTGTCGCGCTGGTGGCGCGAACGGTTGGCCGGCGCCTTCGTTTTTCCGGGTACAGAATAATGGCGCAGCTTATCCTCACCGCGGCAACGGGTATCGGCGGCTCTGTCGGCGGCTTTCTGGCGCGCACGGTGGCGACGACGGCGGCGGCTTATGCGGCGGGCTATGTGGACCGGCTTATTTTCGGGCCGCGCAAGCGCGCTGTTGAAGGCCCGCGCCTTGACAGTTTCCAGGTGCAGGCGAGCCAGGAAGGTGCCGGCGTCGCGCGGGTTTTCGGCCGCGGGCGCATTGCCGGGCAGTTGATCTGGGCCGCGAACTTCAAGGAAACAACATCGGAAACGACGGAGTCCTCCGGCGGCAAGGGCGCAAGGCCGGCGGCGCAAACAACGTTCACGGAGTATCTTTACTCGATCTCGTTCGCCATCGGTCTGTGCGAAGGCGAAATCGATCGCGTCGGCCGCGTCTGGGCCGATGGAAAACCGCTCGATATCTCACAGCACAATGTCCGCATCTATCGCGGCGGCGACGCGCAACCGCCCGATGCGCTGATCGAGTCCGTTGAAGGCGTCGGTAACGCACCGGCCTTTCGCGGGCTCGCCTATATCGTCTTCGAAGACCTGCCGCTGAAGGATTTCGGCAATCGCATTCCGCAATTGTCGTTCGAGATCGAAAAGGGCCTCAAAGGGAACGACCCGGACGCCCTTGAGAACACGCTGACGGCCGTCACCATCATCCCCGGCTCGGGCGAGTTCGTTTACGGGACGACAAAAGTGCTGCGCGAAACGGGCGAGGGCGTAACGGCAGCGGAGAACGTCCACAACACATCCGGCGCCACGGACTTCACCGCCGCCATCGACGCCTTGCAGGACGTCGCGCCCAATCTCGCCCATGTCTCGCTGGCCGTGTCGTGGTTCGGCGATAGTCTTGACGCCGGCGCCTGCCAGCTTCGCCCCGGCGTCGATGCGGCCATGAAAACGACGACGCCTTACGCGTGGAAAGCCGGCGACGTGACGCGGCCCGGCGCCCATCTTGTCTCACAAATAGACGGCGCCCCGGCCTATGGCGGCACGCCCGCCGACGCAGCCGTCGTTGAGGCCATCGCATCGTTAAAAGCCCGCGATCTCACCGTGTTGTTCCATCCTTTTATCCTGATGGACACAGCGGGGTTCCCGTGGCGCGGCCGGATCGACGCCGGCGCCAACGACAAAACCGCGGCGGCCACAAGCGACATCGCGGCTTTTTTTGGCACAGCCGCGCCCGCCGATTTTTCCATCGTCGATGGCGCGGTCGTTTACGTCGGCCCGGCCGAATGGTCGTTCCGGCGGATGATGTTGCATTACGCGCATCTGTGTGTTGCGGCCGGCGGTGTCGACGGATTTTTGCTTGGCTCGGAATTGCGCGGGATCACCACGACGCGGGACGGCGCGGACGCCTATCCGGCGATTGCGCAGATGAAATCGCTGGCGGCCGATGTTCGCGCCGTGTTGGGCGCCGGCACAGAAATTTCCTACGGCGCGGACTGGTCGGAATATTTCGGCCATCAGCCGGCGGACGGTTCCGGCGATGTCTTCTTTCATCTGGATGATTTCTGGGCCGACCCGGCGATAGATTTTATCGGCATCGACAATTATATGCCGATGGCTGACTGGCGCGACGGCTTCGCTCATCTCGATGCGCTTGCCGGCGCCAACGGACAGCACGACATTGACTATCTGAAATCAAACATCGGCGGCGGCGAAGGCTTCGACTGGTTTTATGCAAGCGCTGCAGACCGCGACGCGCAAACGCGCACGCCCATCGCTGACGGCGCCTATGGCGAGCCATGGGTCTATCGCTACAAGGATCTCTGGAGCTGGTGGACAAATGCGCACCACCATCGTCCCGGCGGCGTTCGCGATGCGACGCCAACGAGCTGGGTTCCCGAAGCGAAAAGAATAGTCTTTACAGAAACAGGATGCGCGGCGGTCGACAAAGGCGCCAATCAGCCCAATGTTTTTGTCGATGCAAAAAGTTCCGAAAGCGCCGTGCCGCATTTTTCAAACGGCCGGCGCGATGACATGGCGCAGCGGCGCTTCCTCGAAGCGCAAGGAGCGTTCTGGGCCGAGGCCGCGAATAATCCCGTCTCGTCCGTTTACGGCGGGCCCATGGTCGATGCGGACCGGCGCTTTGTTTACGCCTATGACGCAAGGCCGTTTCCGGATTTCCCGGCCCGCACCGATGTCTGGGGCGACGGGCCCAACTGGGAAACGGGCCACTGGCTGAACGGCCGGCTGGGCCGTGCGCCGCTTGATTTGCTCGTCGAGGCGCTGGCCGCTGAAGCTGCGTTCGATGCGATAGACGCTTCGGCGCTGACCGGAATTGTCACGGGCTATCTCGTTGACCGCCCGCTGTCGCCCCGTGAGATGATCGATCCGCTGGCGGATGTTTTTCAGTTCGATGTTGTTGAGACCGGAAGCGTCTTGCGGTGCCAGCCGCGGCAGGCGGACGCTGTCCTCACAGTTGACGCAGCCGGCCTCGTTGAACGCGATGACGGCGCTTTTTCGCTTTCGCTGGGGCAGGAAACCGATTTGCCCGCCGCATTCCGGCTCGGCTTTCTGGACGAAGCGCAGGACTTTGCCCCCGCCGTCACCGAGGCGCGCGACCCGCAAGCCCAGCCGCATCGCGAGGCCGGCGCCGAAATCGCGGCGGCCATTCCCGCCGCCGAAGCCGAGGCGCGGGCGCGGTCCATTCTCGCCGACGCATGGGTCATGCGTGAGCAGCTTTCTTTTTCCCTGCCGCCATCGGCGTTGGCGGTTGAGCCGGGCGATGCGGTCACGGTGAATGATCTTGGTGCGGAGCGCCTTTACAGGATTACCGATATCGAAGACGGGGCAGATCGCCGTGCCGCGCTCGTGCGTGTCGCCCCGTCGGTCTATGAAAGCCCCGTCGGTCCGTCGCAGTTTACCACGCAAGCGCCGGTCAGCGTTTACGGCGCCCCTGTCTGGGCGTTGTTTGAGCTGCCGTTAATCGCCGGCGCCGCGCCGGCCGCGCCATATTTTGCGGCCTTCGCCGATCCCTGGCCGGGGGGCGTCGCCCTTTATCGCGGCGGCGGCGAGACCGCGCCGATCCTGTCGGGTCTGGCGCCGGCGCGCGCAATCATGGGCCGGCTGAAAACCGCGCTTGGCCCCGCCGGCGCCGGGAGGTGGATCGGGCAATCGGTCGAGGTTGATCTTTTCTTCGGAAGCTTGTCGTCGCGCGAAGCCGATGACGTGCTCTCGGGCGCCAATCTTTGCGCAATCGAAAGCGACGATGGCGGATGGGAGTTGGCGCAGTTTCGCGACGCAGACTTGCAGCCAGATGGCGGCTGGCGACTTTCCGACCTGTTGCGCGGTCAGGCAGGCAGTGAGGTGCAATCACTGTCAGGTGCGAGTGTTGATGCGCGGTTCGTGCTGATGAATGCGGCCGTGACGCAAGCCCAATTCAGCGCCGACTTGCGCGGCCTGTCATTCGACTGGCAGGCCGGCCCGGAAAAAGACATTCCCGATACGGAGAACTTTACGTCGGACAGTTTTTCGTTGGGTGCGCGCGGGCTGAAGCCCCTCTCGCCGGTGCATCTGCGCGCCGCGCGCGACGGCGCCGACATTCAACTATCGTGGATCCGCCGCACAAGAGAAGGCGGCGACAGCTGGGAGGGCGAAGTTCCCTTGGGCGAGCAATCGGAACGCTACGCGCTGACTGTTTTCGATGGCGCAGCGCCCGTGCGCGATGTCGAAACAACAACGCCTGATTATCTCTACACAGCCGCCGACATCGCCGCCGACTTCGGACCATCAGGTCCCGGCGCGACGATAACGATCGCCGTCGCGCAAATTTCAGATGCGGCTGGCGCGGGGGTGGCGGCGATGAACGACGTTGCGATTACCTAGCGTGGCATCATTTTAGGATGAAGTGATATGTTATCATCAAATTTCGACCGCATGCTTCGTTTGTCAACGGCGCTCTTAATTCCCAACTCTCAACAGCGCTTAGGGCGCGTTCGCCAAACTTCGACCGCTCGGGAACTTCCGCCAGCACGCGCGCGCCGACGACTTTCGCGCCGTCAATATGGTAACCGAGAAAAACGGCGCCAATACTGCCCCGGACGGCGTCGGCAGTTGGAAATCTCGGCCGCTTTTGAGGCTTCCAATCAAGTGGGCAATCGGCAAGGGGGGGCCTTGCGCCAGACCATTTGATCAGCTCGTCCCCCTTTAATTCCGGCGCCTTTCGCTCGAACGCAGATCCGGGCGTTAATCCTTCAACGTTATCGGCGAAGGCGGCAATTCTGCTGACAGCGTCCCATGCCACCGCTGTTGCAAGGAGCGGATCGAATGTTTCAATGCTTGATTGCGCCGGGAACAATGCGATGGCGTTATTAAAATCATAGTTTGCATTGACGATGTCATCATTTGTGCGATTTCGTCCTGCAACATATGCGACGCCGCGGGCGATCAAGGTCGTTGCTATTTCTAACGGCGAGAAAGTCCGAAAACTCTCAAAATGGCGCATTGAGTTTGACAACGCGTCGACAGCATTCTGGAAGCGTCGCCGACTGAGTTCGTGGGAACCAACAATATACCAGCCGCGCGCCGAAAGGAGCGTTGTCTCCGGATTTTTTGACTCTGCGACTTCCAGACGGGCGCTTAGGTCCGTTACGAATCGCCTATCGCTTTGCGTCGCGGCGCGCACAAAACTCAGCATCAGTTCCGGCGGCTCTGCTCCGAACATGGCGGCGTTTTCGCCCACGATCGCGACGACACGCTCCAGCGGTTCAATCGCCTTTTCCGGCGTTCTGAAATAAATCAAGGAGGCATAATTATAAGCTAGGATCGCCGTCGTTTGATGATCGCCCAGTTCGGTTTCGGCGGCGCGCCAGGCGCGTTCACCTGCTTCGGCGGCCGTAGTGAAATCACCGGCGGCAATGGCCTCATTATATTGCTTATAAAACGGGACATGCGCTTTCTGGGCGTGCGCAACTTGGAACGGCGCCGAGAACAGCACCGTGAATAACACGAGAGAAATCAGATGTCGCATATCCGTCTCCTTGGTCGCCGGGATCATAGCAACATCCATTTTTGCCTGCAATTTTACGCCGCCATCCCACTTCTTCCGCCCCAAACCCTTCAAATTCCGGCGAAATCGCTTATCTCTGGCGGAATTAGGCTGTCAGGTGCGTTTGCGGTTAACGAAGCGTTACAATCTGGCGGATTAAAAAGGCGGCAGGACGGAAGAGAAGGCGAAATTGGCAAGGAACCCTTATATTGTTCTGGGCCTCAGCCCGACGGCGAGCGATTCAGATATTCGCGCGGCGTTCCGCAAGCTTGCCAAGCAATATCATCCGGACCGCAATCCTGATGACAAAAAGTCAGAAGACAAATTCAAGGAAGTCTCCGGCGCCTTCGACGTCATTGGCGATCCGGAACGGCGCAAGAAATTTGATCGCGGCGAGATCGACGAGGAAGGCCGCGAAAAAGCCCACCCTTACGGCCAATGGTCAAACCGGCAGGGCCCGGGCGGTCCGTCGGCTGGCCATACAGGCGGCGCCTTCCGCGGCGGCTTTGATCCGGGCGGGCCCGGCGCCGGCGCATCGTTTGAAGATCTCTCCGACATATTCTCCGACCTGTTCGGGGCCCGCGGCGGGCGCCCCAACCCCGGCGCCAAACCGCAATCGCGCGGCCGCGATGTGAGATACCGATTGGAAGTTGATTTTCTCGATGCCGCGCTCGGCGCAAAAAAACGCGTGACCATGCCCGACGGGCGCACGCTCGACCTTGCTGTTCCCGCCGGCCTTGAAGACGGGCAAACGCTGCGCCTGAAAGGCCAGGGGGAAAAGGGCGCCGGCGGCGCCGGCGACGTATATGTCGACATTAAAGTCTTGCCCCACAAACGCTTCGAACGGCGTGGCGACGACATCCATGTAGAGCTGCCGATCTCGCTGAAGGAAGCGGTGCTCGGCGGCAAGATCACCGCGCCGACGATTGCCGGCGAGGTTGCGCTAACGGTGCCGAAGAACGCCAGTTCCGGCACGACGTTGCGCTTGCGCGGCCGTGGCGTCGCCAAGGGAAAAAGCGCGCCGGCGGGCGATCAATATGTCCGCCTCAAGATTGTTCTGCCGGAGGGCGGCGACAAGGAACTTGAAAATTTCATCAAGAGCTGGCGCGGCGCCGATGCGCCCGCGCGCAAAGACTTTGCAGACGTTTGAACGACTGGCGCATGTCGCGCGTCTCGACTATAATTCGCTTCCGCCCGGCCGGGCGCGAGATGAAGGCGTCACTCACTTGGACTGCATTGTTATAAATCAGCGGGACAAAACCTGATGGCGCTGAGTGAACGCAAGCGCGAACAATTGACCGCCTTTCTCGGCGGTCTGCCCACCGCAACTGCCGTGTCGTTATTCGCGGCGATTGAGGCTGACCGCATTTCCGGCGGCGATCATCTTCCGCATAATGAACTATTAAGCGATTTGCGCGGTCGCCTTCTGGCGCGCGGCGCCGTTTTGCCGTCCCGGCGCGGTGATGCGCGGCGGCTTTTCTTCACGCCTTTTGAAGATTTCTTTGTCGGCGACCGGCAAGGACGCAAACGCCCAGGCGTTATTCCGCGGTCGTCACTGGCGCCGATCTGGCGGTTGATGATGCGCGAAACGGCGCTCTCCGAAGCCGCTTTTGCTGCCGCCAGCCTCGACGAGGCGATCACGTTGGGGCGCAATACTGACGATCTCGAACGCGCATTGTTCATCGCAGCCGAAGCCGGGCTTGGTCGTGTTCTCGACGCGGCCATGGTCGAAAGCGGCGCCCGCGCGCATATTTGCGACATGTTGGGCGGCGACGCGGCGTTCGCTGATCTGCAGGAATTGCGGCGGCTGCTCGCTGGCGTTGAGCATTTCAAGCAGGTGCAAAAAATCCTTCCCCCCGGTGCGGCCGCGCTGTCGGAGGATGATCTATACGCCTTGCGGTCGGTGTTCCTGTCGGCTCACGATCATTCGCCCAAGCTCGCCTCGTTCCTGTTGCTCGCAGTAAAAGGCCGGCTTGAAAAACCATGGCGCACGCTTGGGCTATATTATCACCTGACAACCAGCGCCGATGATCGCCTTGAGGCGGCGCGCGACGCTGCGGCCGCCTTGCCGGAAGCGTTGTTCGAAGATCTTGAATCGATGGCGCGCGCGCTGGAACGCGACGGTGCGTCTTCGGATAAATTCGATGCGCAAGCCGGGCGATTGCGCGTCGGCTGGTTTGCAGACTACGCCGACGGTCTTGCCGGTCAGGCCGAAAAAGCAGGCGATAATGTTTCGGTCAATCGCATTGCAGCTTGCCGGGACGTGGCGGCCGAGGCGTTTGAACGCTTTTGCGAATTGGCGCTTGCGGCGTTGCGCGAGGCGACGCCGGTTCGCCAATCTGGCGGCTCGAGTTTTCTAATGGCGCGGCGGCCGGACTTCGCCTCGCCGCCGTCGCCGCGGGTCATTGAACAGGCGAAGGAAGCGGCAATGCTCATTGCGTCGGCGACGAGCTTTGCGAACCGTCTTGGCGCAGCCGCAGATGTCGCCGCAGAAATCGCCGGCGACGCGCGCGAAAAGATGACGTCATTCGCCAATGATCTTGTCACCGAGATCCGCGCCGCCGAAGGCGCTGAGCGAAACGCCGCCGAACACATGCTCGATCAGACGCTTGCGATCGCGGAGCCCTTGCTGGATCGTGAGGATGCGGGCCTTATTCGTGATCGCGGGAAGGCTGCGGCGGTTGCCGTTTGACCCTAACATCCCGCGAACCGCCGCAACGAAAGAAGACAGAGGCGCGAAGGAGCAGGGAATGACTGGCGAAACACGCAAGACCGAATTTAACGGCTCGACGGGCGAAAAACTGGCCGCCGCGATGGAGCTTCCGGCCGGGCCGCCGCGCGCTTACGCCCTGTTCGCCCATTGTTTTACTTGCTCGAAAGACGTCAAAGCGGCGCGGGAAGTCTCGCGCGCTTTGCGCGCACGCGGTTTCGCGGTGTTGCGTTTTGACTTCACGGGTCTCGGCGGTTCGGACGGCGATTTCGCCAACACTAATTTTTCGTCAAACGTAGACGATCTGATTGCAGCGGCGGATTTTTTGCGCAGCAACTTTGTGGCGCCGTCGCTATTAATCGGGCATTCGCTTGGCGGCGCCGCGGCAATCGTCGCGGCAACGCGCATTCCGGAAATCAAAAGCGTCGCTGTCATCGGCGCGCCAGCGGACGCGGACCATGTGGCGCAGCAAATGAAAGACAGCGAGACGGAAATCCGTGAAAAGGGCGCGGCTGTCGTTTCGCTTGCAGGCCGTCCGTTTTCGATCAAAGCGCAGTTTCTTGATGATTTAAAAAACCAGACTGTCACTGAATGCGCTGCAACGTTGAAAAAGCCGCTGCTCATTCTTCATGCGCCCCGCGACGAAACGGTCGGTATTGACAATGCGACGAAGATTTTCGTCGCGGCGAAACATCCCAAGAGTTTTGTCAGTCTCGATACGGCGGACCATCTTCTCTCCAACACAGATGACGCTCGTTATGCGGCGAGTATCATCGCCGCGTGGGGCGCCCGGTATCTGCCTGCTGCGCAGGATGACCCGGTGGAAACGCAGCGCATCGACGCCGTCGATGGCGGTACGGCGGAAATCATCCCGGAGAAAAAATTCGCCGTTTCCGCGATGGCCGGCGGGCACGCCATCACCGTCGATGCGGACAAGGAAGATGGCGGCGACGGTCTCGGCCCTAACCCGACGCGCCTCGTCGAGGCGGCGCTAGCGGCCTGCTCGGCGATGACCATGCGCATGTATGCCCGCCGCAAGGGCTGGTCGTTGAGCGCCCTCAAAGTCCAGGTAACCCGCGCCAATGACGAAGACGCCCATTTGTCCCGGGTGCTCGAAAAGTCGATTTCGGCAAAGGGCGATCTTGATTCGGGCCAGTTGGAACGGCTCCATGAAATCGCCGGAAAATGCCCCGTCCACCGGATGTTGGCCGATGGTGTCGAAATTCGCTCGAAAATGGTCTGATTTTTAACAATTTTTAATGGGAAAGATCGGCTTTGAGATACGCCGGGTCGTACTTATCTGGCGTATATCGACCGCGAGCGATTCTCGTGAAGTGAGTAGTCAAAGAACAGGTAAAAGCGATTATGAAAAGTTTCCGCTCTGGAGTTTTGTTGGCGAGCGCAGCGGCGTTGTCTTTAACCGTTGGCGGCGGCGTGAATGCGCAAGCCCCCAGATTGATGGCCCCGCCGGTGGCGGCGGACGGCATGCCGTCGCTTGCGCCGCTGGTGGAACAGGTAAGTCCTGCGGTTGTCAGTGTGCTCGTTGAACGCGAAGTTCAGGCGCGAGCCGCGCCAAGCCAGTTCGGTAATTTTCCTAATTTCCAGTTTGGCCCGCCGGAACGCCAGGACGATCCGTTTGACGATGGCTCGCGCCGGATGCAGGCCGAGGGGTCAGGCTTTTTCGTTGACGTTGACGGCCATATCGTAACGAACAATCATGTTGTTGAAGACGCCGACAAAGTGCGCGTTCGCCTCGCTAATGGTGACGAGATTGATGCCGAAGTCGTCGGCGTCGATCCGCTTACGGATCTTGCCGTATTAAAAGTCGATACTGAGAAAACATACCCATATGTGGAATTCGCCGAAGGCGTTAACCTCCGCGTCGGCGATTGGGTTGTTGCGGTTGGCAATCCATTTGGCCTTGGCGGGACGGTAACGAGCGGTATTGTTTCGGCGATCGGCGGCCAGAACCGCGAAAACCAATATCTCGATTTCATTCAGATCGACGCACCGATCAATCGCGGCAATTCCGGCGGCCCGACATTTGATCTCAAGGGCCGTGTCGTCGGTGTGAACACAGCGATCTTCTCGCCCAATGGCGGCAGCGTCGGCATTGGTTTTGCGATCCCCGCAAAAGTCGCGCGCGAAACGGTTGCGCAGCTTATTGCGAACGGTTCTGTAACGCGGGGCTGGCTCGGTATTCAACTGGACGAAATAACGACCGAGCTTGCTGCTGCATTGGAACTGAAATCGCGCAATGGCGTACTGGTCAACGATGTGATCGACGGTACGCCCGCAGCGAAAGCCGGCCTTGAAGCGGGCGATGTCATCGTTGAGATTGAAAGTTCGAAGGTGAACAGCCCTAACGAGCTTTCGCGCCGCGTTGCGTCCTATGCGCCGGGCGACAAAGTGCGCGTCAAAGTGTTGCGTGACGGAAAAAACAAGACCGTCAACGTCACCCTGGGCATTCGCGACGATGCAAGTGTTGATGCAGAGGGCGATGCGCCGGCGGCGAATGACAACGATACCCTGTCGTCGGAAGTCGGCTTGCGCGTTTCTGAAATCAACGAGTCCTTGCGACAGCAATTTCGCGTTCCTGCCGAAGTCAGCGGCGTTATTGTAACGGGGGTTCGACCGGACAGCCCGGCGGCAAGCGCCGGCCTGCGACCAGGCGCTGTTATTCTGGAAGTTGAAGGCCAGGAAATTCGCAATGCGGACGAATTGCGTGATAAGATCGAAAACGCGAAGAAGGACGGTAAGGAAGCAGTCCTGATGCGGATGCAGTTTGGCCAGAACCGACAGTTCGGCGCGCTTTCGCTAGCAGATTAGCGATCGCATTTGCACAGGTTTCGCCGATCGCGGCGAAGCGTCTATTCCGGCGGCGCTGCGGCAGTGGCCGTGACGTCGCCGACATTGTTATTTGTAAACGCGAATATCGAAAGCGGATGGCGGGCTCATGAAAGTATTGCTGATTGAAGACGATGCAGAAGCGGCGGCCTACGCCGCGAAAGGTTTGCGCGAAGCTGGCCATGTGGTCGAGCATGCGCTGGACGGGGAGGCCGGTCTCGATATGGCCAGCGCCGGCGACTACGATGCCTATGTCATCGACAGGATGTTGCCAAAAAGCGATGGCCTCAGCCTGCTGGCGACGCGCCGCGGCAAGGGCGATGAAACGCCGGCGCTGTTTTTATCTGCGCTTGGAGAAGTCGACGATCGCGTCGCTGGATTGAAGGCCGGCGGCGACGACTATTTGGTAAAACCGTACGCCATGCCTGAATTGCTGGCGCGGGTCGAAGCGCTTGGCCGGCGGCGTTCTGTTGAGCCGTCATCGGTGACGACGCGGTTTCAGGTTGGCGATCTGGAGATTGACCTTCTGTCGCGAACAGTGCGCCGCGCGTCGCAGAAGATTGATCTGCAGCCGCGCGAATTCCGGTTGCTTGAATATCTGATGCGTCACGCCGGTCAGGTCGTGACGCGCACCATGCTCCTGGAGAATGTCTGGGAATATCATTTTGATCCGCAGACAAACGTTATTGATGTTCACATCTCGCGGCTTCGTTCCAAGATCGACAAGGACTTCGACCGGCCTTTGCTGAAAACGGTTCGTGGCGCGGGCTATACTATCGCCGACGAAGATTGACCACGAACACTGATCTTGTTGAAGGCGCGCGCGAGACGCGGCGACGTAAGAAAAATCCGTCGCGGGCGAAATCGCGCCGGAAGCGCGCGACCGGCGGCGTCATTCGGCTTTTCCGAACGACCTCGTTCCGATTTACGCTGTTTTTCGTGTTGTTGTTTACGTGGGCGGTCGGCGTGCTTGGCGCCTTCGTTTACCGCGCCTCCTTTGGCGCTGCGTCCGAACAAACCGACGTCATTATCGATGCAGAATTGTCGGTGCTCGCAAATCTGTTTGGCGATGACGGACCTGGTATGTTGACCCGCGTCATCCGGCAGCGAACCGCGTGGCGCGACGATTCAATTTACATGCTGATCGGCGCGCCGTCGGGGGTTTCACTTGCCGGAAATCTAACTGCGTTGCCGCCGGAGGCGTTGACAGCGGAAGGTGCGTTCTTTGATTTCGTGTATGAACGGCCGGTGCTCGATGCTGCTGGGCGCGAAGCAGGCGTTCAGATACGGCCGGCGCGCGGCAAGCTGGTGCGGTTTCGCGCCTCTAGCGAAGCAGAGCAATCGTTTTTAGTCGTCGTTGCAAGGGACGTCTCGACGCGCGAGTTTCTGCGCGACAGGTTGGCGGAAGTTTTTAAGCGGATCATCGTTGCGACGATTATTCTCGGCGTAATTGTTGGTTTGCTGTTTTCCCGCTCGCTCCTTGCGCGCGTAGAGACAGTCAACAAGACGGCGCGCGCGATCCGGGCCGGCGATTTATCGCGGCGCATTCCTCGTACTGGCGCCGGCGATGAACTTGACCATCTTAGCGAAAATCTGAATTCGATGCTCGATCAGATCGAACGGTTGATGACCGGGATGCATGATGTGTCCGACAATATCGCCCATGATTTGCGCTCGCCCCTGACCCGCATTCGCAATCGCCTGACCGACGCCATGAAGAGCGGGCCGGAGGAAAAAGAAGCGGCGATGCAGGCAACGCTCGAAGATTCTGAGCGCATGCTGTCGACCTTCAACGCGCTCTTGTCGATTGCGCGCATTGGGTCGGGCGAAAGCGCGCGTAAGATGGAGCCAATTGATCTCGTCGCTGTGTCGGAGGAGATGGCTGAGCTTTATGAGCCCGCGGCGCAGGAGGCAGGATTTGACCTTATTTTAATAACCGCACCGCCGCCGCCCATAAAAGGTTCGCGCGAATTGGTCAGCCAGGCCGTCGCCAATTTCCTCGACAACGCACTAAAATACGCCGCCGGCGGAACGCGGATCGAACTGAAAGCGGCGCCAGATCCGAATGGCGGCGCCATCATCAGCGTTGCCGACGACGGCGCCGGCATTGCGCCGAAAGACCGGACCCGCGTGCTGGAGCGATTCGTCCGGCTGGAAGAAAGCCGGACAACGCCCGGCAGCGGTCTTGGGCTGAGCCTCGTTGCTGCGATTGCGCGTGCGCATAATGCGCAACTGACCCTAGAAGACGGCCTGTCTCGCGCCGATGGCGGCGTTGGCTTGCGGATGGTATTGCGATTCCCGGCTGCAAAATCAGACTAGGCCGTCGTGATTCGCATTTTTCCGCGCTGCGAAGCCGATTCTTCGCAATTGCGGGCTTGTCATGCGCCGCAAATCACCTGCTTTTAACGAAACGAAAGCGCTGCGTTTGTGGGCGCTTGCCATAGCGATCCATGATTGCAATCCAAGCCTGAAGGAAAATAAAATGAGCAAAGCTGAATTTATCGCCAATGTCGCCACGTCTGGCGATATGAGCAACGCAGAAGCCAAACGTGTTGTTGAACTTGTTTTCGGTGAAATTGAATCCGGTCTGAAGCGCGCGAAAAAAGACGGTAAGTTTACCATCGGCACGTTCGGTACATTCACTGTTTCGAAACGCGCTGCTCGCAAGGGCCGCAATCCGCGCACGGGCGAAGAAATCAAGATCAAGGCGTCGAAGTCTCTTCGGTTCCGGCCGTCTTCAAGCCTCAAAGGCGCGGCTGGCTGCTGAACGCCGTCATCATTTGTTTGTCGACAAGCCGCCGCGGAGGAACGCGTCCGCGGCGGCTTTTTTTACGCCTTATAGATGCCGCTCTGGCCTCACCGCGCGGGCCGTGATCAAGTCGGAATATTATGACGACATCGGTAAATCTCGGCGATGATATTCAGTGCGCGCCCCGACCTTTTGAGCGGGGCGGCGCAGAACAGTTGCGCGAGGCTTGGGGGCCTGCTTGGTCGCAATTGTCCGACAATGAAGCTGCACTGATTGACGGCGCTGCAGGATGTTCGCCTTATCTGCGCCGGATGATGGCGCGCGCACCGGCGCAGATATTAGAGATTTTACGGGCGCCGCCCGCAGCGACGATCGAGAAAGCTTGCCAATCCGCGCGCGCGGCCGGCGCCTTAAATAGTCGTGAAGACACAATGGGCGCGTTGCGGGCGGCGAAAAAACACGCCGCGTTGGGCGCCGCCCTAGCCGATATTGCCGGCGTTGCGGACGCAATGCAGGCGGCCGGATGGATCTCCGAATTCGCCGACGCAGCAACCGATGCTGCGATTGCTGCAGCAGCGACAAAAAACGCATTGCCAAACGGCAGCGCCGGCATTGTCGCCATCGCCATGGGCAAGCTCGGGGCTTTTGAACTCAATTATTCGAGCGACATAGATCTCATCATTATCTTTGACGCTGCATTGATGAACCTCGAAATGGATGACGCCCGTAAAAGCGCAGTTCGGGTCGCAAAAGATGTTGTCGCCATCCTTCAGGATCAAACGGCGGACGGTTATGTGTTTCGCACTGATTTACGCTTGCGGCCCGACCCCGGTGTTTCGGCGCTGGCGATTTCGGCGACGGCTGCTGAAACCTACTACGAATCCTTCGGGCAGAACTGGGAACGCATGGCCTTCATCAAGGCGCGCGCCCACGCTGGCGATATTGCGTTCGGCGAACGATTTTTGACCACGTTGCGCCCCTTTGTCTGGCGTAAATATCTGGATTTTGCGGCCATTGAGGACGTTAAAGCCGTCAAACGCCAGTTGCATTCCGCGAAGGGCGGCGGGCAAATCGACTTCGCCGGACACGACGTTAAAACCGGTCGCGGCGGTATTCGTGAAATAGAATTTTTTGCGCAAACTCAACAATTGATTCTCGGCGGCAAGGACGATGCGTTGCGCTGTCGCGGCACGCTTCCCGCCATGGATGCGTTGACGCAACGCGGCCATGTGTCGGTGCGCGAGCAACAGGAAATGTCCGAGGCGTATCAATATCTTCGCCATGTGGAACATCGCCTTCAAATGATCAACGACGAACAGACCCACAAAATTCCGAAAACAGCAGACGAGATCGAGCGCATCGCTGTTTTTTCCGGCGCGACTGACGCTGCCGTTTTTGAAGACAAACTCCGGTCGGTGTTGGGGACCGTTCAGAAAAATTTCGACACGCTGTTTCGTGAAGACGCGCTCGATGTTGAACAGCCCGGCCCGTTGGTATTCACCGGTGTGGAAGGCGATACTGCAACGTTACGGACCCTCGCAGATCTTGGTTTTGAACGCGGACAGGAAATCAGCAGAACCATTCGGCGGTGGCACACCGGCGCTATTCGTGCGACTCGGACAGAACGGGCGCGCAATATTCTGACCAAACTAATGGCGCCGCTGCTGGTGGCGCTTTCGAAGTCGAATGATCCGGATGCGGCATTTTTTGCCTTCGATGAATTTCTCGCGCGCCTTCCCGCGGGCGTGCAGATATTTTCTCTTCTTTCAAACAACGTAGAACTTTTTGATGCGTTGATCGAACTCATCACGATTTCGCCGTTTCTCGGTCGGGAAATGTCCAGGCGCACGAACTTCATTGAGTCGCTGGTAGAGCAGGGGTTGCAAGCGCCGTTACCGGAGCTTGCGCACTACGCTGTGTCAGTCGAGCAGGCGATAGTAACGTTGAATGGCGATTACGAAGGCGTTCTCAACGCGGTGCGACGCTGGGCGGGCGAAGCGCGTTTTTTCGTCGCCGCCAAGCTTGCCGCGAACGCCATCAATGCTGACGTCGCCGCCCGCCATTTCAGCGCTATTGCGAACGCCGCCATATGTGCCTTGACGCCCGAGGTCGAAGACGAAATGCGCCGGCAACATGGAGAGATCGATGGTGCGCTTGCGATCATCGCGCTCGGGCGGTTGGGCGCGTGCGAAATGACGGCGTCGTCCGATATCGATCTGGTCTTTGTTTATGACGCGCCGGACGGTGCGCAATCTGCGCCGGGCGGCGGTGGCGGACGTGCGCTCGGCGCTGTGGAATATTTTACGCGGCTGGTGCGGCGGCTGGTGACGGCGCTATCGGCGGCGACTGAAGAAGGCGCGCTATATGAAGTGGATATGGCGTTGCGGCCGTCGGGCGGCGCGGGCCCGGCTGCGGTCAGTCTCGCTGCCTTTCGCCGTTACTATAAAGATGACGCCTGGACGTGGGAGGTTATGGCGCTCGCCAAGGCGCGAGTGGTTGTCGGCGCGCCAGTGCTTGCTGAAACGCTTGACCAAGAGATCGACGGAATTTTGAAACGTCGGCGTGACCGAACTGGCGTCGCCCATGATGTCGCGAATATGCGCGGCCGGTTAAATGACGCCAAGCCCGGCGCGGGCCCGTGGGATGTCAAAAACATTCGCGGCGGATTGACCGACATTGAATTCGCCATTCAGTTCCTGACGCTTGTGACGGCCGCATCGGCCGGGCGGGCGCCGGCTGAAGCGCGGCCCGCGCTCGAATGGTTTCGAGACCGGAATATCATTGATGCCGCGCAGGCGGAGGTTTTGATCAGCGCGCATCATATATTCAGCAATGTCCTGCACGCGGCGCGGGCGACGACCGGCGCCCTGTTCGAACCCGAAGCGGCTGGCGAAGCGCTTGGCGCGCGCATGGCGCGGGCGTGCGGGGCATCGTCCCTTGACGAGGCTGGGCGCTCTCTGGCGATCCTGCAAAGCCGGGTGGCGGAAGTTTACGGACAAGTGCTAGGTATGAATTCCGGTGAAACCGACTAGACGGGTTTATGGGCGCGACGTTCGACTTGCTTGTCATAGGAGATGATGCGCCGAGCCTTTGCGCTGCGGCGGCCGCATCGGCGCGCGGCGCCAGCACGATCCTCGCTTCCACAGGCGCTGTAACCCATGGCGGCCCGTCCGTATGTGATATACCGAACTTCGTTTGGCGGCGGCTTGAATTGCAGGAGTTCGGTCTTGAAACAGAACCGGTCAGTGCGCGCGTCACATTGCTCGCTGACGGCGATGCGATAACAACGTATTGCGGGCTCGAAGACACAGTCGAGGCGTTGCGGGAACGCGACGCTGACGGCGCTGCTTTATGGCCGGAAATGATCGACGATATGCGCGCGCTCGGTGAAACCGGATTTGACGCCGGCCTGAACGGAGGCGAGCCGAGTGCGCTTTCGTTTGTCGACAACGCCCGCGCGCTCGCCGATTTGGGACGTATCGCCGGTTCCGGTGATGAGCTCATTGAAGATTTTGTAAATGGCGGTCCTTTAAACGCCCATGTCAATGTGCATGCCCTGGCGCCGTTCGGATTGGGCGGAATGGAAGCGGGATCTGCCGCCGCGCTGCCGGAATTTTTTGATGAGGATGCATGGCGCGTGCGCGCAAAGCCCGGTGCGCGATCAATTATTGGCGCGCTGCGAAAAGCCTGCGAGCGTCATGGCGTGGAGGCGGCGCCGCCTGGCCTGGAAAGGGCGATCGCGGACGGTGCGCGCCACAACGCCATTTTGTTTAAGGGCGGTGAAAAAATCCGATCACGTCATATATTTTTCGCCTGCCCGGACGCCGCCGAGGCCGCGGGCTATAGCGGCGTCGCGCGCGGTGCGCCGGCCAATAGCGCGCGGGCGGTTATGCGCATCAAACTGCGCGATCGCGTTGATCCGCCGACCGGCGATGTGCGCGCGCTGTTCCAGATTATTGATGATGGATCGGAGATAAAGACCGCGCGCAACGAAGCGCTCGCCGGGCGTATTTTTGACCGTCTGCCGGTTGAATTTGAATTTACGGAAAAGGGCGATATTTTTGCGCGTACAACATATATTCCGGCGCGGTTACAGGAAGAAGGCGAGTGGCGCGACTGGACCGGGCAGGATCGCCAGCTCTTGTCGACGATCCTTATCAACAGGTTATCAAGTCGGATCGACGGGCTGCACGATCAGATTCAAAAAACGGATCTGAAAATGATTGCGTGCGCAAGCGATGATAATGACAAATTTTCCGATGCACGTAACGTGACGTTGCAGCCGCGCCGGCACAACGCGATTGGCGCAGCGGTCACGCTGATCGACAAAGTGTTGGACGATGAGTAATGGCGACGAACATTTCGGCAAGGCGCGTATCGAAGGCGGCGTCGATGCGATTATCATCGGCGGTGCGCCCGACAGCCTTGTCGCCGCTGCTTACCTTGCACGCGCCGGTCTCAACACTGTGCTGCTTGAGGCGAGCGGTGAAATTGGCGCGCCATACCGCCGGCCAGCGCAAGATGGTGACGATCAATGTTTCGACGGCGAGCATTTGTTTCACGCCCTCGACCCGCAGGCGATTGATGATCTCGATCTTTACAGTTGCGGCGTCGCCTATTCGGCGCGTCGGTTAAGCGTTGCGTATTTCTTCGAAAATGGCGAGTGCCTGCGCCTTGGTGGTGATCTGCGTGCGGCGGCGCAAGGCGCAGAGCCTGACGGCGACGCCTTTATGCAATTCATCACGGATATGTTCGAGGCGGCGTCTTTTATGCGGCCGTTATTTAACGGTGCGCCGGGCGCCAACGCTGCCTTCAAGACAGCGCTCGCCGCAGCGCCGCCCCGGCTTTCATCATTGCTCGAACGGTGGATGGCGCAGTCGGCGGAGCAAGCGATTGGGGATTATTTTCCCGATGGCGCTGCGAAGACCGCGATGCTTGCCGAGGCGGTCTTTCGCAGCGGCGCGCCGCCGCACGAGGCGATGAGTTTTTCTCCCCTGCTGGCGCGCTGGTCCGGTGAGACAGCCGGTTTGCAGGGCGCCGTTGCTTATGCGGACGGCGGCGCTGTGACCGTGCTCGATGCGCTTCGTCGCGCTGCGCAAAAGGCCAAGGTCGAATTTCGCACGGCGAGCCCGGTTGCGAAAATTCTGATCGAAAAAGATCACGCCGCTGGCGTCGAGTTGGTAACCGGGAACCAGCTTCGCGCGCCTATTGTTATTTCCGGCCTTGACGCACAAACAACGTATAAGAACTTAATTGGGGCGGCGGCACTCGACCGCGTATTCCAGCAGTCGATTTCCATGCGCAAGCCCACCATATCCACCGTTCACCTTCATCTCGATCTGAACGGCGCGCCGATCGATGCATCAACGCGGGCCGATCTTGCGCGCCGCATCGTCTTTGCGCCGCCGATCGATCGTGTGCGCCGCGCATTTGTTGATGCGGCGGCGGGAACGGTTCCTTCGGACCTGATTGTCGAGGCGATTTTTGAAAATGCCTTTGATGACGCCGCCAGTGCAGATCGCCAGCGCCTTTCTGTGCTTGCCCATCCGGCGCCAATGATCAATGCTGGCGACACTGACGCGCGCGATGCAATGCGCGCGGCGATCATCGCGACAATAGAAAAATTTGCACCTGATCTTGGCGCCCGGATTGCGTCCGAGCGGCTGGTCACCGCCGCTGATATGGCGGGCGAGATCGGCGCCCCGGCAAGCGCCTTTGCCGCTCGCGAAGGGGTTTACCGACAGATTGCTCGCGCTGCGTCCGTCACATCGGCGGGTTCAATCGGTGGGTTATATTTTTGCGGCCCCGAGGCTCAAATTGGCTATGGCGTTAATGGCGCAGCGGGACGCAACGCGGCTCAGGCGGCATTGCGGAAGGGTGCGCGCGCCGGGGTGGCCGCATGATTTTTCCTGTCGACGACATTGTCGCAGAGCGCCCCGCGCCAACGCCGCTTTACGCTGCAACAGCGTCGGTCAGCACCGCAAATTTGTGGACGTCAATTAACGGCTTCGCCGCCGCGCGCGTGTTTGAATCGGTCGACGCCGAATACAAAGCAGCGAAGGAAGGCGCCGTTATTGCCGATTTCGGACCGCTGTCGCGTTATGCAGTGCGGGGCGAAAACGCAGCTACGCTTCTATCGCGTGTCGCTACGGCGCCGGCGCTCAGTCTTTCTCCGGGTGAAAGCGCGCGCGGCCTGATCCTCGACGATGACGGCGGCGTTATTGATTTTGCCGAAGTTTCGCGTTTGGCCGATGATCTGTTTTTGATGACAACGCCAACGCCGCAACCGCGCGCGCTACAGCTCGCGGCCCGCGGCGTAGACGTGCAGATTGAAGACATTACGCGAATCGTTGCGGCGATCGGCGTTCTCGGGACAGACGCCAGCGCGGCGCTGTCCGCCTCGGGACTAAAAATTCCCGGCGATCACGTTGCGGCGTCGGCCGTGTTGCGCGGCGTGGAAACGGCGGCCCGGCCGATGCAGTTCGGCGCCTTGCCGGGTGTGGAACTGGTTTTTCCCGCAGCGGACGCCCTGACGATATGGGAACGCCTCATGCGGCGCAGCAGCGTGAAACCGATCGGGCTCGACGCGATGGAGGTGCTGCGCATTGAAAGTGGCGCCCCCCGGCCGGGCGCAGACTTCGTGACGCGGACACCGCGGTCGGGCGTTCGCCGGCCGCTGCCGGTTGAAATCGGACTGCCGCATTTGGCGCCGTTGGATGGCGGTTGGTTTAACGGTCGGCGCGCCCTGCATTTCGACGCGGCGGACCCGGCGCATACGCTGGCGACGTTAGCGATTGACGCCGATCATGTCCTTCCCGGCGCGGCCGTGCACATCGGCGGCAAGCCGGACGGCCGCATCACGTCCGTCGCCTGGTCCCCGGCCGTCCGGCGCGTCGTTGCATTCGCTGTCTTGCCGAGTGCGGTGCGAGGAAAAGTAAGCGAAATCAGTGTTGTAGATGATGCCGGCGAGGCGCGTCCGGCGCGCATTATCGAGACCGTTGAAAGCCGGTTGGCGGCGGCTTTCCAGCAATCGCGGCGCTGAACGACGGAATTGGGCTCTATGTGCGTTCAAGAAGCGGCTGGATAATTGGAAAAGGAAAGACCATGAAGAAAACACTCATTGCAGCCGCCTGCATAATTGGCGTTGCGGCATCGGCAGCGGCTGCGTCCGGCAAATCCCGGGGAGGCGGCGACCGCTTCGATAAAATGGATACGAATGGCGACGGCATCGTCACGGCGGCTGAATTGGACGCCCGGCAAGCCGCCCTGATCGACGCAGCGGACGCCAATGGCGATGGCGGTCTCACCGCTGAAGAACTCAGCGCTCATCGGAAAGCCAAACGTGAGGAATGGCGCGCGAAAAATAATCCGGACACCAATGGCGACGGTGTCGTCGATCGGGTCGAATTTCTGGCGTCGGCGGAAAAGCGTTTTGATCGCCTCGACAAAAACAGTGACGGCGTGATCAGCGAGGACGAACGTCGTTCAAAGCGCGGCCGTCGTCATCATCGTGGCCATCGCGGCGAATAAGCGTATCCTCGTTGGACGGCAGGCGGCTTGCTCCGCTTGCCGTCCGATGCGGCATGGGCGTGCAGTTTATTGGCAATGGATCAAGAGAGCGACGAAGCGCTTGTGGCGCGCGCCGGCCAGGGCGACCGACGGGCCGCGTCGATCCTTGTCGAACGACATACGGACAAAATCTACGCCGTTTGTTTTCGGATGCTCCGATCCCGGCCGGCAGCTGAAGACGCCGCACAGGAAACGTTTTTTCGGCTCTGGAAACATGCATCGAGATGGCGCCCGCAAGGCGCAAAATTTGAAACCTGGCTTTATAGAGTAGCGATGAATATCTGCCTTGATCAACTGCGCAAACGCAAGCGCGAAGCGCCGGAGGAAAGCGCGCCGGAGCAGGTCGACGAAAGCCCGCGCCAGGACGAGCGCATTTTCGCAGCCGAACGACGCCTTGTTGTTGACGAAGCGCTGGCGTCGCTACCCGACCGACAGCGTGCAGCGATTAATTTGTGCCATTATCAGGAGCTTTCGAATATCGAGGCTGCAAAAATCATGGATGTCAGTGTGGATGCGCTGGAATCACTGCTGGCGCGCGGGCGCCGCGCATTGCGCGATCGTTTGACGCCCATGCGCGAACAGCTAACAGGATAGATGAGCGATGGCGGAACCGGACAAGACAAGCGACGACATTGCGGCGGCCAGGCGCTGTCTCGGGATTTACGGCGGCGATCTTTCGCGCTGGCCCGCCGACGCGCGCGCACAGTGGGGCGCGATTGCGATGGGCGACGCGCTTGAAACGGAACGCGCCGAAGAGGAGGCGCTTGACGCGTTGCTGGGCGAGCAGGCAATTCCGACGACCCCGCATGATCTTAAAAACCGGATTGACGCGCATTATCGTCCGTCTACGGAGAACAGAAGCTCAGTTTCGCTTTGGGCTGGCCTGTCATCACTTTCCGGCTGGCTGAGACCTCTGCCGGCTGGTGCGTTGGCAAGCTTGTCAGCGCTCGGGTTCGCTGCAGGCGCAGTGGTTGACGCTAATGATAATTTGACGCCGGAATATGAGGCGTATGCTTATCTTGAAGAAGGCGGGCTCGACGCCTTTGACGATGATGCGGAGGCATTATGGGACGTGGAGTAGTCATTTTTCTGGCGGCTTCGTTGGGACTGAATTTCCTGATTGCCGGGTATTTGTTGAACGACGCGCTTGATCAGGATCGAGCGCCGCCGCCTGGCGCCGCCGAATTTCGTGGCTTTAACAATCCTCGCGGGCTTGTCGGCGCCGCGGATGTGTTGTCGCCGGAAAGCCAGCGTGCGTTCCGTGCAGCATTCCGCGAAGGCCTGCCGAATATGCGCGCCCATCACAAAGAAATAAGAACACTGCGCCGGGGCTTACGCGAAATTTTGGCGGCGGAGGAATGGGATGGTGCGGCGGTCGAAGCAAAGATGACGGAAATTCGCGACGTGCGCGCCCGCCAGCAACAAGCGTTCGATGATGCTTATGCCACAGCCTTGGAGACGCTTTCTGGTGAAGATCGCAAACGGATGATCGCGTTCGCCGAACAACGCCGCATGGAGCGCCGTGAAAAACGAAAACCGGGTCCGCTGCCAGACCGGCCGTAACAAGAACACGATTTTTCGCCAGCGATTATTCAGCAGCTTGGGTGGCCTTGAACGATGGTCCGTCGCCGCCGGGCGCTGTCATGATATAAGCGTCCTTGCGCATGAACTGCGGCAGGCGCACTTTGGCGTCTTTGCGCCGGGGATAAGCGGCGCACGCGACCGTGCCTTTGCCCGGCTCGCTGAGGAGCGCAAGGATGCCGCCTTGCATTTCCATAAGGGATTTTGACAACGCAAGGCCGAGGCCGGCGCCTTCACCGTCGCGGGCGAAACTGTCGTCGGCCAGCGCAAACGGTTTGCCCAATTTTTTCATGGCGGCGCGGTCGATGCCCGATCCGGAATCGGCAACGATGATCGTCACGCCGTCAAGGTCGGCTTCCGCAGTCAGCGTCACCTCACCGCCTTTTGGCGTAAACTTGATAGCGTTCGACAGGAGATTGAGGGTTACCTGTTTGATGGCGCGTGCGTCTCCCCAAATGGGCGGCGCATGACCAACGGCGGTTGTGAGTTTTACACCAGCATCGCCGGCGCGTTTGGAAACGAGCCGAACCGCTTCGCCGAGAATTTTCTCAAGCCCGACGCTTTTCGGTTCAAGCACCAAACGGCCCGCCTCGATTTTCGACATATCGAGAACGTCGTCGATTAATTCCAGAAGATGGCGCCCGCTGGAGAGAATGTCGCTGACATATTCGAGATATTTCTGGTCGCCCAAGGGGCCGTAGAGTTCTGACTGCATCACTTCGGAAAACCCGTTGATGGCGTTCAAAGGCGTTCGGAGCTCATGGCTCATATTGGCGAGAAATTCGCTTTTCGACCGATTGGCTTCCTCGGCGCGATATTTTTCATACTGATATTTCTGCATCGTCTCGGACAGTTCACGGCGCGAGTCTTCCAGATCCGTGACGGTTTTTTGCAGCGTGCGTTCTTTTTTCTTTTGCGCCGCCGCTCGTTTTTTCAGGTCGGTAACATCGCCGCCAATCGCGACCGTGCCGCCTTCGGCAGTGCGCCGTCGCGACACATGGGCCCATCGACCGCCGGGCAGGGCGACTTCCGTCGATTTCGGCTCGTCATCTTTCAGCGGTCCGAAATGCTCCATCAACATGTCGCCGCCAGCGCCCGCGCAAGCGGCAAGGTCGGAAACATCGGCGCCGGTCCGTGTAAATTTCGTCGGAATACGGAAGATCGAAGAAAAGCGCCGGTTCGAAACGGCAAGTCGGCCGTTGGCGTCCCAGAGCGCGAAGGCATCGGGAATGGCTTCGATCGCATCCTTAAGGCGGGTCTCGGCAAGCGCGACGCCGGGGGCAAGTCCCTTGGCGCCAGACAAATCCAGCGCCACGCCAGCGCGTTCAAAACGCGTTGCATCGCCCGCGGTTCTTAAATAAGCGCGCGACCATGCGCCTCCCGGATTGCGAAACCGAACAACGCCTTCGGTGACGCCGGATGGTTCGCCGGAAACGATCGCCATCGCGAGGCGCAAATCTTCCGGGTGCAAGACGGCGGAGATTTCTCGCAGCGTAAACCGGCGGTCGCGTGCGCCAAGGCCCAGCGGCTCAAGGAAGGCGCGCGCAAACATCACGCTGCGATCTTTCTTTTCGTAAAACCACGGCGAACAGCGCCCGCCAGCAAGGGCCGCCTTGAAATCAGTCAGTGTGGCGAGGGCGTGAGCGGCCGTTTCCGCCGCACGGCTCTGGCGAATAAACGCGGCCATCAATGAAATTACGACAACCCCTAATGCAGCGAGCATGACGGCAAAGGAGATCCAGGCGCGGGACCGGTCAAAGATGTCCCGGGCCGGCGCGGCGGCAAGCAGCGCCTCGCCATTATCGAGCGGGCGCCAGGCGGCGGCGATTTTCCCGCCTTTAAGGTCGATCCGCGTCTCGCCGCGGGCGCTCAAGGCCAAACCGTGCATTGCCTCAGCCGGGATCGCCACGATATCGGTCCGTCCGGCGGTCCCGAGAATGTCGCCATTGGCGGAGAGATGGTAAAGCGCGCCATATCCGCCGGGCAAGGCGGCGTTCAGGACATCGCGCGCCGGTGCACCGGTCATAATGGCGATATTCATGGCATCGGCGCCGTCGCTGGCGGACCGCTCCAGCAGCAAGGCTGTTTCTGTGGCGCGCAGATTGGCTTTGTCAGTGGTTTCGATAGCGAAAAGAACGCCGACTATAGCGATAAATGCGGCAGTCAAAATTGCCACGCGAAAAGGCGACAGCGCGTTTATACGCGCTGATAAATCAAGGCCTGGATTGTCCTTGGGACTTTTCGCCATTCCACCTGTTCTCGCCAGCCGTACCCGACTGTCCATAACTGCCGGAAAAACCGGTGCTTAGTAGCAAAACGCCGGCGTGCGCGCCATGCACAAACGTTTACGGTTTGTAAACTATTCCGGTTCGCTGCCGGCTGTCACCTCGAATCAACGGCCGCCGCATGTGTAAAACCCTGGCCGTGGGCGAGAGGTTCGTGCCGCTTTTCCATTGGCGCCGGCGGTCTCGCCCGGTAACGAATGCCCGATGAGACATTTTTTGAACACCGCGGATTGGTCCCGCCCCGAACTTCAGTCGATGATCGACGATGCGCGCGCCATGAAGGCCGCGCCCATTGGCGATGCGCTGAAAGACAAAACGATCGCGCTGTTGTTTTTGAACAATTCCCTGCGCACGCGCACCTCATTCGATGTAGGTGCGCGCCAGCTAGGCGCCCATGCGGTGGTGCTCTCGCCGTCGGGGGGCATGTGGCCGCTGGAATTCGAAGACGGCGTTGTCATGGACGGCGACGCTGAGGAACATGTGAAGGAAGCCGCGACGGTCTTGTCGCGTTATTGCGACCTGATCGGCGTGCGCGCTTTCCCGAAGTTTGTAGATTGGTCGGAGGATCGCAAGGACAAGATCCTCGCCGCTTTTGCAAAATATTCCGAAGTCCCGGTCGTCAACATGGAAACGATTACCCATCCCTGCCAGGAGATGGCCCATGTGATGGCGCTGCAGGAACGGTTTGACGCCGATGATCTGGGCGGGCTCGACGGCAAGAAGTTTCTGCTCACCTGGACCTATCATCCAAAGCCACTGAATACGGCTGTCGCCAATTCTGCGCTGATGATCGCGGCGAAATTCGG
>JAJFFU010000052.1 GCA_021776465.1 Parvularculaceae bacterium
ACTTCATCGAAGATAATAACCGTGCGATTTTCCTGCGCCGCAAGCGCCGCTTTCATGGCAAGGACGAAGCGCGAGAGTTCCCCGCCCGATGCAATTGTGCGCAACGGGCCCGCCGGCGCACCCGGATTGGTCGCCACCATAAACTCGACTTTGTCACATCCATCCGGGCCAGGACTGGCGGCGTCAGTTTCAATGCGGGTCTCGAAACGAGCCTTTCCAAGCTTCAATGGCGCAAGCTCCTTCGCGACAGCTTTGTCGAGCTTTTTTGCCGCCGCAACGCGCATTTTTGAAACCGCCTTTGCTGCTTCGTCAAAAGCAGCGGCCGCCGTTTTCGCCGCTATTTCCAGATCAGCGAATGCCGTTTCGCCGAGCGCTACGTCGTCGAGCGCCTTGCGCGTTTTAATAAGAAACCCGTGCATGTCATCGGGCTTGATCCCATGTTTGCGCGCCTCAGCGCGCAGTGCGAATAACCGCTCCTCGGTTCGTTCAAGTTCTGACGCGTCAGCGCCGAATTCCGATATGGCGCGGTCGATAGCAGCGCGCGCCTCACCGGTTTCATTTAGTGCGCTATCAAGTCGGTCGGCGGCATCGCGCAGTGCTGCGCCGCCTTCTGGCAAACGCTCGCCCGCCCGTTGAATGTTTCGCAGCGCAACGGAGAGTTTTGTCTCAACGCCGCCTTCGTCGATGGCGGACGCGGCGGCATTCAAGTCTTCGCTGATTTTTTCGGCCGCCATCAATGAGGAACGACGCGCGGCAAGCGCCGTATCTTCATCCAGTTGCGGATCGAGTTCCTCCAACTGTTCCAACACATGGCGCAAATACTCGGCCTCGCGCGCCACGGCGTCGCGCTCGCGCCGGCGTTCATCAAGATCACGTTCGATGGCGCGCCACTGATCCCAGCGTTGTCGAATATCGCGGCTCTTTTTTGTGAGCCCGCCGAACTCATCGAGGAGAATGCGATGGCCGGCGCTTTCTAAAAACCCGCGACCGTCATGCTGTCCGTGAATCTCCAGAAGGTTTTCACCGATTGTCCGCAATAACGCGATCGACACCGGTTGATCATTGATAAAACCGCGCGAGCGCCCGTCCGTTCCCGTAACGCGCCGCAGAATAATCTGGTCGTCTTCAGCCGGCAGCGCGTTGTCTTCGAGCAACGACCAAACGCAGTGATCGGCGTTCGGTTCGAACGTCGCCGCGACGACGCCTTGCTTTGCGCCGGCGCGCACGGCGCCTCGCTCCGATCGCCCACCGACCGCAAGGCCCAATGCATCGAGCAGGATCGACTTGCCGGCCCCGGTTTCGCCGGTAAGCGCAGTCAGTCCTTCGCCGATGTTTAGATCAGCGCGGTCGATAAGGACAAAGTCCTGAATGTGAAGGGCTGTCAGCATGAGCGCCGGTGAAAGTTCTCCCGGCTAGGGTCATATCGCATATTGCGGCCGGCTGGAAAGCCGATTGGGCGTTATCGTTCGCCCGGACCGCCCAGATCGTCAGCCAGACCGTCCTTATCCGGCGACAGCGCGTCGAGTTCGGCTTGTGTCGGCGGCAGCGCTTCGCGCAGTGACGCAGGGTTGAGCTTGCGCAACGTTTCATTGGGGTCTTCGTCTTCGGCAACCTTGTTTGACGCAGCGCGCAGACGCGCGGGCGTAGACCCGTCAGCGAGAATCAACCCGCGTTTTTCGAACAACCTATAGGAATCCTGATACCATCGTGTGCCCGGGTAGTTATGGCCAAGCACCGCTGCTGTTGCTCGCGCTTCATTCAATATGCCCAATTCGAGATAAGCCTCTGTCATGCGGTGCAACGCCTCGGGCACATGGTTCGTGGTCTGGTATTTTGAAATAACCGTCTTGAAGCGGTTGATCGCTGCAATGTGTTTGTTCTCGTTCAGGTAATATCGACCGACATACATTTCCTTGCCGGCAAGGTGATCATAGGTGAGATCAAGTTTCAGCCTGGAATCGCGCGCATATTCAGAATCGGGAAATCGTCGAATGACTTCCGTCAGCGCAGACACGGCATTATTGGTGTAATCCTGATCGCGGCCGACATCGCGAATGCGTTCATAGTGACACATCGCTTTCAGGTAATATGCATATGCGGCGTCTTTGTTACCGGGATGAAGTGAAATGAACCCATCAAGCGCCGTCAGCGCTTCATCGTAATCATTGCCCTGATAATAAGCGAATGCCTTCATCAGCATGGACCGACGCGCCCATGCGGAATAAGGGTGCTGGCGCTCTACTTCTTCGAAATAGGCGATCGCCCGTTCATATCGCTTGCGTTCAAGTTCGCGTTTCCCGTCTGCGTAAAGCGTTTCGACGGGGCGTTCGATATACGCGAATTTCTCTTTCTTACCGGAAGACCCGCACGCGGCCAGGCTGGCTGCGGAACAGATCAACAGAATATGAAGGCATGAACGGATATTGAATGTCACAGAACGCCCTTTTTACGCTTGAAATCGCCGCCCGCCCCGCGGAAACCGCGTTGTAGTCGCGGCTGGGCTGCGCGTCAAACGGCGGCGGCCTGTCGCGCGGGATGAAGCTGTCGATAGAGCGCCAACGCGGCGCGGCAATTCAGATCATGGCCCGGCTTGATAGCGTGTACAGCGCCGCGTATGGGCATGCCGAGCAAGTACAAATCGCCGAGAAGATCCAGCGCCTTGTGGAGCACGAATTCGTGGGAATCGCGCAGGCCCGCGCCGTTCAGAAGGCGCTCGCCGTCGACAACCAGCGAGTTTTCCAGCGAGCCGCCCCGTATGAGGCCCGCCCGTCGCAATGCGTCCACTTCGTTTAGGCGGCAAAAAGTGCGCGCGCTGGCAATCCGCGCGATTTCGTCCGGATTGCTCAACGAAATCGACAGCGATTGCCGGCCAATCAGGCAGTCCTCGAAATCAATTTCGACTTTCAGGGAAAAATGATCCGCCGGCTCGATCAATATGGCCCGTTCGTTATCAACGATGTGTACGGGCTCGCTGACGTCAAAAGTTGATCGTCGCGACGCCTGAACCTGCATGCCGGCTGTTTCAAAGCCTTCGAGAAACGGCGCGGCGCTACCGTCGATGATCGGGACCTCTGATCCGGTAACGTCAATAAAGGCATTATCGATCTGCGAAATAGCGAGGGCCGCCAGGAGATGTTCGACCGTTGCGATTGAGGCGCCAAAGGCGTTGCCCAGTGTCGTGCCATGATCGCTGCGAACCACATTTTCCGGGCTGGCGGCAATCGTTGATCGGAATTTGTCGCCCTCACCATCGCGACGAATGAATAAAATCCCGGCATCCGCCGGGGCCGGATTGACGACGATCCGGCACTGTTCGCCGGAATGAAGCCCGACGCCTTCGAATTCGGCCGGTTGCTTCAATGAGCACTGTCGCGCCCGGTGAATATGATCAACACGCACGTTTTCAGACACCGTTTTTGCATCCCCCCGACGCGACACCACACACCCTCTTTACGCCTTTTTTGAAGCGCCGTGCAGCGGCAAGCTTCAACCTTTGTTTCCTTATGCTACATATCGCAAGAAAAAGGAACGCCGCCTCTTAAGGCGGCGCTCCCCGGATTGATTACAAACTTGAAAAGGCGCGCTGTTTTGGCGTTAGCCGGTCTTCTTCTTTCTTAGAAAAGACGGAATTTCGAGATCCGCGTCTTCCTGGTCATCAAACAGGTCGCCGCGCACGCGCGACGCCGGTTTCGACGCTTCCGGCGCTCTTGGCGCTGGCGCTACGGGTGCTTCGTGTCGATCATCGCGCGGCGCGCCGCCGATGGACTTGAAGATATCGACCGCCGCCTCGAGGGAATTTTTGCCGAGCGTCTGCGCCCCGCGAAATGGATTGAGCGCAGGTTTTGCTGTCTCAGCGCGGCGCACTGGCGCGAGCGTCGACGCCTGCTTCGCGCCGCCCGCACCGTCTGCGCCGTGGTGTGAGCGGTAAGGCGGCTGCGCTGCGACATCCCCACCAGCGCCTTCGGTCAGCATGCGCCGGATGCGTTCATGCACGTCACCAACCGGATTAACTGCTGGTTCGGCGGCGTCTGCGTTACCGGCGCTCGCCTGCACTGCGGTCGCAACCGCCGGCGCGGCCTGTTTCACCGTCGCGGCGGGCGCAACCGTTTTTGCATCAACGGCTGTCGCATCAACACTCGCCGGCGCGTTTACGACGAGCGGCTGGCGCCACGGCTTCGTTGTTGCGCCAGTATTGACGCGCACGGTCGGGCGAATTTCGTCCTCCTGGATATCGATGCCCGTCGCAACGACTGAAACGCGGACTTTGCCTTCGAGATCCTGATTGAATGTCGAACCGACAATAATGTTCGCATCAGGATCAACTTCGGCGCGAATGCGATTAGCTGCCTCGTCGACTTCAAACAGCGTCATGTCCATCGAACCGGTGATGTTGATCAACACGCCGCGCGCGCCCTTCATGGAGACTTCATCAAGAAGCGGATTTGAAATCGCCGCTTCCGCCGCCTGAATGGCGCGCTTGTCGCCTTCGGCTTCGCCGGTGCCCATCATGGCCTTACCCATTTCGCTCATCACAGTGCGCACATCAGCGAAGTCGAGATTAATGAGGCCCGGCATGACCATCAGGTCTGTGATGCCGCGGACGCCTGAATGGAGCACCTGATCGGCCATCGCGAAAGCTTCGTGGAAAGTCGTTCGTTCGTTGGCAATTGAAAACAGATTCTGGTTCGGAATGATCAGCAGCGTATCGACATGCTTTTGCAATTCCTCGATGCCCGCCGTCGCGATGCGCATGCGCCGGGCGCCTTCAAAGTGAAACGGCTTGGTGACAACGCCAACAGTCAGAATTTCGCGTTCCTTGGCCGCCTTGGCAATCACAGGACCGGCGCCTGTACCGGTGCCGCCGCCCATGCCAGCGGTGACGAACAGCATGTGCGCGTTGCCCACATGCTCCATGATCTCGTCTATAGACTCCTCTGCAGCCGCGCGCCCGATATCCGGCACTGACCCGGCGCCAAGCCCTTGCGTGGTTTTCACGCCGAGTTGAATCTTTTTCTCAACTTTCGACAGACCGACCGCCTGCGCATCGGTATTGGCGACGACGAATTCGACGCCTTCGAGCTGCGACTCGATCATATTATTAACGGCATTGCCGCCGGCGCCGCCGACGCCGATGACGCTGATGCGTGGTTTAAGTTCAGTGAGTTCGGGCACGCTTAGATTTAACGGCATTTGATGCTCCGGTTGGCATGGGGCGTTACAGGGCTAGGCAGAGGGTCATGGTTAACTGCGAATTAAAGATTCGTTCAGAACCCTTTCCAAATCGTTAACGCGGCGTTAACGGCTGATTAAAATTTTGCGCGAAGCCAGCGCCGTGCGCCGCCGAACAACGCCGGTTTCGCCATCGCATGGCGTGATTGGCGAGCGCCGCCAAGAAAAAACTTGCTCGCTGGCGGTTGCGAAGCAGCGTTCATGATCAATCCGGCGCAAACGGAAAATCCGGGCGCGGCGCCAACTTCCGGCGCGCCGATAAATGACAAGGGCCGCCCAACGCGGGTTTTCATCGCCAATGTTTTTTCTGCGATTTCGCGCGCGCCCAGCAAAAGGCTGCCGCCGCCCGTAATGACCGCACGCCTCAGGTTTGTTTGCGCATGTCGGTCGCTCGGCAATTTCTCCGCCACCAGCTCAAAAATCTCTTCCATGCGCGGAATAATCACCTCGCACAGATCCGCGCGGCTTGCCCGGCTCGGATCGGCGCCTTCGCCCAATCGAGGAAAGTCTACAAATCGGTGTTCGTCGCCGGGGCCGATGAGCGCCGCACCATGCAGCGTCTTGATGCGCTCTGCGTCGGCCAGCGGCGCACCGAATATCTGTGCAATGTCCTTGGTGATATGTGCGCCGCCGACGCCAACGCCGCCGCAATCGACCAGCGCTCCGTCATCATAGACAGCAAAACCCGTCGATCCGGCGCCAATTTCAATCAGGACGACACCAAGCTCTTTTTCATCTTCAATCAGGCAACTTTCCGCCGCCGCAACAGGCGCAGGCACGATCTCAGTGACGCTCAATCCGCACCGTTCAACCATCGCTGATAGATTGTCGATGACGCTTTGCCGGACAGAAAGCCCCAGCAATTCAGCGGAAAGCAACGCGCCGGGACGCCCGACGGGATCCGCGTAAATCGCCTCGCTATCAAGGCGGAACGTAATTGGCGTTGCTGAAAGCGCGATGCATTCGGGCGCGGCGGCAAGGTCCGCCCCTTCCCTGACAGCATCGTCTATATCTTCCTGGGTAACGACGCCGTCGGCAATTTCGAGATCAACGCCAATCCGGCGGGCGCGGACAAGCCTGCCAGGTGCGGCGACATGGGCGCTGTTGATTTCGACGCCGGCCATTCGCTCTGCAGCGTCAACGGCGCGGCGCAGGGACGCTTCAAAATTATCAACCGACCGACCCGTCGCGGCGCGCGGCGGCAACCCGCAACAGCCAACGCCGATGACTTCAACGCTGTTACTGTCGTCGTCTTCCGGTGTCAGCGCCGCAATAAAACAGGCGACCTTAGACGCGCCAATATCGACCGCAGCAATGATACGATCATCACGTTTGCGACGAAACGGCCGAACATTCGACGCGTCAGAAACACTCGCAGCGCGCCGTTTCATGTGCGGCGTCTCCTTCTATGAACAGGCGGTCAGGCGACAAAGCGCCTATTGAATCGTTTTTTCGGCGGCGCCGGAAGCGTCGCCTTCAAGTTCGCGGTAAACAAGTCGAGACGGATCGCGAAGATCAACATATTCGAGCGGTCGGTCAAGCAATCCGTATGCGGCTTGTAAACGGGCGAGCGTTTTTACAGCGCCGTCCACATCGTCTTCCGGAAACTTGATATCGGCGCCGGATTTAAGACGCAAATTCCATCGTCGCTCGCCGATCCGCACGAGCGCCGTCGCCTCGCCCCAGAGATCGGGTTCGCTGCGCAACGCTTTGAGAACATCGGAAACGCTATCGGGCGCGCCGGCGCCGACAATCAGCGGCAGGTTCGAATATTCGTAGACATCAATCTCGCTGATGATGGCGCCGGTCTGATCGATGAGATGTAGATCGCCGGAAAGTTGCCAGACCGCCGCCGGTTCACGTTCGCGCACCGAAACATGCACGGTGTTTGGCCACAGCCGCGTGACAGCCGCCGTCCGCACCCAGCCCAGGCGTTCGACGCGGGCGCGGGCCGCATGAATATCGAAGTGTGCGATCGAGGCGCCGACGACAGGGCCGATGGCCCCGAGAATATCCGTGTCAGTCGTCTTGTCGAAACCGATCGCCGTGACGCGACGAATATCGAGCCCGGTCGCAACTGTTGCATTTTGCATAACCGCGCCAGCGCGCTCACCGGCGAGACCGACATATCCGCCGGACACCAGTGCCGCAGCGCCAAGCGCCATAACCACTGTCACACCGGCGATCATGGCGACGGCGTAACGGGAAACCGCATCTCCTATTCTGGTGAAGATGGTCTCCGAATGCTTTGAAGTTGCTCGACGTTTCGCTGGTCGTTTACGTTTTACCTTTGGCACGATGCATCCTCCGCGATCCAGGCGCACAGCTCCGGAAAAGAGACCCCGAGATGGGCCGCCTGCTCTGGCGCCAGCGACGTCGACGTCAGGCCCGGCTGGGTATTCACTTCGAGGCAATAAAGCTGTTCGCCGTCAGCGTCCGGATCGTAGCGAAAGTCCGCACGGGAAAGCCCGCGACACCCAAGCGCCTGATGGGCCCGCAAAGCGAGGTCGAGACACCGGTCGGTAATTGCTTGCGGAACATCTGCCGGCAAAACATGTTTCGACCCGCCGGCGGCGTATTTCGCTTCGTAATCGTAAAAAGCGAGCGCCGTCGTTATCTCGGTGACACACAAAGCGCGCTCACCCATGACGGCGACGGTCAGCTCACGGCCGGGAATGAATTTCTCAACCAGAACCTCTTCGCCAAGCGCCCATTCCGCGCTTGTCAGCTCCGCCGGCGGCCGGTTGTCGCCATCGCGCACAATATAGACGCCGACAGAGGAGCCTTGCGCATTCGGTTTGACGACATACGGCGCCTGCATGACATTACCGCCCGCCGCCTCAGCGCGCGTCACGATCTTGCCCGGTGGCGATGGAATGTTGGCATCTTCGAAAACAGCCTTGGCGCGTTGCTTGTCCATCGCGAGCGCCGAGGCCATCACACCGGAATGCGTATAGGGAAGCTCCAGCACTTCGAGCAGGCCTTGCACACAACCATCTTCCCCCCATTGGCCATGGAGCGCATTAAAGACCGCGTCGGGTTTTGCTTCTTTCAGTTGATCGGCGAGATCGCGCGTCGCATCGATTTCGACCGCCTCATAGCCAGCCTCGGCAAGCGCTTGTGCGGCCGCGGCGCCGGAATTCAGCGAGACATCCCGCTCCGGCGACCAGCCGCCTTTAAGGACAGCGATTTTATTGTATTTCCTGCTCACGCGGCGGGCTCTCCCATACGCCTGATTTCCCAGCGCAACTCGACGCCTGTCTTCGTTAAGACATCGTTCCGTAAAGACTCTATTAACTGTTCCAGATCGGCGGCCGTCGCCTCGCCGCGATTGATCATGAAGTTGCAATGCTGCTC
>JAJFFU010000053.1 GCA_021776465.1 Parvularculaceae bacterium
AATGGAGTAACCAGACCCTCGTGTCTTTAACAGAAACCCTCAACCCGACCCGCGATTCATTCGCGGAAATGCTTGAAGCTTCCCTCGTCGATCGTCAGGATTTTGAAGAAACCGTCGTTACGGGCAAAATCACGGCCATCGAAAAAGACGTCGCTGTTATCGATGTCGGCCTCAAAACCGAAGGCCGCGTTCCCCTCAAGGAATTTTCGCAACCCGGCAGGCCCGCTGAATTAAGCGTTGGCGATACCGTCGAAGTCTATGTTGAGCGCGTCGAAAATGCGCTCGGTGAGGCTGTGATCAGCCGCGAAAAAGCCCGGCGCGAAGAGGCCTGGGATCGCCTGGAAAAAGTTTTCGATACTGGCGAGCGCGTCGACGGTGAAATCTTCAACCGCGTCAAAGGCGGCTTTACCGTCGATCTCGGCGGCGCCGTGGCGTTCCTGCCGGGCAGCCAGGTCGACATTCGCCCTGTACGCGACGCCGGCCCGCTGATGAATATTCCGCAGCCCTTCCGTATCCTGAAAATGGACAAGCGGCGCGGCAATATCGTTGTTTCACGTCGTTCGATCCTCGAAGAGGATCGCGCCGAACATCGTCAGGAAGTCGTCAAGGAACTGAACGAGAATGACGAGCGCGAAGGCGTCGTGAAGAACATCACCGATTACGGTGCGTTCGTTGAACTCGCGCCGGGTGTTGACGGTCTTCTTCACGTCACCGACATGTCGTGGAGCCGGGTCAATCATCCGTCTGAAGTTCTTGGCGTGAATGACACCGTCCGTGTCAAGATCATCAAGATCAATCCGGAAACGCACCGCATCTCACTCGGCATCAAGCAATTGTCGCCGGATCCGTGGGAAGGCGTTGCGGCGAAATACCCGATCGACGCGAAATTCCGCGGCAAGGTCACGAACATCACCGACTATGGCGCGTTCGTTGAACTGGAAGACGGCATTGAAGGCCTCGTCCACGTCTCGGAAATGAGCTGGGTGAAGAAGAACGTGCATCCGGGCAAAATCGTTTCGACGTCTCAGGAAGTCGAAGTCATGGTGCTTGAGGTTGATGAAACCAAGCGCCGGATTTCACTGGGCCTCAAACAGTGCCTCGACAATCCGTGGGAACGGTTTGCAGAAGAGCATCCGCTGAACTCGGTCATCGAAGGCGAGATCAAAAACATCACCGAGTTCGGACTGTTTGTTGGTCTTACCGAAGAGATGGACGGAATGGTTCACTTGTCCGATCTGGACTGGAACCGGACCGGCGAGGAAGCGATCAAGGATTACGAAAAAGGCCAGATGGTCAAAGCGAAAATCCTTGATGTTGACCCGGAAAAAGAGCGCATCTCCCTCGGCGTCAAACAAGTTGGCTCCGATCCGATGGAAGCGATTGGCGAGTTGAAACGGGGCGATGACGTGACCTGCACCGTTACGGCAATTGAGACCGGCGGCATCGAGGTGCAAATCTCCGGCGTCGATGGACCGAAAGCGTTTATCCGCAAATCGGACCTGTCGAAGGAACGCTCCGAACAACGCCCGGAACGGTTTGCTGTTGGCGACAAGATTGATGCGCGTGTGACGTCGATCGACTCCAAGACCCGTCGCATCAACGTGTCCGTTAAGGCGCGCGAAGTTGCAGAAGAAAAAGAAGCGGTCGAGCAGTTTGGATCGGCTGATTCAGGCGCCTCGCTTGGCGATATTCTCGGCGCTGCGTTGAAAGAAAAAGGAAGCGACGAGTAGTCGTTTCAAAACTATCGCAATCAAAAACCCCGGCCAAACGGCCGGGGTTTTTTTGTTCTGAAATTACCGGCGCGTCAGGGACTGTTGCGAATAACCGGATCATGCTGGACCGGGTTCTTTTCTCCCGGCACGCGGAACCGAAGCGCGTATGTATAAACGAGACCATCATCGTTTTTGTCGACGACTTGCGTACATCGGCCGCCTTTGATCGTGGCAAAGGCTTGGAATTGATCGCCTTCATAAGGCCCTTCGGGGCTGGCTCCCGGCGGCAGCATTTCCGAAAGCTCGATCCACATGGCGGCGTCATCGTTGCTTTTCGGGATGAACCGGATGCCGTCGTCATAGGTTTCGTCATCGACGCAAATACGGATCAGCACTTCGTTGCCGCGCCCGCGTTCACCATCAAAATTCATATTTCCTTTCGGATCGACGTCGTTACCCGAATACCGGAAATCAAATCCGCCATTGGCGTTGCGCGAAACGTTTATGTAGCTGTCGGCCTCGATCTGCCCACGCAGCGGCATCGGCTCAGGCACAGGTTCCGGCGCAGGTTCCGGCGTAGGCGGCGGTGGCGGCGGCGTGTGCGTGCAGCCGGCGATGAACAGCAGCGATGCGCCGCCAATCACCATATTTGAAATCGCGTTTTGTCTAACCATGCCCAATGTCTCCCCGTTCAGTCGCATTTGAAGCGGCGACGGTATCGGGTAACCATCGCGGCGTAAACCAACGAGGCTTGTTACGGCGCGCCATCTTGCAACGCAACAAACAAGGGGTGGTTATAGTCCGACGCTTTCAAGGTATTGGCGATCGGCTCGCAGGCGTTGTTATTGTTGGTAACTTTGCACAGTCGATACATTGTAAATCGCTCTGTTGCGGACAGACGGTTCTGATCGTTCTGAAGAATATCTAACGCAGTGCGGTAAAACTCAGCGCTTCGCGTCTCATTGCCGAGATCGCCGTAGAACTTGCCAAGCGCCAATCCGCCTTCGCCGATAATATCGAAATCCGGGCGGTCGGCGCTTCGCGCCGCTTCAAACTTCTCCAACAGCCGGGCCGCTGCGTTATTACGCACCAGCGGGTCGCCGCCAGCGAGAACGCGGCGCGCCAATGCGCGGGCATGAACTTTCTGCGCAGAAAGATCCGACGCGTCCATCTTTACAACGGAGGCCGCGAGCGCGACGGCGCGGTCGGCTGTTTCGGTTTCTTTTGTTACGTCGTTATCCAGTGATGCGATTTGCGATCTCAACACTTCAACTTGCGCGGCGTCGCGTTTCCAAAAAGCATTGTCCTGATCACGCGCCACAAGCCGATCGGAGATGCGTTTTGCTTCCTCGATGATGGTTCCAGCGTCGATCGTATTGCCAATCGCGAGGCTGGTTTCCGCAAGGCGTCTCTTGGCGACGGCGACGGGATCAATGATTTGCGTATCGTCCGGGCGCCGCTCAAGGATCGGCGCATAAATCTCGAGTTGCTCTGAAATGACGGCGTTCGCATCGGCGTATTCGCCTTGCTCCATTTTTGCGAGAGCCAGCCATGAGAGGGCGTAGGCGTATTGAACGGCGAAGGTATCATCCGCCGGATCAGCGTTGCGCATGACGCGCCAGGCGGCGGCGGATTGCTCAAAGTAGGAAACAGCGTCCGGCCAGGCGTCTCGTGCAAACTCCAATGCGCCTAGATTGCTTGTCGCAAACGCGAGTTCCATACGCCATTTCGGATTTATCGCATCAATTGCGACAAGCTTGCGCGCCAGGTCGAGATATTCGCCAAGATTCGTTTCGGCCGTTGATAAATCGCCGCGCTGATGGGCGATGTAACCGACATAAAAAACGCTTTGTGCATGATCGAACACCCGATCCGGATTGTTGGGTTCGCGGCTCAACAATTCATCCGTTGTTGCAGCGGCCGCTTCATAGGCGGCGAGGGCCGACACCAGATCATTGCGGCGCTGGTCAATGTCGCCAACAAGCAGTTGCGCTTTGGCGCGCCGGCTGAGGCTGAATGCGTCAAGGCGGTCGGGATTTTGCGCCGCATAATAGTCGAGCAATTTTTCGCCCGTCGAATCGAGTGCGTCGAGGCGCCCGACTGTCTCAAGTTTGTTGCGCAGATCCGTCAACATGAACTCGACGAGGCTTTCAGCCTCGCGCCGTTGCATTTGTGCCTCGGTGCGTGCGTCGAGCGCGAACCAGGTCAACCCGGCCATCAAGAGCGTCGCCGCTGACAGGCCCGCCGTCGCAATTTTCATATTCTGATTGCGGCGGTTTTGATCGCGCTGAACGAGATCATCAAGGCCGACGCCGAGCAGCCCGGCGACAATTTTCAAAAGCGCATATTTCTCGCCGTCGCCCGTTTCACGCATGTCCGCGGCCAACGGTTCGGCGGGAATGTCTGAAATTTCTCCGTCAGCGTTGATGCGGTAGCGCAATGACCGCGGGAAAAGTTTTTCTGACTCAGAAACGCCTGCGGTCGCATCGCTGTTGATGATCACGCCAAGCAAGCGATCTTCGCCATGTATTTTCTTGAAGCGGGTGACTTCTTTATCGACCCATTCAGATGTAGCCGCCGCCGGCGAGCATAAAACAATCAGGAAACGCGACCGTTCGAGCGCTGTTTCGACACTTGCTGAAAGGTCGCCGGAAGTCGGTAAATCTTCCCGGTCGCGAAAAATCGGCGTCAGCCGTTGCGGCACTGACCCCTCGCGGGTCATCGCGCCAATGAGTTTTCGCGGAACGCGATAAGCCTCTAATTTTCGATGCAGTCTCTCGCCGACCTCTCGGTCGCGGTGGCTATAGCTGATGAAAGCTCGATATCGCTTATCGACCATGCGGGCGCTCTCCGGCGGCGCATCCTAGTCAATATTGTGCAGGACCGCGAATCCGCTTTGCGCCCGGCTAGTCGTCTTTTTGGTTGCAGGCGTCGCGCACAATGGCCCAATCCGTTTCGTTTAACGGCAATTGGCCTGACGCGCTGGTGCGGGCATTTGCGTCCGCGATCCGTTCTTTCGTATCCGGATGCGTTTTCAGCCAGGTCGGTAATCTCCGGCGGTCAGATTTTTCATCACTGCCCTCAGTGTTGTCGCTTACGCTGGCCGTGATTGCCGAAAACGCGCGGGCAAGCGCCGCCGGGTCTAGATCGGCGTGCTCCATGATTGTGTATGCAGCGTCATCGGCCGCGGATTCCTGTTCGCGCGTATGGCGCAGTTGTGTCAGCTGTCCAGCGATCAACACCGCTTGTTGCGCGAGCCCTGAGCCGCCGGTGATGACTTCCAATAATAGCCCAAGACCGGCGTTGCGATAAAAGGCGCGCAACCCGTCGCGATTGCGCACGTGCCCAAGCTCATGGGCCATGACCGCCAGAAACGCTTCCTGATCTTCGCCCACCGCATCAAGGAGACCCGACGTCGCCATGATTTGACCGCCGGGAAGTGCAAAAGCGTTTGGCGCCGATGTGCGCACGATATTGACGCGGATGGTTTCAAAACCGACGTTGCCGTTCGCCGCCATCTCTTCCATCACCGGTCTCAGCAAGGCGAGCGATTGATCGTTGGCGCAGCGCCGGAAGACGGTCTGGATTTGCGCCGCCATATTCGCGCCGATCCGTTGCTCGAAATCTCTCGGCGTTGCTTGCGCCAGAGGGCCGGACGCCGCCGGCACGCCAATAAAGAGGGTCGCGGCGATCAATCCGGCCGCGGCGATCATCACGGCAACGGCGCCGCCGAGGCGACGTGCGCCGACATGGCGACTGTGCTGGTCCGGGGAGAACTCAGCCAGCGTTTCGCGCGCATCCGCCGGTAAAACGAGAACGGCGTCCGGTTCGGACGCAATGCCGAAACGGCACTCATTTGCCTGGCAATCGAGAATGGCGACGTCGCGATAGGGCCAGGAAAACGCCCGTGTTGCCAGGTCGATGAAAAGACCACCCGTTTCGAATATGACGATAGCTGGCGCTGCGTTGGCGCTTTTGCCGTCAAAAAACCGTCCGTCGAACTGGCGCGTCATCAGAAATTCGAAATGAGGTCGAGCCCGTCGGCAAGGCCTTCGCCCTGGCTCGGCGCCATATCCTCATTTTGTTTGATCGCCGCGAAATCGATTTCCCCGTCAAGCGATATACGGTTGGCGATCCTTTTCCAGACCCGCATCTGCACCGCCATGAAACCGAAGCCGAGCGTGAAAACCAAAAGGAGCACGTTCGTAATGGTCAACTCAATGATGTCCCATGTCGACAGGCGCGATGAAAATCGTACGCCCGCAACATCAAGGCTCTTGATGATGCGCCGGATCATCACCGCCTCATGCCACGCCATGGCGAGGCCGACGAAAATGGCGAACACGATCGCGCTGGCATAAACCCTGACCATGAACTCAATGCCTTGGAGATCTGCCGGATCCGGTTCATTGCCCTGCATCGACGCGGAAATGACAGGCGCGAGTATAAAGCCGAACCATGCGAAATACCCGATCATACCGCCGACCCATGCGAGGGCGAAACTTTTGTAGACCGGTTCTTTCGTTGCTTCTTCGTTGTTGGTGAAAGAGAATTTTTCATTGCCGAAATAGGCGTTGTCCCACATGCGCCGCGACAGGCGAATACGCGCCTCCGGGCCAAACCAGCCGAAGGTGATTGCGGTGAGAAGGCCGTAGCCGAACGCGGCGAAGCCAAAACCGGTCGCAGACCCTGTTTGCGCAAACCGAACGCCGCGGTAACGCGTGCGCGATAAATGGTAGCGGCGCGCCAGAAATATCGCGATTCCGATGACAATGAAGAACCCGAAATAGGCGACGATTGGGACTAATACCAAGTACCACGTATCGGGGCCTATAAAAAATTGCGATCCGACAATGATCGCAATGAACGGCGCCATGAAGGTAAAAATCGCGATCAGAAATCCGACGAAAAGTTCGAGCCCCCGGCCAGTATATTCGATCGTATCCTCGCCGGCATAAGTATCGGCCCACAAGCGACGGCGAAAATGGGTGCGTCCCCAGAACCGAAAAATGGTCAAGGTGAAGATGTTCAGGACCGTCGTGTAAAAGCCAATCCAGAGCATCGCGAGAATTTCTGACCGGTTGCCGACGGGCAAATCGCGTCCGCTGACGCGCCCGCCCGGTTCGCTTGCCGCCTCGTTTTCCGCGTATTCTGACATTGCCGCCCCGCTGAGTTGCGTATTGTGCCTGAACGCTAGGTTCGGCCCTACCGGCTTGTCAAACCGGCCGGTTACGACTTTGTTAGGTGGCGAGGAGCCGGAATTTGCCCGAATTACCAGAAGTCGAGACGGTCCGCCGGGGGCTCGCGCCGACGCTTAACGGCGCGCTGATCGGGCGGGTCGAGGCGCGTCGTCCGGATCTGCGGTTTCCCTTTCCAGACGGTTTTACCCGGCGGATTGCCGGCGCGCGGGTCCAGTCGCTTGATCGGCGGGGTAAATTTCTGTTCGCGCCGCTGTCGACCGGCGACGCCTTGATCATGCATCTGGGCATGACAGGCCGATTTACGGTCACCGACACGATATCCCGGCGGCCGGGCCAATCCGTCAGCGACGACGATACCGACCCCCGCCACGACCATGTTGTCTTTCACCTGAAAACCGGGGCGGGAGAGGATGCGTTGATCACCTATAATGATCCGCGCCGGTTCGGGTTTATGGACCTCGTGTCTTATGCGGAGATCGAGAAGTCGTCCCATTTCAAAGGCATGGGCCCGGAGCCGTTAAGCGGTGCGTTTACCAGCGATATGTTTAACGCAGTGCTCCGAGGCCGGTCGACGCCCATTAAATCTGCGCTTCTCGATCAGCACCTGGTTGCGGGTATTGGCAATATTTACGCCTGTGAGGCGCTGTTTCGGGCGCGTATATCGCCCAAACGACGGGCCGCCTCTGTCGCCGGGCGTCGGGGCGATCGGCTTCACGGCGCAATTATCGCCGTTCTGAGCGAGGCTATTGAGGCGGGCGGATCGACTTTGCGGGACTTTGCGGGCGCTGACGGGGCGCTGGGCTATTTCCAGCACCGGTTCGACGTCTATGGGCGCGAGGGCGAGGCGTGCACTGCCTGTGCAGCGCCTGTCCGCAAGCTGACGCAGGCCGGCCGGTCGACCTTTTTCTGTGGCCGCTGCCAACGTTAGAAAAAAGCAAGGAAATGGACCTCAAAAGGCCGGTTGACGCTCTCAGAACGCATCGTTATATACGCGCGCTCGCGTCCGAGGACGCTTCCAATTAATCGCTTGTAACCGAAACGAAAAAGCAAATGGCCAATACGTCGTCCGCCAAGAAAATGGTCCGTAAAATTGTACGCCGAAGCGCTGTGAATAAAGCGCGTCGATCGCGTGTCCGGACGTTCTTGCGTAAAGTTGAGGAAGCAATCTCGACAGGCGACAAGACGGCTGCAAATGCTGCGTTTCGCTCGGCGCAACCAGAACTGCATCGCGCAGTTTCAAACGGCGTCGTTCACAAGAAAACGGCGGCGCGGAAACTTTCGCGTCTTTCCTCGCGCATCAATTCGATCAGCGCCTAAGTTTTTTTTGTAGCGTTCCGCTGCATCATTGTTGCGTCATTTTGCATCGTTGAATTTCACTAGCGTTTTGCAATTCGCGACCCGTCGATCAATACCAAAAACCGCAATAATTGTGTGATGCACTGAGCGCGCGTTGCGTTCATTTCTGCGTTGTGTCGCCTAAGTTTTTGATTTGTCGTAAAACTGAAAAAATATTCACCGAACTTCGAATCACGCTTGACCGCACGCTATAAAAAAATCTAAGTTAACGATGTTGACGTCATTATGACGTATGCGGAATAATTTCGCAAAACCAAGTAAAGTTCTGTTGCGTATTCACTGGCCGCCTTAGGATAATTTAAGGCGACGGCACTGTATCTGTGCTTTAAGAAAGGGTTTCGGGATGGTTTGGGGTGATAATCTTCTTTTGGTTTCCATACGGATTATTGCGCCTGAATTTTGCCCAAGCCATTATTCTGCCAGCCTTCGCGTGTAGCGACGCTCTCGCGTCGATTTCAAATTAATATTGAAGGCTTTTTTCGTGCGGGCGTGTCGCCCGGCAGCGAAAGTCACTGTCTTCGAGCAATGCTGTATATCAGAACGGGCGAATTTTCATGGATACTACTGGGGACGAATTTAACGCAGCCGACCAGCGCGCGTTTGAAAAATACCTTTCCGCGCTGCGCGGCCATGTCGGCGAAGCGAAGTACAAATCCTGGTTCCTCGACCTCGGATTGGCTGAACGCACGCCGAAAAGCGTTACGTTTTCAACGCCAACAGCGCTCAAGCGCGATATCCTTGATCACCGGTATCTGGCGATCCTGAAGGACATCTGGAGCCGAGAAATTGGCCCGGTCGATCGGGTAAAACTCACTGTGCGCACGGCTGGATTGTCAGCGAAGGCGGAGAAAGTCGGTCGACAGGAAGAGCGCCGGGCGCAGGGCGCCTTTTTTGGCGCTGTCGCGCCTTCGTCGCCGCGGTCGCAAGAGCGCTCGTCCAAACAGCCTAACCTGGCGGCGACGCTTGATCCGCGCCGAACGTTTTCGACGCTTGCGGTTGGCGATTCTAACCGGATGGCGGTTGCTGCCGTGCGTCAGGCGCTGCAAGACGGCGCGCCCGCGGAACTGATTTACCTGTACGGGGATTCCGGTGTCGGCAAGACGCACATGCTGCACGGGCTTTGTCATGAAGGCGAGATCAAACACGGCGCGAATACAACGCTCTACGTTACCTATCGCAATTTGATCAACGCATGCGTCAGCGCCGCCCTGTCTAACAATACACAAGCGCTGCATGCGGCGTTTCTGGATCACGAAATTGTCGCGGTTGACGACATTCATTTTCTTGAAGGCAAAGAACGAACGCAAGAGGAGCTATTGATTGTGATTGACGCATTACTCGACAGCGGCAAACCCGTTGCCATCGCTGGTGATTTACCGCCTGCCAAACTCGCAGAGGCCGGCATCAAGAAACGGCTTGCTGATCGGCTGGCGGGAGGGCTTTGCGCCCCTGTTCATCCGGCTGACGATGCGATGCGTCTTGAAGTGCTGAAAAAGCGCGTCCGCTCCAGCGCGGCGAAATGCCTGATTGATGAAGCGGTCCTCGAATTTATTGCGCATCATTTCAACCAGAGCACCCGTGAAACGATCGGCGCTCTGAACCAGATTCTCCTGCTCTATCGGGACGAGGCTGTCACTGTTGATCTCAATGAGGCAAAGACGGCGCTGAAATCGCGCCTTCAGGACCACAGCCGGTCGCGTGTCGCGACACTTGACGATGCGATTAACGCCGGGGCGGAATCCTTCGGCCTGACCCGCGCCGAAATCACGGGCCGCGCCCAGCCGCAGCGGATCGTTCGCGCCCGCCACGCCATTGTTTATTGCGCCCGGGAAGTGTTGGGGGAATCATTCCCGCGCATTGGCAAGGCGCTTTCGCGGGACCATACGACGGTCATGTCGAGCTATCGCCGGGCCCAGGCCCTGATTGAACGCGACAAGGCTTTTCAGGAAGGTGTCAGGCGAATTCGCGAAGCCCTCGGCGGGTAAAAAACCGCCTCTCTAACGGCTTGAATTCAGGTCTTATTTTACATCGGCGCCGGCGCGGGAAATCCGCGCCGGCGCTAGCTTTTCTATGCGAATATCGGCTATAATTCGGCGTTCATCCACGACGGCGATTCTGTGTCCGCCGGCGTCATTCTTTTGAAGGCGCCATCGGTCGGGCAGCAGGGTCTTTTCAAGGAAAAACAGGTGCGGTCGACAGGCTGCAACGGGGAGTGCGAGACGGGAATGAAGGTCACGATTGAACGGTCAGCGTTGTCGAAAGCGCTGGGGCACGTCCAGAGCGTCGTAGAGCGTCGCAATACGATTCCCATCCTTTCGAATGTCCTTTTGCAGGCTGACGGCGCCATGTTGACGCTGACGGCGACAGATCTCGACATCGAGGTTTCTGAAGACGCACCAGCTGACGTTTCCGGCGGCGGCGCCACCACGGTTTCGGCGCTGACCTTGTTTGAGATCGTCAAGCGCCTGCCAGACGGCGCGCAGGTCCGGCTCGAATTATCGACCGCCGACGACCGCCTGCAGATTTCCGCCGGCCGTTCGCAGTTTTCGCTTGCCGTCTTGCCGGACGATGATTTCCCGAGCCTGACGACGGAAGATCTCGACGTCCGGTTTTCGATCCCGACCGATGATTTGAAACGGCTGCTTCAGAAAACGCGCTTCGCCATGTCGCAAGAAGAAACGCGCTATTATTTGAACGGCGTATATTTTCACGCCGAGCCCGATGGCGACGCGCCGCTCTTGCGAGCCGCGGCAACCGATGGACATCGGCTTGCGCGTCTTGATGCGCCGCTGCCTGATGGCGCGGGCGCCATGCCCGGCGTAATCGTGCCGCGCAAGGCGATCGCGGAGTTGTCGCGACTTCTCGAAGACGCGGACGAAAACGTCGAAATCGCAGTCTCACCGTCAAAAATCCGGTTCGGGTTTGGCGCCGGGCGGCTGACATCGAAGCTGATCGATGGATCGTTTCCCGATTACGAGCGCGTCATTCCAAAAGGGAATGCCAACACGCTACGCGTCGACACAAAAGACTTTGCGCAGGCCGTAGATCGTGTCGCGACCGTTTCGGCGGACCGAACGCGATCAATCAAGCTTGGCCTCGAGGCCGATAACCTTCGTCTTGCGGTGAATAATCCGGAAGCTGGATCGGCGCTTGAAGAATTGTCCGTCGATTATGGCGGCGATTCAATCGAGATCGGATTTAATGCGCGCTATCTTCTTGATGTCGCGCAGCAAATAAACGGGGAGACGACGACGCTTCGTCTTGCCGACCCGTCTTCGCCGACGGTGATTGTCGACGAGGAAGATGAGCGCGCGCTCTACGTTTTAATGCCGCTAAGGGTTTGATGAGTGTCGCGGCGCCGCCAGTGCGATTGGCGCGCCGCTCGAAAGGCGTGAATGTTAAGTCAGGCTGCAATTTTAAATGACAGCGCCGAGCCGTCTGCGGTGAGCGAGCATGCGCGCGCGCGCCTGACGCGTTTAACGCTCACGGACTTTCGCTGTTATGGCGCTGCCGAGGTGCGTTTCGACGGCCGCCCCGCAGCGATCGCGGGCCCCAACGGCGCCGGCAAAACGAATTTGCTCGAAGCATTGTCGTTAATTGCGCCGGGACGCGGTTTGCGCCGCGCGCGGCTCGACGAATTGCCGCGACAGGGCGGAGCCGGGGGCTGGGCCGTCTCCGCGCGCCTTTGCGACAATGATGATGAAAAGCGACTGGGCGTTGGCGCCGAGGCGGGACGCCCTGACCGGCGCGTCTGCCGGATCGACGACGCGTCAGCGTCCGGGCCCGGCGCCTTTGCCGATCATATCCGGTTTATCTGGCTGACCCCGGCGCAGGACCGCCTTTTCATGGACGGGGCCGGCGAACGCCGCCGGTTTCTGGACCGGCTGGTGCTTGCTCATGATCCGGCCCACGCCAAAGTTTCCTCCGCCTATGAACAAGCCATGCGCCAGCGCCAGCGCCTCCTCGACGAACGCTCGCGTAATGATGAATGGCTCGGCGTGTTGGAACGCCAGATGGCTGAACACGGTGTCGCCATGGCGGCGGCGCGTTGTGCGATGCTGACCCGCCTCGCTGTTTCTTCCGTAACGAACGGCGATGGCGCGACGGGCAATGCGTTTCCGGCGGCGAATCTCGCCCTGGACGGGGCTATCGAAGGTGCGCTCGGCGCCGCTAAACCCGGCGACGTGGAAGATGATTTCGCCGGCCTGCTGGGCGAGCGTCGCCGCGCTGACACGGAAGCAGGACGCGCAACCATCGGCCCGCACCGCACGGACTTGATCGTTGAACATCGCGAAAAAGCACAAGCTGCGCGTCTATGTTCGACGGGCGAACAAAAAGCGTTGCTGATCGGAATTGTGCTGGCGTCGGCGAAGGCTTCCTTAGACGCGGCGCCTGGCGATGCGCCGCTTATTTTGTTGCTCGATGAAATCGCTGCGCATCTCGATGAAGAACGACGCGCGGCGTTGTTTGATATTATAGACCGTCTCGGTTTTCAGGCATTCATGACGGGTACGGATCATCATTTATTTGACGCCTGGGGTCCGCGGGCGCAACGTTTCGAAGCGCGCGACGGCGCTGTTTTCGAATTTGAATAATAAAAAAAGAAAGTCTCAAAATGGCGAACAACGCCGCAGAAAATCAGGTAGACGACGCTGTCGCACCAGCATCCGAAAAAGCAACCGCACAGAGCGGCGGCAACGCAGACTATGGTGCAGATTCCATCAAAGTCCTGAAAGGCCTCGATGCGGTCCGCAAGCGCCCCGGCATGTATATCGGCGACACCGATGACGGGTCGGGCCTCCATCACATGGTTTATGAAGTTGTCGACAACGCCATCGACGAAGCACTCGCCGGCTATTGCGATACAGTCGAAGTCACGCTGAATGCCGATGGCTCTGTCACGGTAACCGATAATGGGCGCGGCATTCCGACGGACATTCACGCCGAAGAAGGCGTTTCCGCAGCCCAAGTGATCATGACGCAGCTGCATGCGGGCGGAAAGTTTGACCAGAATTCCTATAAAGTATCCGGCGGGCTGCACGGCGTTGGCGTTTCTGTCGTCAATGCGCTTTCCGAACGGCTGGATTTGACGATCCGCCGGAACGGCAAAGAGCACACGATGCGCTTCCATTTGGGCGAGCCGGACGGCGACCTCGCGGTTGTTGGGGACGCCGTGAAGACCGGGACGGAAGTGACCTTCCTGCCGTCTGATACGATTTTCACCGGCACAGAGTTTGATTTCGATACGCTCGAACACCGTCTGCGTGAACTCGCGTTCCTAAACTCTGGCGTTGTGATCCGTCTTGCCGATAATCGGCACGTAGAAGCGCGCGTCGAAGAAATGATTTACGACGGCGGGCTGGAAGCATTCGTTCAGTATCTTGATGCATCGAAAACGGCGCTTCTGGACAAGCCGATTTCTTTCTCGACAGAACGCGAGGGCGTCACTGTTGATGTCGCCATGTGGTGGAACGACGGTTATCACGAAAAAGTTCTGTGCTTTACCAATAACATTCCGCAGCGCGACGGCGGCACACACCTCGCCGGGTTCCGCGGCGCGCTGACGCGCATCATCAACAACTATGCGCAAAGCTCCGGCATTGCGAAAAGGGAGAAAGTCTCGCTGACGGGCGACGACGCCCGCGAAGGCTTGACCTGCGTTCTCTCTGTCAAAGTGCCGGACCCGAAATTTTCGTCTCAAACAAAAGACAAGCTGGTCTCCTCGGAAGTGCGGCCCGTTGTTGAAGGCGCTGTCGGGGAAAAACTTGGCGAGTGGTTTGAGGAACGGCCGGCAGACGCCAAGCGCATTGTCATGAAGATCACCGAGGCCGCCGCTGCGCGCGAAGCGGCCCGCAAGGCCCGCGAATTGACACGGCGCAAGTCTGCGCTCGATGTGGCGTCCTTGCCCGGCAAGCTTGCTGACTGCCAGGAACGCGATCCGGCGAAATCAGAAATCTTCATCGTCGAGGGTGACTCTGCCGGCGGCTCCGCCAAACAAGCGCGAAATCGCGAGAATCAAGCGGTTCTGCCGTTGCGCGGCAAGATCCTCAATGTGGAGCGCGCACGTTTCGACAAGATGCTGGGGAGCCAGGAAATCGGCACACTGATTACGGCGCTTGGAACCGGCATCGGCCGCGATGATTTCAATGCGGACAAGCTGCGATACCATAAGATCGTCATCATGACTGACGCCGACGTTGACGGCGCCCATATCCGAACGCTGCTATTGACGTTTTTCTTCCGCCAGATGCCGGAACTTATCCGGCGCGGCCATCTCTACATTGCCCAGCCGCCGCTTTATAAGGTCTCGCGCGGCAAGTCCGAACAATATCTGCTCGACGACAAATCGCTCAACGATTATCTTTATACGGAAGGGATGGCCGATGGCGCGCTGATCCTGGCGTCGGGAGAAACCATTGCTGGCGCTGATCTTGCGAATGTAATTGGCAAGGCGCGAAAAATCGGCGATGCGCTGGCGGACTTCCCGGCGCGGTTGTCGCGAGACGTGATCATGCAGGCGGCGCTGGCGCGTGCGCTCAAGGAAGCGGGCGATGACGCTGATGACGTTGCCGCGCGGGTCGCTGAACGGATGAACGTGATCTCGGAAGAATTTGAGCGGGACTGGAGCGGTGCAGCCGACGGCGAGGGTGGCTACGTGTTCACGCGCGAAGTGCGCGGTGTTGAAGAACGGCGTGAATTGTCCCGCGACGTGTTGCTGAGCGCTGACGCG